>JAVBTC010000066.1:0-4058 GCA_031556405.1 Rhodocyclaceae bacterium
TTCCAATTTTAATTAAATATACATTGGCTTTTGTAGGGGGTTTTGAATAATAATTATTATGTAAAATTGGAATTTTTCCTGCCTTGAGGATATGGATATAAATTTCCACGTGGGTAAAACGTAGCGTGCCCACGCAAATGCGTTGATTCGAACCGAGAATGTTCCGAAGTGTGCGAAAGGCGCGGCAGATTGTTTCAGATAACAGGAACATCAGCGCCGCACGGATTCAATCCGCGTGCCGGCGAGCCGGTCATGCAGGAATTGCCGGTCGCGGTCGATCAGCGCCCAGAAAATGCCCAGGCCGAACAGCATCACGCTGGGCCAGGCGAACACGAAACGCAGCAGCGCCATGCCGACGGACGGCGGCGCGCCCTTGGCGTCGATCAGACGCAGGCGCCAGGTTTTCATTGCCAGCGTCTGTCCTCCATGGCACCAGAACCAGACGAAATAAAGCATCAGCACAAGAACGAAGTGCGCCTTGATCGCCCAGTGCGACGCATGTACTTCGGCAAAGGCGCCGAGCAGGATGTGCGGCAGCAGGAACAGAAACGCAAGCACCGCAAACAGCAGCACCGACTCGTACAGCATGCTGGCGAGACGGCGGAGTATGGAAGGAGGGGTGGAAGAGGAAGGAGATGGCGATACGGCAGCGGGGGGTGTCATGGATTTCCGGAAGACGGTGCGGGAGAAGAGGGAAATACGGGAGTGAAAGGCGTATCGGACATCGGTTCGGAGGCATTTCCGGCGGGCGGGCGGGAACGCCCCGCCTCCGGAAGCGGTTCCGGAGCAGTTGCCGGTTCCATGGCGCCGTCGCCGGGAGAAGCCGTGGAGGTTCCCGTGGGTATGCCCGCCGTACCCGGCGGCGTCATTGGAGCGGCATTGCCGCGGCTACTGTTGTTTTTTGCCTGCCGTTCGGCTTCCTGGAGTTTTTGATATTCCTCCCATTTTTTCCGTACCGCCTGCTTTTCCTGCGGCGGCAGGTTCTTGAACTGCTGGAACTTTTTCCGCGCGTCCTCGCGTTGCTCCGGCGCCAGGCGCGCCCATTCCTGCATCTGCTGCTGTATCCGCTGCTGTGTCCTGGGTTTCATCTTGGGATAACGCGTGGCGATATTGAGCCATTTTTTGCGCTGCGCGTTCTCCATCAGGTTCCATTCGCTGGCCAGCGGCGCCAGGATGGCCTGCTGTTCGGGGCGGAGTTCTATCCAGCGCGGCTGCGGCGGCGTCATCACTTCCATCGCGGCGGAATCCGCGCGCGCGGAAGCGGCCGCGAACAGGGCGGTGAAAAGGACGCAAAGGGGGACGCAGAGGGCGAGGAAAAAAATCCGGAACGGCATCCGGACTGGAGGCCGGAGCGGGTTCCGGATTTCCGCTCGACTCAGCGTTGCGGCGAATTGTTGAGCCACGCCTCGAAGCCCTTGTCCACAAAAGCTTCTACCGGCATGTCGTCGGCGAGCAGGGCAATATCGATTTCTTCCGCTTCTCTGATGCGGTAATCGGAGTAACAATACAATCCGACGGTAGCGCCGATGCAGAAAAATAGCGCCAGCAACGCGTGGCGCGGTGACGCCGCGAACGGAAGGCGGAAGGAATGGAAGGGATGCGTAAACGCCGGGCCGGCGCCGACGTGTGCCGGAAAATGCACGGCGGCGGGCGCCTTTTGCCGCGTGAGCGCCAATTCGCGCGCGGCCCGGAGCCGTTCCGCGTACGCCGGTTCGATATCCCGCGCTCCCCGGTTCAGGTATTGCCTGATCCTGAGACCGAAATGCAGTTCGTTCATAAGGTGATTCCTCTATCTTTCAATGCCGCCGCCAGAGTGTGCGTGGCGCGCGAACAATGTGTCTTCACGCTGCCCTCCGAACATCCCATCGCAATTGCCGTTTCGGCAACATCCATGTCTTCCCAGTAACGCAACAGGAAGGCTTGGCGTTGACGCGTGGGCAGGCGCGCAATTTCATCCTCGATGATAGCGAGAATTTCCGCCTGTTCAAACGCCTCGTGCGGGGTTTTCGCGAGTTTTCCCGTATTGGGCGTTTCGAGGATGTCCAGCGGGTCGGCATCCTCCTCGTTTGGATCATGCGAGGAAGGTAAAAGTGCCGAGAAAAACGTCGTCCAGAACGAACGCGCCTTGCTGCGGCGGAAATGGTCGCGGATCGCGTTCTGCAAAATGCGCTGGAAGAGCGGCGGCAGCTCTTCCGCCGGCCGGTCGCCATATTTCTCGGAGAGCCGCATCATCGCTTCCTGTGCGATGTCGAGCGCGGATTCGTCGTCGCGCACGGCATACGCCGCCTGCTTGAAAGCACGCCGTTCCACTGCTGCGAGGAATTCCGAAAGTTCGCGATGAGTGGCCAGAACGAAATCCTCTTGGGGTGGGGATGGATGTGCGATGCAAGGATACTCATCAAGCGTTCGCCATTTCGCGCCGCTTTTTCAGTGGCGCCGCGAAAATACCGGATGGCCGCGTATGGAGCATTCACCGGTCATTCGACGGGGCGCCCGGTTTCCATACCTTGACCAATCGGTATGGAAACCGATAAGGTTATGAGCTTTTCAGTGATTTATTAACCAAGCAAGGCAGGTAGGCGGTAAACGAGATGATAACTGGTGCTGAGATTCTAATCAGGTGCCTGCAGGAAGAAAAGGTCGAGCATATTTTCGGCTATCCGGGCGGGGCGGTTTTGCATATTTACGATGAGCTGTTCAAACAGCAGCAGATCAAGCATGTACTTGTCCGGCACGAGCAGGCCGCCGTGCATGCCGCCGACGCCTACGCGCGTTCCTCGCAGCGGGTCGGCGTCGCGCTGGTGACTTCCGGTCCTGGTGCCACCAATGCGGTGACCGGCATTGCCACCGCGTACATGGATTCGATTCCCGTCGTCGTGATTTCCGGCCAGGTGCCGACACAGGCGATCGGCTTGGATGCGTTCCAGGAAGTCGACATGGTCGGCATTACGCGTCCTTGTGTTAAGCATAATTTTCTGGTCAAGGATGTGCGCGAGCTCGCGCAGACGATCAAGAAGGCGTTCCACATCGCGATGACCGGCCGTCCCGGGCCGGTGGTGGTCGATGTTCCGAAGGACGTGACCGCCGCCAAATGCACGTTCGAATATCCGCAAAAGCTGCAGATGCGTTCGTACAATCCCGTGTCGAAGGGGCATTCGGGACAGATCAAAAAAGCGGCGACGCTGCTCGCCAAGGCCAGGCGGCCGATGATTTACGTCGGCGGCGGGGCGATTCTGTCCAATGCCTCCGACGTGCTGACGCGCCTGACGCGCCATCTGGGGTATCCGCTGACCAATACGCTGATGGGGCTGGGCGCGTTTCCGGCGAGCGATCCGCTCAATCTGGGCATGCCCGGCATGCACGGTACCGTCGAAGCGAACATGGCGATGCACCATTGCGACGTGCTGCTTGCCATCGGCGCCCGTTTCGACGACCGCGTGATCGGTAATCCGGCGCATTTTTCCGGAGAGCCGCGCAAGATCATCCATATCGACGTCGATCCTTCGTCGATTTCGAAGCGGGTCAAGGTTGATGTGCCGATCGTCGGCAACGTGTGCGACGTGCTCGAAGAGTTGTATGCGCAGCTCGACAACACGAAACCGCCGGAGGCTCAGACGGCCGACTGGTGGCAGCGGATCGGCGAGTGGCGGAACAAGAAGTGCCTGAAATACAAGCAGGATTCCGATCTCATCATGCCGCAGTATGTCGTGCAGAAACTGCACGAAATCACCGGCGGCAACGCCATCGTTACTTCCGACGTCGGACAGCACCAGATGTGGGCGGCGCAGTATTACGGCTTTGACAAACCGCGCCGCTGGCTCAATTCAGGCGGCCTGGGCACGATGGGCGTCGGCCTGCCGTACGCGATGGGCGCGTCGTTCGCCAATCCCGGTGAAACGGTGGTGTGCATTACCGGCGAGGCGTCGATCCAGATGTGTATCCAGGAATTGTCGACGGCCAAGCAGTTCCGTCTGCCGATCAAGATCGTCAACCTGAACAACCGTTATCTCGGCATGGTGCGGCAGTGGCAGGAAATGTTCCACGGCAGCCGCTATTCC
>JAVBTC010000053.1:0-6713 GCA_031556405.1 Rhodocyclaceae bacterium
GATTCCCGCCTGCGCGGGAATGACGGAGAATGACGAAAAATGATGGACCGCAGCGTTTATCAGCGTATCGGCTACGCAGGACGTCATTGCCTGCACGAAACGAAAAAACTTCGTCATTCCCGCGCAGGCGGGAATCCAGGAACAATCCTTCGGCGCTCATTTCCTGCAAAAAACGGCCGCCTTCTTTCGCTGGTAATGAGACAACCGTAATCCGATTTTTCCCATCGTAAAAATTCCATTATAAAATTAATTTTTATATAATTACTGTAGCCAGTTACAATAAATAATTATTTAACAACCATTTCTCCACACCTCTTTCCTTCATCTCTCCTCCATCCCGATTTCATTTCTCTTTCCGCCCGCATCCGATTTGAAATTAAAATATCCGCCATCCCTCCAATCTCTCCCCTGTATCTTCCGGAACCGCATCCTTGCCCATGTCCGCTTCACCCCCCAATCTTTCTCCAGCCGCGGACACGCCACCTCCTTCCCCACCACGGCGCCGACACCGGCGACGCTACCGCTGGGCGCTGCTGGCAGCGCTGCCGCTTCTTCTGCTGTTATTGGCGGCGCTGGCGGCCTGGCTGTTGACGACCGAATCGGGGCGGGATACCGCATTCGCCATCGCGCACCGTGTCACGGCGGGACGGTTGAGCTTCGGGCCGGCGCAGGGCACGCTGACCGACAGCCTGTACCTTTCCGAAATACGCTGGGAAGAAAAAACATCCGAAACTCCCCCGGCCGTCGGCGCGCAGGCTGAAATCCCCGCTTCGCCTCCTTCGCCTCCTTCGCCTCCTTCGCCTTCCTCTCCGCCCGTTGCTTCCGCCTCTTCCACCCCCACCCCCACCCCCGCCACCTTCCGCCTCGTCCTGCGCGACGTCCGGCTCACCTGGCGCGCATTCCACCGCGACCGGGTGGAAATCGCCGAACTTTCCGCCGCGCTCGTCGATATCGTCTCTCCGCCGTCGGATACCCCGCCGAGCCTGCCCGCCGATCTCTCGCTGCCGCTCGGCGTCGTCATCGACGCGCTGCGCGTCGACCTTCTGCAATGGCGCTCCGCCGTCGACGCGGCGCCGATCGAAATCGCCGCGATCACGGCGCGCGCCGAAAGCGACGGGACGCGGCACCGCATCGAAAAACTCGCACTGAGTTTCGAGCGCATCCGCGCCGGGCTCGACGCTACCCTTGAAGGCCATGCCCCGTTCCAGCTCGATGCCCGCGCACGGCTCGAAGGCGGCGGCGAATACCCGTTCCAACTGGCGCTCACCGCCGCCGGACCGCTGGAAAAACTCAACCTCGCCGCCAAGGCCGAAGGCACCATCCGCGGAGAAGGCACGGCGCGGATCGAACCGCTGGCGCCGATGCCGCTGACCGTCGCCGACGTCAAGCTCTTCGGCATCGATCCCGCCACCTGGGTCGAAGGCGCGCCGCGTGCGACGCTCGATGTTGTCGCCCACATCACGCCGACGGCTTCCCCCACAAGCGACACGCAGGCAAAAACCGCTCCGCCTTCGACAACGGAACAATCCGGCAACAAAAAAACCGGCAATGCGAAGCTCCCTCTCGAACCTGCTCCTGCCGCTCCCCCCGAATCCGCCGCCCCCGAGTTCACCGCCGCCGTCGCCATCGAAAACCACGCCCCCGGCACCATCGATGCCGGTGCGCTGCCGGTTGCCGCACTGCACCTCACGCTTGCGGGCAACGCCGACCGCATCGTCTTCCGCGACGCGCGCGCCGCCTTGCGCGGCGGCGGCCGGCTTGAAGGCAGCGGCCATTACGAAGCCGGCAAGGTCGATTTCAGCGGCCAGGCACATGGCATCGACGCATTGGCGCTCGATGCCCGGCTCAAGCCGACCCAGCTCTCGGGACCGCTGCGTTACTCCCACGACGACCGGGGCGAAACCTTCGAAGCCACGCTGAGCGACCCGCGCTTCTCCGTTTCCACCCGACTCAACTATCACGGCCAGAACCTGAATATCGAATCGCTGACACTGGCGGCGCGGGAAGCGCGGCTGGCCGCCGCCGGCCAATTCCGGCTCGCGGCGCCGAAAAGCTTTTCCTTCGAGGGCAAGCTGGAACATTTCGACCCGAGCCGCTTCGTCCAGGCCCCCGCCGCCGACCTGAGCGCCCGGATCAAAACCCAGGGCACGCTCGATCCCGAACTCTCTCTCGCACTCGATCTCGCGCTTGATCCCTCGACGTTCAACAAACAAAATGTCGGCGGCGGCGGACATCTGCGGCTGCATGCCGGACGCGTTTCGGATACCGACATCAAACTGGAAATCGGCGGCAACAAGCTTTCCGCCCACGGCGCCTTCGGCGCCCCCGGCGACACGCTGACGCTCGTCCTCGACGCGCCGGGCCTGGACCTGTTCGGATTCTCCGGCGCGGGCAACGCCAACCTCTCCGTCGGCGGCACGCGCGCGCAGCCGGTAGCAACCCTGTCGCTCTCCGTGCCGAAACTGCAATTGCCCGACGGCACCCGGCTGACCAACCTCTCCGCCGGCGGACGCGTCGAAGCCGGAAACGAAGGCGCGCTGCAACTCAATCTCGCGCTCGAACAACTGGCCGGCGCCAACAAGCGCGTGCTTGCCAATGTCGTCACGCTGGTCGCCGACGGCAAACGCAATGCGCAGACCTGGATGCTGAACGCGCGCCTTCCTTCCGCATCGGCGCAGGATTCACGGCAACTGGCGGTAACGCTCGACGGCGGTTTCGATGCCGAAGGCCAATGGCAAGGCAAACTGAGCCGTGCCGATTTCGGCCGCTTCGCGCCCTGCCGCGCGGTGCGGAAAACGGAAAATGGTGCGGAGAGCGGCGCGGAGAGCGACACGAAAAACGGCGCTGCAAAGAACGGCGCCACGAACAATGGCACCGCGAACAATGGTGAATCGGACCCGCGGCAGATGGACGGCCTTGCCCTCACCGCTCCGGCGCCGCTTTCCTGGCGGCAAAACGTGCTCACCCTCGAAGCGGCCAACTTCGATGCCGGCGCATTCTCGCCCTGCGGCGAAACGAAAAAAGCCGGCGCCAGGGACTACACCCCGGGCCGGATCGAAATCGGCCTCCTGCGCCTGGGCAAGGACATCGCCACCCGCGGGCGCCTCGTGCAGTTGCCGCTGGGCTGGCTCAACAGCGCCGCCGGTACGCTGCGCTTCAACGGCGACTGGGATCTGAATCTCGCCGCCGACGCGGCTTCCGGCGCCACGGGACGCGCTCACTTCGAATACGCTTCCGGCCGCCTTCTCCCGGAACAGGCGACCACGATCAAGACACGGCGCGGCACCGAAATCCAGACGCCCGACATCAAGGCGCTGACCGCCGACCTGACCGTCAAGGCCAACCGTGTCGCCGCCGTCGCCAAAGTCACCGGAGTCAACGACAGCGCCATCGACGGCGAATTCGAATTCACGCTCGACCCTGTGAACGGCTGGACGCCGAAACGCGACGCGGCTTGGAAAGGCGCGCTCAATGTCGCCCTGCCCTCACTCTCCGGCATCGGCCCCGTCTTCGACCGCAACCTGCGCATCCGCGGCAGCGTCAGCGGCGCCTTCCAGCTCGGCGGCACCCCGGCGGCACCGGCCCTTACCGGCGTCCTGGCCGGAAACAACCTGACCGTGCGCCGCGTCGACTTCGGCACCAACCTGCGCGACGGCCAGATCGTGCTCCGCCTCGACAACAGCCGCCTGCGCCTTGACCAGTTCAGCTTCAACTCGCCGCTGGCGCAGGAACCCCGCGACCAGCGCATCGGCTACGCCGCCCTTTCCGCGACCCCGGGGAAAATCACCGCCTCCGGCGAAATGGATCTGATCGGCGGGCGCGGCGACCTGTCCTGGGAATTCGACCGCTTCGGCGTCATGCAGAAACCCGATAGCTGGCTCGTGCTCTCCGGCAAGGGCGATGTCGCCTTCTCCGAAAAACATTTCGGGCTGAAAGGCAAGATCGCCGCCGACGCCGGCTATTTCGAACTGCCGCCCGCCGCCGCGCCCAAGCTCGGCGACGACGTTGTCGTCCGCGGCCGCGAAACGGAAAAAAACCCGCCGATCCCCTTCGATCTCAACCTCGAAGCCGATCTCGGCCGCGCCCTGTGGTTCCACGGCGCCGGCGTCGACACGCGGCTGGCCGGCAAGCTGCAAATCACCGCCGAAGCCGCCGACAAAACCGGAACGCTCTACTCCAAGGGCACCATCCGCGCCTTCGGCGGCACGTTCGACGCCTACGGCGTCAGCCTCGTGCTGGAGCGCGGCATCTTCACCTTCAACGGCCCGATCGACAATCCCGTCCTCTCGATCCGCGCCATCCGGCGCAACCAGCCGGTCGAGGCCGGCGTCGAAGTCGGCGGCACCGTGCAGAAACCCAAGGTCAAGCTCGTCTCCAGCCCGAACGTTCCCGATACCGAAAAACTTTCCTGGATGATCCTCGGCCGCGCCCCGGAAACCGGCGCGGGCGGCGATGCCGCGCTGCTGCTTTCCGCCGCCGGAGACCTGCTCGGCCAGGGCAGCGGCCCGGTGCGCGAAATGCAGCGCTCCCTCGGCATCGACCAGATCGGCGTCCGTTCCGGCTCCCTGAGCGGCCAGGACGGCACCGGCACCAGCCGGGTCGCCAGCACGCAGGGGTTTTCCAACACCACCACCAACACCGACCAGCTCGTCACCGTCGGCAAAAGGCTTTCCAACAACACCTCCCTCGCCTACGAACAATCGCTGACCTCAGCCGGCAGCATCATCAAGCTGACGGTCCAGCTCTCGCGCAGCCTGTCGCTGATCGGCCGCGCCGGCAGCGACAACGCGCTCGACCTGTTCTACTCGTTCAGCTTCGGCAAGGACCCGGCGCAGCAGGCGCCGGCCCAGGGCGAAGCGGCGAATACCACGGATACGGCAAAGAAAGCACCTACGGCGGAAGAATAAAAACGGGAATCCCGGTGCGATTCACACACCCGTTACCGGCATCGGCCATATGTGCCGGTTATCTCATCATTTTACGGAAAAACATCCGCGCGGATGTGTGCTGCTGCCCAGCCGCGTCACGGACGCCCCGGCGCGCGGAAACATGGAAAATATCCCGCGCGGCGTGCTTCGCTCAGTCGCGAATGAACGCCGGAAGCGCGGCCGGAGCATGGTCCCCGCAGCCGGAATCCGGCAACGGCGCATCGGCACGGACTGCCAGCGGAACCACGCCGGCCCAGACCGGCACGCCCAGATCCTCTTCCGCATCCTCGACGCCGCCATCGCGAATCTTCGCGACGGCCTCCGCCAGAGACAGGCGTAGAATGAGCGTGCCCGAAAGCTCGGCCGCGTTCGGCGCCCGGACGAGCGCCGAACGGCCGGGACTGATGAATTCGATGAGCGCGGCGCACGCGGCCTTTTTATCCTCGGGATCCTCAACCTCGGAAAAACGCCCGTAAATCACCGCCGAACGGTAATTCATCGAGTGGTGAAACGCGGAACGGGCCAGCACGAGCCCATCCAGATGCGTGACACACACCGCGCATTCTCCCGTAAGCAACGCCCGCATCAAGCGTGAATTCCCGGCGCCGTGAATATAAAGAAACTCACCCTCGCGCCAGCACCCCGTGGGCAGGCAATGAACGCCGCCGCCATGGTTGAAGGCGATATGACAGATCAGCGCCTCATCGATAATGGTTTTGATGACTTCGAAATCGTAATGGGCACGCTGCGCCTTGCGGCGAACTTCGGTGCGCGGATTGGGGGCATGGTTCGGCATTTAATGAGGCTTTCGACAGGATGATAGATGGCAATCTCCCCGGTGGAAATCCAGTATACCGGGCAATCCGGGGAAGTGGAGAAAACGAGGATTATCCCAAAACCATGCAGAATGAGGTGGTATTTAATTGTCCTTATTGCACAAATAACCACTAATCTATTGACTTGTACAACAAAGCCATCTACTACGGCAGCCTCATCAAAGCAGTCTTCAGGCGCTTCAATAAAGCTTCATTTTCTAAACAATCTATAGGGCGAAGATTATTTAAAACCGGAATTTTATATGTTACCCACCTGAGAGATTCTTCCATACCAAAATACCCATAAATAACAATAGCCATATCCAAATGATTATTTAATAATTTTAATAAACGATAGACATTTCCATCATTATATTCTGTATAAAAATTAACGTATTTACTCCATTCATTATCCCCTGGATAATAATTTTCCATCCCCTCTTCCTTCATTGAAAGTACCTCCTCAAAAGATAATAACATTCGATCCATTCAGATTTTTTCTGGAAATATAAGAATTCTGCCATATCCATTGTTTTTCACAAAATCTAAAAACCTTTATATTATTATATTGAATCACCCCGTATATCGCGGAGGCTTCCGTAAGCTTTGCGCCGCCCCTCTCTTTGTTGCTTCGCATATCGGAATTGTGATTGGAACCAGCACCATTTATTCCTCCATAAAATGGCCCTTTCTTATTTCAACCTCTTGCTTTTTGAAAAATCATCTTCTTCAGTTTTACGTGGGCTGAAAATGACCTGTCTGATTTTTTCAGACCATTAATTCCTGGAATCCGACCTCGTTGTTGGCGGATCACCCGCAAGTCAGCCTGAAGGGCACATCCAAAAACCAATTTTTGAGCCAGGCAAGTTTTCCCTTTTCCGATGGTTTGCTGAATATTCAGGCAATGAGAGCGATTTTGCGCAGCAATCCCCTGTCTTTCATCGCCTCGAACCGGTTTTTTGCCGATTCA
>JAVBTC010000035.1:0-3352 GCA_031556405.1 Rhodocyclaceae bacterium
ATGTTCCACGGCAGCCGCTATTCCGAGTCCTACATGGATTCGTTGCCCGATTTCGTGAAGCTTGCCGAATCGTACGGCCATGTCGGGATGCGCATCGATCGTCCGGCGGATGTCGAACCGGCGCTGAAAAAGGCGTTTACCGAGCACAAGAACGATCTCGTGTTCATGGACTTCATCACCAACCGGGAGGCGAACGTGTTCCCGATGGTGGCGGCCGGCAAGGGATTGACCGAAATGATCCTGGCCGAAGACCTGTAAGCGGGGAGGATAAAAAAGATGCGTCATATCATTTCAATTCTGCTGGAAAACGAAGCCGGTGCGCTCTCGCGCGTGAGCGGCCTGTTTTCGGCGCGTGCCTACAATATCGAATCGCTGACCGTCGCGCCGACCGAGGATCCCTCGCTGTCGCGCATTTCGATCGTCACGCGCGGTTCCGAAAGCGTGCTGGAGCAGATCACCAAGCAACTGAACAAACTGGTCGATGTGCTGCGCGTCGTCGACCTCTCGGAAGGGCCTTACCTGGAGCGCGAGCTGATGCTGATCAAGGTGCGCGCGGTCGGCGATCAGCGTGAGGAAGCCAAGCGTCTGGCCGATATTTTCCGCGGCAGCATCATCGACGTTTCCGATTCCACTTATGTCATCCAGTTGGCCGGAACCGCCCAGAAGCTCGATGCGTTCATCGAAGCGCTCGAGCCGTCCTCGATTCTCGAAACCGTGCGTACCGGGGCCTGCGGGCTCGGGCGCGGCGATCGGGTTCTGAAAGCCTGATGAAGCGAATCCATGCGCCCCTCTTCCGTCACGGAAGAGGGGCGCTGGGCATATAAATTTTTTCGACCGTTTTGAAAGGGTTGTGAACTATGAAGGTTTATTACGATAAGGATGCCGATCTTTCTCTCATCAAGGGCAAGAAAGTCTGCATCGTCGGTTACGGCTCGCAGGGCCACGCGCATGCGCAGAATCTCAAGGATTCCGGCGTCGACGTCACCGTCGGCCTGCGCCGCGAGGGCGCTTCGTGGGGCAAGGCGGAAAAGGCGGGCCTGAAGGTCGCTCCGATCGCGGAAGCGGTCAAGGACGCCGATGTGGTGATGATTCTGCTGCCGGACGAAAACATTCCCGACGTCTATAAAAGCGAAGTCGCCGGCAACCTCAAGAAGGGTGCGGCGCTGGCGTTCGCCCATGGGTTCAACATCCATTACAACCAGGTGATTCCTCGCGACGATATCGATGTCATCATGATCGCGCCGAAGGGGCCCGGTCACACCGTGCGTTCCGAATATCTGAAAGGCGGCGGCGTGCCCAGCCTGATCGCCGTGTACCAGGATAAATCCGGCAAGGCACGCGACGTTGCGCTTTCCTACGCCGCGGCCAATGGCGGCACCAAGGGCGGCGTGATCGAGACCTCGTTCCGCGAGGAGACCGAAACCGATCTGTTCGGTGAGCAGGCCGTGCTGTGCGGCGGCGCCGTCGAGCTGGTCAAGGCCGGCTTCGAAACGCTGGTTGAGGCCGGTTATGCGCCGGAAATGGCCTATTTCGAATGCCTGCACGAATTGAAGCTGATCGTCGACCTGATGTACGAAGGCGGTATCGCCAACATGAATTATTCCGTCTCCAACAACGCCGAGTACGGCGAGTACGTTACCGGCCCGAAAGTCATCGGCTGGGAGGCGCGCGAGGCGATGCGCGAGTGCCTGAAGGATATTCAGGAAGGCGTCTACGCGAAGAAATTCATTCTCGAAGGCCGTACCGGCTATCCGGAAATGACCGCGCGCCGCCGCCTTACCGCCGAACATCCGGTCGAGCAGGTAGGCGCGAAATTGCGCGACATGATGCCGTGGATCAAGAAAAACAAGCTCGTCGACCAGTCCAAGAACTGAGGCCGGCTTGATGTTTTCCGTTTTTTCTTTTTATCCCCGGCCGGTTTTCCCGGCCGGGTTTTTTAGCGCGGCAGGAATTTCATGCAATATCCACACCCCCTGATTGCCCGCGAGGGCTGGCCGTTCATCGGCATTTCGCTCGGTTTTGCCATGATGATGGTACTGCCTCTGGGGTGGTGGTCGCTGCCGTTCTGGCTCATTTTTCTCTTCTGCCTGCAGTTTTTCCGCGATCCGGCGCGGCTGGTCGCGGGAAACGAGAAAACCGTCGTCGCTCCGGCGGACGGGCGCGTGATCGTCGTCGAGGAAGCCGAGGATCCCTATCTCAAACGGCATGCGCTGAAAATCAGCGTGTTCATGAATGTATTCAATGTGCATTCCAACCGCGGCCCGGTCGACGCCGTGGTCAAGGAACGCTGGTATCACCGCGGCCGCTTTTTCAACGCTGCGCTGGATAAGGCTTCTTTCGAGAACGAGCGCTGCGCGATGCACTTGCGTACCGCCGACGGACAGGACGTGACCTGCGTGCAGATCGCCGGCCTGGTGGCGCGCCGGATTCTGAATTATGCGCGCGACGACATGGCGCTCGTGCGCGGCCAGCGTTTCGGGTTCATCCGTTTCGGGTCCCGGGTCGATGTCTATCTGCCGCTCGATGCCAAGGTGAGCGTCGCGATCGGCGACAAGGTATCCGCTGCCAGCAGCATTCTCGCCGAACTGTCGTAAACTGGCTGTTCGACACCGTTACGGTCGTTTTTGCCATTTCCGCCATTCCTCTCAACCATGTCCGATCTCAAACCGCGCAAAACCCTGTTCAATCCCGAGTTGCGGCGACGCGGTATTTATATCCTGCCCAACCTGTTTACCACTGCCGCGCTGTTTTGCGGCTTTTTCTCGGTGGTCCAGGCCATGCGCGAGGATTTCGAGCGGGCCGCCGTCGCGATTTTCATCGCAATGGTGCTCGACAGCCTCGACGGCCGCATCGCGCGCCTGACGCGCACGCAGTCGGCATTCGGCGCCGAATACGATTCGCTTGCCGACATGGTTTCGTTCGGCGTCGCGCCGGCGCTGGTGATGTACCAATGGGCGCTGCAGGAAATGGGGCGGACCGGGTGGATCGTCGCCTTCATTTTCTGCTCCGGCGCTGCTTTGCGGCTGGCGCGGTTCAATACCACCTTGCAGGTCGTGGACAAGCGCTATTTCCAAGGCCTGCCCAGTCCGGCGGCGGCGGCGCTGGTCGCCGGGTTCGTCTGGGTGTGTCTCGACAGCGGCATTTACGGCGGCGATCCGGCCACCGGCTGGGTGGCGATGGGGCTGACCGCGTTCGCCGGGCTGTCGATGGTAAGCAACGTGCGCTTTTACAGCTTCAAGGATCTCAACCTGAAAAAGAGCATTCCTTTCGTCGCCGCGGCTTCGATCATGCTAATTTTCGCGCTGATCTCGACTTATCCCGCCGGCGTGCTGTTCGGGTTGTTCGTCATTTA
>JAVBTC010000040.1:0-9119 GCA_031556405.1 Rhodocyclaceae bacterium
GAAAGAGCCTTCCCGCACGACGAGGTTCTTGCTGACGCCCTCATCGATCCATTTCTGCGTGTCGGCCCGGATCTGTTCGGCTTCCTGCGGTTTTCCCTGCGCAGCGATTTTTCCGGGCAATGCCTCGGGCAGTTGAAAATCAAGCGCGATATCGATCTTCATCAGCGCTCCCAAAGTTGCAACATCGTCTTCCGTGATGCCTTTGGCCTGCATTTTCATTCCGAACGAGGCTTTTCCTTCGGGCGTTCCCAGATCGAAATTGGCGTTCATCGCCGGATCGGGTTTGAGCAGCGTGGCCAGAAGCGAGATCAACTGTTGCGGATCCTCACCGAAAGATGAACCGTCCGTCGCGATCGGTTCGCAACGCAACATTTTTTCCATACCGAACATCCGGTTCAACGCAGCAATGCTTTGCGCATCGATATTGCGTGCGCCGCCGGTGAATTTCCCAGGACCGAACGTTTGCTCGTCGATGTTCAGACGCTCCATTTCTCCATGCGAGGAACTTTGGATCAGCGTCCCTTCAAGCGTCGTCTGCGAAGCCAGATGTACTTTTTCGACGGAAATTTTCATCGGCTTGCCCCCTTCCGCAGCCTCCCCGGCCGGTGACGGCATGACCATGTTCAAACGGGTAAGCCCGTATTCCTCCTGCCCCAGAAACAGAAACTCCAATTCCCGTTTTTTATTTTCGCTGACGGTCAATCCTTCCAACAGCATCGAGGTGCCGTCGCGATGCTCGATCTTCAACTGCGGCCAGTTGAGACGTCCGTCAAAATTCTTCAGGCTGTCGTTCAACCGCAAAGTGATCTCCAACGGCTGCCAGGAAATCTCCTTGATCTGCGCATCTTCTCCCTCGCCGGGTGCGAACTGTACCGCGGACACGCGCATCCGGGTCGTCGTATCGCCGCTGTAACCGATTTTCCCGGAAATTTTCAGCGGCTCCGCGCCCTTGAATACTTTCGCCAGTTCCGCCTTGGCTTCGTTGTCAAATACCGGCTCGGTCTCAAACCCGACGAGACCGAAACCCGAGGTTCCGAGAAACGGACCATGCTGGATACGGCTATGCAGTTTGATCTGCGTTTTCGGCAGCAAAAATCCGTCCGCGGGATCGTAATCGTCGGTCCTGCACCCCAGAGCGAGCACGATATCCTCGGATGAACTGAAAAAACCCGGCTGGTAATTGCGCTCGACCACCTGTATGACAGGATATTGTTCCGAAATCCGCTGCAATTGCTCGGACATCGTCTGCTGGTAGAAGGAACCCGACCACCATGTTGCACCGAGATATGCCGCACCCAAACCAACAAGCCCAATAACGGCGAAAGCGCCTTTCTTCAAGTCGAACCCCTTTGCCCGAAAGCGGAAATAATAAAGGGGAAGAATTATCCCAAATTTCTTGGCGTGACGAAAGTTCCCACGGCAATAGGACAAAACAGGCAGGGAGGCTGAAAGAAAACCAGCGGTTGTTTTCGCGGCACCGTGTTCAGGCCGGCGCAATCAGGACGGAGGAATCCAACACAGCCGCGGCACCGCCCAATCCGCCCCGCTGCTTTCCTTCGCGCTTTCCTTTGTTTTCCCCCCTGCTTCCTCGTAACCCGCGCCGTCTCCTCTTTCTCCACCGCCATAAACAAGGGCGTTCTGGCCGAAATCCTCAGCCAGCGCAAATGCCTGTGGCAGAGGCAGAAAAAGAACGAAATGCGCTGCCTCCGGCGGCCAGCCGGTTGCCGCATCACCCCCTCTACCGCCGTCATTTTCTCCATGCGGCACATCGACAAGATTCACCGCATCCAAAGTCGAATATCCCAATCCCGCCAGCGTCTGCCCAAGCAGACGCTGGCGATGCGCATTCTCCTCTTCGGATAGTCGCCGCGAAGCGGGATTGCACGCGGTAAGGATGGCCCAACAGCGATTCCCATCCCCGGACAGGCACGCGTTTCTCGCCAGCAATGCCTCCAGCGCCGCGCAATGCCGGCCGATACGAAGGTCCAGAACCTCTCCGTGATCGGCATAAACGCGATAAATCGTTGCCCGGTAGCATAGTTCCAAACGAACCTGATCCGGAGAAACGGGTGAAAAACACGGAACTTTGCGCATCGAAAACAACCAATTTGTATATTACGTATGAACAAAAGACTTCATCGCGAAATTACTCCCGTCATCACGAAAAGTCAGAATACGCTTCATAACATAAACATATTTGGAGAGAAGGTAGCGCGGAGAATGCGTATTTCAGCCAGGCGGTTTTTATACCGGGCTTTTTTGGATATAATCCCACCTCAGCATTTTGCCGCATCATAATTTTTCAATCGCTCTTTCGATTCTCCATTTCCCGGGCTTTCCAACTCTATGCAGAAAGAATTCAACCGTTTTTTCATCGCCTTGCTGGCCGCCGGCTCCGTATTTTTTGCCGGGAGTGCTCATGCGAGCGAGGAAGAAGAAACGGTTCTGGAAAACGCCCCGGCACTGGAACAGCAATCTCAGCAACCTCAATTGCAACAACCCTCGACACGCGAGCAGCCGTCCCTGCTCGAACGCTACACCAACAATGCGCAGGATCTGCTGCTCAAAGGCCTGGAAATGGTCGGCGTCAATTATCGCCGTGGCGGTACCGATCCCGATGCGGGACTCGATTGCAGCGGGTTCGTTCAGCTCGTCTTTCGCGATGCGTTGAATGTGATGCTGCCGCGCACCTCGCGCGAAATGAGCCAGGTCGGTGAAATCGTGTCGCGCGATCAGGAATTGCGTCCCGGCGATCTGGTGTTTTTCAATACGATGCGCCGCACATTCTCCCATGTCGGGATCTATCTCGGCGAAGGGCGCTTCCTCCACTCCCCGCGCCCGGGCAGCGAAGTCCGTGTCGAAGACATGCGGCAAAGCTACTGGCTGCAACGCTACAACGGCGCCCGCAGACTTCTCAAATCCCTGTCGCACTGATTTATATCGGCTCCCGATAGCCGATTGTGCTGATTGGCCGTTACCGGCTCTCCGGCCGTCTTTCCGCCAGTCCCTTTCCCGATCGATTTCCCGATCGATTCTCTTTTGCCGCTCCACGTCACTCGGAAAGCGGCGATTCCGCCTTTGCTTTTGGTTTTTCACCGTTTTTCACCCCGTTTCGCCTCCCGTTCCGGCAAACGGGAGGCGCGGAAGCACAGCCAGGGGCAATGATTACAGGCTGACGTCCGGATTTAGCGTGTACAACCCGGTCAGGCTGGCTTGCGCAAGGATGTGCCCTTCCATTGCGGCGTAGACTTCCTTTCCGCTGAAACGGCCTTCAATCGGCAGGCGTTCGATATCGAGCGCATACACGGTGAACACATAGCGATGCGGCAGGAGGTCGTTCCATGGCGGGCAGGGGCCATCGTAACCAAAATAATCTCCACGCATATCCTTGTCGCCGTCGAACCATTGCGTGTAGTTGTTGATCCCCTGGCGCGCGCCGTGTGCCGCGGCGGGGCCGGACTTGCCGCGTGGGACGATGTTGTCGGAAAACTCCCCGTCGGCAATCGATATCACCTGAGCGGGCAGATCGATCAATACCCAGTGGAAAAAATCGACGCGTGGCAGGTCGCGGGGGACACTGTGGCCTTCGCGGTTGACATCGTCGCCCTTGCTCGGAGCGTCGGGATCGACGCAGATGATGGCGAACGAACGCGTGCCCGCGGGAATGTCGCTCCAGGCAAGATATGGGTTGCGGTTTTTGCCCAGGGCCACGTGCTGGTTCGGATCGGGAATCCCGAAAACGAAATCCGCTGGAATTTTTTGCCCGTCGGTAAAACTGTTGCTTGCGAGTTTCATGAGCATTCCTTTCATCGATGGGTGGTTTCGTCGCTATATCGTACGAGTGGCGGCAGCGCCATTATCGGCACTGCCGCCATTTTTACTTTTTACTATCCCTTTCCTGCATTTTTCCGTTTCCCGCCGCCCCCTCATTTTGCACGAGAGACGCTGACCTGGCGCCTGAAATCGCGCAAACGGAAACCCAGCGCCCATAGTGTAGCGAAATAAACGATGGCACCGAAGAGAACCAGCAGCGTCAGCCGCACTACTTTTTCCACCAGACCGAACCGCAGCCAGTCCGCCTCGCTGCCTGTACCGAACCACAGCACTGCTCCCATGACCAGAAGCGCGACGGCGAGCTTGCCGTAAAAGACTTTCCATCCCGGCTGCGGCGTATAGATGCCTTGCCGCCGCAACCCGCGATACAGCAGCGCCGCGTTGAGGCAGGCGGCAAGTCCGATCGATAATGCCAGGCCAGCGTGCCGCAGTGTCCAGATGAACGCGAGATTCATCGCCTGCGTCGCAACGAGAGAAATCAACGCGATTTTCACCGGGGTACGGATATTCTGTTTTGCATAGAATGCGGGCGCCAGCACCTTGACCAGAATCAGCCCGAGCAGTCCGACGCTGTAGGCAATCAGCGCCGCGCGCGTCTGCTCCACGTCGCCTGCCGTGAAAGCGCCGTGGAAAAACAAGGTTGCGATCAGCGGCACTCCCAGCACCGCCAGCCCCAGCGCGGCAGGCGCGGCGAGCAGGAATACCAGCCGCAGCCCCCAGTCGAGCACTTGTCCGTATTCCTCGTGGCGCGCCTCGGCATGGTAATTCGACAACACGGGCAGCAGAATCGTCCCCAGTGCGGCACCGAGCACCCCGGAAGGAAATTCCATCAGCCGATCGGCGTAGTACAGCCAGGAAACGCTGCCGTTCCCGAGGAAGGAAGCAAATGCCGTATTGATCAGAAGGCTGATCTGCGACACCGAAACACCCAGCAGTGCCGGCACCATCAGTTTCAGAATGCGGCGCACGCCGGGATCGCTCCAGGAAGCGTGTAAATTGCGCCAATAGAACGAAATACGCGGCAGCATTCCAATGCGTTTCAAGGCCGGCAGTTGCAGCGCCAATTGCAGCACGCCGCCGATGAACACCGCCCACGCCAGCGCCAGGACCGGCGGGTCGAACCACGGCGCGGCGAACAGTGCCATGAAAATGAACGAGAGATTGAGCAGCACCGGTGTAAACGCCGGTATTCCAAACCGCCCCCAGGTATTGAGCACCCCCGCCGCGAGCGCGGTCAGTGACATGAAAAAGATGTAAGGGAAGGTGATCCGCGTCAGCGCCACGGTCAATTCGAACTTGTCGCCGTCCGTCGCGAATCCGGGCGCCGAGAGATAAACCAGCACCGGAGCTCCGATCACACCCAGAATCGTGATCAGGAACAGGATGATAAAGAGCAGCGTGGCGACATGATCGACCAGACGCCTGGTTTCCTGCTCCTCCTGCTGGTTTTTGTATTCTCCCAGCACCGGCACGAATGCCTGTGAAAACGCTCCTTCCGCAAACAGGCGGCGCAACAGGTTGGGCAGTTTGAAAGCAACGAAGAACGCATCGGTCAGGGCACCGGTACGGAAAGAATGGGCGATCACGGCGTCGCGCACAAAACCGAGAATGCGCGAGAGCAGCGTCAGACTGCTGACGGTGGCAAGCGTTTTGAGAAGATTCATAAGCGCCTATTATTCCATTTTCGTTTCGATTCCGGCGCTCCGGCATCGGTGCCCCGGCGGTGATTATCCGCAACGCGGCGGGAATCCTGATCGTTTTCCGGTCGTTTTCCATGCGAGGTCCGCTCTGTATGGAAAACGAAGGCGCCGAGGATACTCTTTTCGGGTCTCCACGTCAGTGGGAAAAAAGAATTCGAGGGTAATCCGGCTCCGGCAACAAAACACGGTGGTATTCTTCGGCTTTGCCCGTTTCCTTTTCATCGCATCGCCACGCAGCAATCGTTTTGCGCCGTTCCCCCGGCGGAACGAAACACCAGACGACATGACTCACGACCCTCCGGCGCGCGCAATCCAACTTGATACGCGATTTGATGCGCAACTCGATACGCGACTTGATGCCCGACCCAACACTGGAATCGATTCGCAATCCGCTTCCATCGCCATCGTCCGGCTCGATTCAAACGAAAAGGCCGGCACGAAAACCCACCCTCCCCGCTATCGGAATTTGACCGACGCCATCTGTGCCATCAGTGCGATGTTGTCGCTGATCGCCTCCGCCGCGCTGCTTTTTTACTGCCTGCATCTCGTCTTTCATTTTTTCGCCGGTGGCGCGCGGTACATCGGAATCAACAGCATTATTCTCTGTCACAAGCTGGCGTTTTTCGGTCTCACGATTGCCGGGGGATTTTATTTCCTGCGCGAAAGCGCCGAACTATCGGAACTCGCGTGGCTGCGTTCGTGGCTGCTTGCCACTGCATTGACCGCGGCATTGTTCTGGCTGTCGCTGCGCCTGGGATTCATCGACAATCACGACTGCATTCTCCGCGGCTGAAACATCGGCCAGGGATTCATTTCGATCATGCCTATTTTTCTCCTCATCATCGGTCTTTATCTGCTGGCCAATTTATGGCTGCTCGCCCGCCTTTTTTTCGCCCTGCACGGAGCGGGAATCTTTCGCATCGTCGCCTGCCTGCTGGTCCTGGTCGCTTTCTGCGCCTATCCGATGGCGCGGACGATAGAAGGCAATGCGTGGCCGGTCAAACTGCTCGCGACGGTCGGCTCGCTCTGGGTAGCGCTGGCATTGCATTCGATCGTGATCCTGTTCGCGGTCGACATCTTTCGGCTTCTGAACCGCCTCTTCAACTGGCTGCCGCAACTCAACGGCGGCGCTCCCGTCGTGCGTTACGCCACCTGCGCGGCGATTGCCGCCGGCGCGCTGCTGATTTCAGGAATCGGCTGGATCAACACCGCTTACCCGGTAGTACGGGAAATCGAATTGACCGTGCCCAGCCAATCCGGCAGCGGGGGACAGAAAGAACGAACGCTGACTGTCGCGGCGCTCTCGGACATTCACCTCGGGCGCGTGGTTTCCGCCGCTTATTTCTCCAGGCTCATCGAGATGATCGAACCGCGGAATCCGGACCTCGTGCTGTTCGTCGGCGATATTCTCGACGATTACCCGGGGCTGGACGAACCCGCAATGACAGAAGCGTTGCGACGCCTGCATCCGCGCCTGGGGATCTGGGGCATTCTCGGCAATCACGAATACATCGCCGGGGATGCCGATAAAAGCATGCAGATTCTGGAGCGGAGCGGAATCCGCATGCTGCGGGATCAATGGGCGGCGCCGGAAAACGAGGTGTTGCTGGTCGGGCGCGACGATCTGTCCATTTCACGCTTTACCGGCAAGGAGCGCACCGGCCTGCCCGGCATTCTCGGCACGGTCCCGGAAGCGGCGCGACGCCTGCCGCTGATTCTGCTCGACCATCAGCCCTTCCATCTCGAAGAAGCCGAAGCGGCGGGCGCCGCACTGCAACTCTCCGGACATACACACGACGGGCAACTGTTCCCGGTCAATTTCGTCGTCGCCGCAATTTACGAGAATGCCTATGGACATTCGCAGCGCGGCACGACGCATTACTGGGTATCCAGCGGCGCCGGCACCTGGGGCCCCCCGGTGCGCACGACCGGCAGGCCGGAAATACTGTTGATCAAAATAAAATTCACTTCCTGATCGATTCGGCGCACGCCGGAACGATGGTCGCCCAGGAAAGGAAACGATCCCGGCCCAGGCGGCATTAAACCGTTCAGCGTGTCGCCAACAGCACCAGCAAGGGCGTGAGATTGAAAAACAGAATGAGGATTTTGTAAAACGCCATCCCGCCGTAATGCAGCGCGTCGAAGGTTTCGACGGAAACACGGAACCAGCGTGAATGCAGACGATAAAGGCCGTCGTGGACGAAACGGAAACAAAGGAACCACAAAAGCAAAATTACGTAGTTAATTCCCGTGCAAGCGATCAGGAAATCCATGGCACGCTCCTTCAGTCAGTGGATCTGCTATTTTTTATAATAATTTAATAAAAATAATTATTACCGGAAACTCCTTACAGATATGAAACGTTATTACACTACAAACTGGAAAAAATCATCCGAATTTGAACAGAATGCCGAATCCACCGCGCGGATAATTCCAATCGACGTTTTTCTGGTCGCAGACGATACGGCAGGTGCCGCATTCGAGACAGCCGTCGGTGACGAGATCGACCTTGCCATTCTCAAACCGCCAGCATCCGGCGGGACAGCAGACGATGCAGGACTTGAGGCCGCAGTCGTCGCAGACCTCGGTTTCCACGATGCGGATGTGCGGACGCCCGACATCGACGCGATAACGGTTCTGAAACAGTTTTTCCTCGACGTTGACACCCGGCAGCGGCAGGAACGACAAAGTGTCGTTTGCTTCCATCCGCTTCGTTTCCGGTGTTTCGGTATTGCTCATTTGAACGTTCTCCAGAATTTATAGGCATCGCCCAACAGTCCCCAGAGCGAACGGCGCTGTCGCAGATCCTGGAAAATCCGGCGCTGTTTCTGAGCCTTGGATTGCCCGTCGACGGTGAGGAAATCGTGCATGGCGCCGCTGACGAACGCAGGGTAGGAACCCAGGTATTGCGGATGATTCATGAAAAGATCGGGCATATCCTGGTACTTTTTCATGTCCTCCATCACAAAACTCGCGTCGAGCGTTTCCTTGTATGCGGCAAGGTTGGCGGCGCTCATCGGCTTGCCGGCGGCCTTCAGCGCGGCGATGGTTTCGGCGGCGATACGGCCGGTGGTCATCGCCAGGTTGGAGCCTTCCCGGTGCACGGCATTCACGAAGCCGGCGGAATCTCCGACGATCATCCAGCCGTCGCCGTAAAGCTGCGGCAGGGTCTTGTAGCCGCCTTCGGGAATCAGGTGCGCGGAATATTCCTTCATTTCGCTGCCGGCGACCAGCGGCTTCACCATCGGATGATTTTTCAGCCCTTCGAGCAGATCATAGGGTGTGATCCGCTGCTTTTTCATATCTTCGAGAATGCAGCCGATGCCGATCGCCAGGGAATCCTTGTTCGTATAAATGAAAGCTGTGCCGAGCATCCCGTGCGTGATACCGCCGGCGATTTCGGCCACAACGCCCTCGCTGCCGCTGATATTGAACCGTTGTTCGATCGTTTCCTTGGGCAGGAACAGCACTTCCTTGACCGCGAGCGCCATGTCGCGCGCCTTGATCTCCGGGCGTAGCCCCGCGCGGCTGGGAACGAGCGAATTGACGCCGTCGGCCAAAATCACGACATCAGCGTAAATCTCT
>JAVBTC010000060.1:0-10138 GCA_031556405.1 Rhodocyclaceae bacterium
GGAGAAGAGCGCCACCGGCAGCCCTGCATTCAGTGCGACGTTTTCGGCGACGTTAAGGGCGAACGTCGTCTTGCCCATCCCTGGACGACCGGCAACGACAATCATGTCCGAGCCATGAAGACCAGCCGTCATTTCGTCGATGTCGATGAGTCCGTAGGGAACGCCGGTGATCTCGGACTGGTCGTCGCGGTCGTAGAGTTCCTGGATGCGATCCACGACCTGCCCCAACACCGGCTGGATCGGGATGAAGCCGGATTGCTGGCGGGCGCCGGCCTCCGCGATCTCGAAGATCTTGGCCTCCGCCTGATCAAGCAGGTCCTTGGCGTCCTTGCCCGCCGGCGTCAGCGCGCTGGACGCAATTTCGTCGCCCACCGTCACGAGCTTGCGCAGGATGCAGCGCTCGCGAATGATTTCGGCATAACGCCGGATGTTCGCGGCCGACGGCGTGTTGTTGGCGATCTCCGCCAGGTACGCGAGCCCGCCGACATGCGACGCCGACCCTGCCTTGTCAAGCTGTTCGAACACAGTCACCACGTCGGCCGGCTTGCCCTGTTCGATCAGGTTGGCAATCTGGCGAAAGATGCGGCGATGGTCGTCGCGGTAGAAATCGGTCTCGTTGACCAGATCCGCGATGCGGTCCCACGCCTGGTTGTCGAGCAGCAGGCCGCCGATCAGCGATTGCTCCGCCTCGATCGAGTGCGGCGGGAGCTTGATCGATGCGATCTGCGGATCGGGGGATGTAACGTGAAGCTCAGGCATTGGACGTACGTGCGGACTTAAAGTTGGAAGTTTAGCGATTCGTTCGAGGCTACAAAAAGAAAAAGCCCGCGGACAACCGCGGGCCTTTTTCCTGCAGCCGGTGTTACTGCTGCGGCGCGTCCGATTCCTGGACGGCCTTCAGGCTCAGTCGGATCTTGCCCTTCTCATCGGTCTCGATGACCTTGACGCGAATGACCTGACCTTCCTTGAGGTAGTCCGACACGTTCTCGACGCGCTTGTTGGCAATCTGCGAGACGTGCAGCAGGCCGTCGCGGCCGGGCATGATGTTCACGATGGCGCCGAACTCAAGGATCTTGAGCACCGGGCCCTCGTAGATCTTGCCGACCTCGACTTCCGCCGCGATTTCCTCGATGCGCTTCTTCGCGGCTTCGGCGGCTTCGCCGCTGACCGAGGCGATGGTGATCGTGCCGTCGTCCTGGATGTCGATGGAAGTGCCGGTTTCCTCGGTAATGGCGCGGATCACGGCGCCGCCCTTGCCGATCACGTCGCGGATCTTTTCCGGATTGATCTTCAGCGTGAAAAGGCGCGGTGCGTAGGCGGAAAGTTCGGACGGCGCCGTCATCGAGCCCTGCATCAGGCCGAGGATATGCATTCGCGCTTCACGCGCCTGGTCGAGCGCGACGCGCATGATTTCCTTGGTGATGCCCTGGATCTTGATGTCCATTTGCAGCGCGGTGACGCCGGAAGTGGTGCCGGCGACCTTGAAATCCATGTCGCCCAGGTGGTCCTCGTCACCGAGAATATCGGTGAGGACGGCGAAACGGTTGCTTTCCTTGATCAGCCCCATCGCGATGCCGGCGACGTGCGCTTTCAGCGGCACGCCCGCATCCATCAGCGCCAGCGAGCCGCCACAGACCGAAGCCATCGACGAGGAACCGTTCGATTCGGTGATTTCAGAGACGATGCGCATCGAATAAGAGAATTCATCCGCCGGCGGCAGCACGGCGACCAGCGCCCGCTTGGCAAGGCGTCCGTGGCCGATTTCACGCCGCTTGGGAGAACCGACGCGGCCGGTTTCGCCGGTGGCGTAGGGCGGCATGTTGTAGTGCAGCATGAAGCGTTCCTTGTATTCGCCGGCGAGCGCGTCGATGATCTGTTCGTCGCGGCTGGTGCCGAGCGTGGCCACGACCAGCGCCTGCGTTTCCCCGCGCGTAAACAGTGCCGAGCCGTGCGTGCGCGGCAGTACGCCGTGGCGAATGCTGATCGGGCGCACGGTGCGTGTGTCGCGCCCGTCGATGCGCGGCTCGCCGGAAAGGATGCGACCGCGGACGATCGATGCTTCGAGTTCGAAGAACAGGTTGCCCAGCGCCGCTTCGTCCGGGGCGTTTTCCTCCCCGGTACATAAGGCGGCGACGGCATTGGCGAAAATTTCCTTCAGGCGCTGGCTGCGCGCGGATTTGCTGGTGATGCTGTAGGCAGCCTCGAGATCGGCCTTGACGACTTCCGAGAGGCGCGCAACCAGCGCTTCGTCCTTGGCCGGCGGCTGCCAGTCCCATTCCGGTTTTCCGGCGGCGTCGACGAGGGCGTTGATCGCATCGATCGCGGCGCGCATCTGTTCATGGCCGAAAACGACGGCGCCGAGCATGATTTCCTCGGATAGCTCCTTCGCTTCCGATTCGACCATCAGCACGGCCTGTTCGGTACCGGCGACGACGAGGTCCATCTGACTTTCCTGCAATTGCGTGCGGGTCGGGTTGAGGACGTACTGGCCGTTCAGGTAGCCGACGCGCGCGGTGCCGATCGGGCCGTTGAAGGGAATGCCGGAAATCGCCAGCGCCGCCGAGGCGCCGATCAGGGCCGGAATATCGGGATCGATTTCCGGGTTCAGCGACATGACGGTGGCGACGATCTGTACTTCGTTGTAGAAACCGTCCGGGAAAAGGGGGCGCAGCGGGCGGTCGATCAAGCGCGAGGTCAGGGTTTCTTTTTCGGAAGGGCGTCCTTCGCGCTTGAAAAAGCCGCCGGGGATTTTACCGGCAGCGTAGGTTTTTTCGATGTAATCGCAGGTGAGCGGAAAGAAGTCCTGCCCCGGGCGCGCTTCCTTGGCGCCGACAACGGTAACCAGCACGACGGTGTCGTCCATCGACACCATGACGGCGCCGCCGGCCTGGCGTGCGACTTCACCGGTTTCGAGGGTGACGGTGTGCGCGCCGTAGCTAAAAGACTGTTTGGCAACGTTAAACATTTTGACCTTTCTCTTTCTGTAATCGATGCGGCAGACCCACAATGCCGGCCCGCGAATTTCGACGCATCTTCATTGCTAAATGAGAAAACAGCGGCTCCCCTCAGGCAGAGGCGGCCGCTGTTTTCTCGGTGTTTGGCTGTAATCCGGCATCGACCGGGCGATGCGCGGTAAAGCGGATAAAAACGGTGGGAAAGTCGGTTCGGCCGCTTATTTACGCAGCCCGAGGCGGTCGATCAGCGTGCGATAGGCATCGGGGCTGGTGCGTTTTAGGTAGTCGAGCAGCTTGCGGCGGCGGCTGACCATGCGCAGCAGGCCGCGACGGGAGTGGTGGTCCTTCATGTGTTCTTTGAAGTGACCGGTGAGATCGTTGATGCGTGCGGTGAGCAGGGCGACCTGAACTTCCGGGGAGCCGGTGTCGCCTTGGGCTCGTTGGTAATCGTTGACGATTTGCGCTTTTTGCGTGGTGTTGATTGCCATCTTCAAACTCTCTTTCGTAAAAAACGGCACCGCCCCGGTTTGATAGAGCAGGCACCTCAAGTTGATTGGATAAATCTCGCTTGGCGGGCGAGGGGCGGATTATACGGCGGGAAGCATTTTGCGGCAAGGAAAGGGGAGGATTTAGAGGGGACTGGTTCTAATGGGAATGGATCGAAAGCGACGGCCCATCCACAAGAACGCTATTGACACAAAAATCGAACAGAAAGGTTCTTATTTTTTATCTGGCGATATTCCAAGGTGCAGGATTGGGGAGTTCCCGGAATTTTTTGCGAAAGAAGAATGACACCCTTTTCGTATCCGCAGGAAACCCATATCCCATGCTCGTGGTCCACACTATCGAAATGCCATACCGAAACGGAAGAATTTCCTGATTTTTTGGTTTCACTTGGCACCAAATCGGCTAATTCTTCTGGCAAACCCGTGTTTACGAAAGCATGGCTCAGGCTGAGTTGTCTTTGGCGGTGAGAGGCGTGCCATCCGGAAGGGATATCTCTGGCTTGAGCCGATTCGAGAGGAATCGATGTAGGGCATTCGCCTTCAACTGCCGCTGAGGTCATTGGTGAAAACAAGTAAAAAAATATGATGCAGATGTATGGCCGAAAATGCTGGTACATTGTTATTCCTCACTATTCAATAACAAAAAAAGCATCTGCATTGTTGCTGGGGTCGACGAACGAACCATCTTTATTTTTTCCTTTTGATCTGATGTGTCGCGAAGAAATTTCCGGTTTGCTTTCATCGTCTTTCCACTGATCCATAACAGTTATTCCTGTGGCGTTTTGGCTGATATAAAAAGCGGCATGGTTACCTGTACTACGATTTGGGTATGCACCATCAACGAATGTAGCGATTGCTGTCCCTTTGGCTATGGTATGGTCGCCAAACACAGCCGCTCCTTGCTTCCAACCACTGGCCTGTGGAAGTTTTCCATAATGTTGAACGAGTGCAACACAATTTTTGTCGCCTACTTTCTCGGTACCTTGCAAGGAATCTACATTCGCATAAATATAAGGCATGATTCTCTCCAGCCAAAATTTCCAAAAATGATATTGTTGGAAACAGCGTTGTGATCATAGCATAAATTATTTGATATTATTTTCGTATGGTATCAACGCGTTAAGACAGATTAAGGTTGTTCTGTCTGAACACATAATGGAACTGCAGCTCCATGTCGCTTGAGTTTTGCAAGCCATGCTTTCATGCGCCATCCGGTGGTGTTCTCTTCACTCGCTCAACTTCTTTTGATGATCTGGCTCCTGTGTTGATGGCATATTTTTGCCGGTGAATTTGGAGCTGAAACTGTACCTGCAGTATGCAAAGCTGAAAGCCGGCATTATTCAATCGGTTGTTTGAACGTGGTGGCGATGAGGCGTTTGGGCCAAAGGCAATTTTGCGCGTCATGTTTGCCGATGCCGAGCAAACGGGAAGCATGGTAGACACGATACTTTCCGGCATTCTTGCCGGAAGTGGGTAACGGCACCGGATTACCGTGCGTGAAGCGTTCCGCGGCACCGGCGTCGAGTTCGATCCTGGGCAGAGTGGAAAGCAGCGTATCGAGCGGCAGCAGGGCGTGAGTTCTTTCGTTTTCCGGCAATGCGGCCAGCGCTTCCAGCGTCCAGGCGTGTTCCACGCCGAGTGCGCCGACCCCGGTGCGGCGCAGCGCGGTGAGATGTGCGCCGCAGCCGAGCGCGGCGCCGATGTCTTCGGCAAGCGTGCGAATGTAGGTGCCTTTGCTGCAGGTAACGGAAATCTGTGCCGAGCCGGCGTCGACAGTGAGCAGCGTGAGTGCGTGGATGGTGATTTCGCGGCTGGCGCGCTCGACCTCGATACCTTTCCGCGCCAGTTCGTAGAGCGGTTTTCCGTCCCGTTTCAGCGCCGAATACATCGGCGGCGTTTGTTGCAGCGTGCCGGTGAAACGCGGCAGCAGGTCGGCCAGGTCGGCGGGAGTATGCGTCACTGGGTACGTTGCGACGATTTCCCCTTCCGAATCGCCGGTGGCGGTGACAATGCCAAAACGTAAAGTTGCTTCGTAGGTTTTGTCGGCATCGAAGAGATCGGCGGAAAATTTCGTCGCTTCGCCGAAACACAGCGGCAAAAGGCCGGAAGCAAGCGGGTCGAGCGTGCCCGTATGCCCCGCCTTGGCGGCATTGACGAGGCGCCGCCCTTTCTGCAGGGCATCGTTGGAGGTGATGCCGGAAGGTTTATCGAGCAGCAACAGTCCGTCGATGCGCTGCCAGCGCCGTTTGTTTTGCGGATTGCCCTGTGAAACAGCTACGGGGTTCGGGGTTTTTTGCATCGATGGGCGGAAATCGCGGTTCGTGAATTCCCGCATGCGCGGGAGTGACGCAGGGGAGACGCTGTGTTTTTCGTTTTATATTTATTTGTCTTCGGGCGCCTGGTCGCCGCCATTGGACTGATCGGACTGATCGGAGAGATGCACGGCCTCTTCGATCAGCCGGCTCAACTCAGCGCCGCGCTCAAGCGAAAAATCGTGGACGAAATGCAGTTCCGGCGTGGTGTGCAGGCGCACGCGGTGACCCAGTTCCCGGCGCAGGAACCCCGCGGCGGCGTTCAGGCCGGCGAGGATTTCCGTTATTTTGTCGTCGGCGGCCAGCGTGCTGAAGTAGACCTTGGCATGCGCATAGTCGGCCGAAATGTCGACGGCGGTGAGGCTGATCATCCCAATACGCGGGTCTTTCAGCTCGCCGTCGATCAGCGTGGCCAGTTCGCGGCGGATCTGTTCGTTGATCCGATCCTTGCGCGAAAAGCCCTGGTGGCTTTGATGCGCCTGTCGTCCGCGATTTCTTTTGTTTGTCATGGCTCTAAATTCCAATTCTGTAAAATAATTGATCCTTGAATAAGGCTACAGCAGGATAAGTAAATTTCATCAAAATTTAGAATATAAGTTTCTGCCAGCGAGCGGGATCGTTACAGCGTCCGGGCGACTTCCTGGATTTCGTAGATTTCCAGATGATCGCCTTCCTGGATGTCGTTGTTGTTCTTCAACGAGATACCGCATTCGAAATTGGCCTTGACTTCCCTGACATCGTCCTTGAAACGCTTGAGCGAATCCAGTTCGCCTTCCCATTGCACGACGTTGCCGCGCAGGAGGCGCGCGCGCGTGACGCCGCACGGTGCCCTCGAGTACGTAACATCCGGCGATGGTGCCGATCTTGGAGGCACGGAAAACCTGGCGGATTTCGACCAGTCCGATGACTTCTTCTTTCTTTTCCGGCGCCAGCATGCCGGAAAGCGCGGCTTTGACCTCGTCGACCGCATCGTAAATGATGTTGTAGTAACGGATGTCGACACCGAAATGCTCCGCCGCCTTGCGCGCACCGGCATCGGCCCGGGTGTTGAAGCCGATGATGACGGCGTTGGACGCCTGTGCGAGGTTGACGTCGGATTCGGAAATACCGCCGACGCCGGCATGGATGACGTTTACTTTGACTTCGTTGGTGGAGAGCCGCGTCAGGGATTGCGCCAACGCCTCCTGCGAACCCTGCACATCCGCCTTGATGATCAGCGCCAGGGTGCGCACTTCGCCTTCCGCCATCTGCTCGAACATGTTTTCGAGCTTGGCGGCATGTTGCTTGGCCAGCTTCACGTCACGGAATTTGCCTTGGCGGAAGAGGGCGATTTCGCGCGCCTTGCGCTCGTCCATCAGAACCACGGCCTCTTCGCCGGCGGCGGGAACGTCGGAAAGCCCCTGGATTTCGACCGGGATCGACGGCCCGGCTTCCTTGATCGGCTTGCCGTTTTCGTCGAGCATTGCGCGTACCTTGCCGAATACCTGGCCGGCGAGCAGGACGTCGCCCTGCCGCAGCGTTCCAGTCTGCACCAGCATCGTCGCCACCGGGCCGCGGCCCTTGTCGAGCCGCGCCTCGATGATCAGGCCCTTGGCGGGAACCGAGGCCTGCGCCGTGAGTTCGAGAACTTCCGCTTGCAGCAGCACTTGTTCGAGCAGTTCGTCGATCCCCTGGCCGGTTTTCGCGGAAACCGGGACGAACGGCGAATCGCCGCCGTACTCTTCCGGTACGACCTGTTCGGCAACCAGTTCCTGTTTCACCCGGTCCGGATTGGCATCGGGTTTGTCGATCTTGTTCATCGCCACGACGATCGGCACGTTCGCGGCGTGGGCGTGGTGGATCGCTTCCTTCGTCTGCGGCATCACGCCATCGTCGGCGGCGACGACGAGGATGACGATGTCGGTCGCTTTCGCGCCACGGGCGCGCATCGCGGTAAAGGCTTCATGGCCCGGAGTGTCGAGGAAGGTGACCATGCCGCGCTGGGTTTCGACGTGGTAGGCGCCGATGTGCTGCGTGATGCCGCCGGCTTCGTCGGTGGCGACGCGGGTTCTGCGGATGTAGTCGAGCAGCGAGGTCTTGCCGTGGTCGACGTGCCCCATGACGGTGACGACCGGCGCCCGCGGTTCCGCCGGCGCATCGTTATAGGATTCGTGTTCGGCGAGGAAGGCATCCGGATCGTCGAGCTTGGCGGCGATCGCACGGTGTCCCATTTCTTCGACCAGAATCATCGCGGTTTCCTGATCGAGCACCTGGTTGATGGTGACCATCGAACCCATTTTCATCAGTGTCTTGATGACTTCGGTGGCCTTTACCGCCATCTTGTGCGCCAGTTCGGCAACGGTGATGGTTTCGGGAACGTGTACTTCACGAATCTGCGGCTCGGTCGGTGCCTGGAAGCTGTGTTGCGATGCATCTTCGCCATGGCGCTTGCCGTGCTTGCCATCGCGCCAGGCGGATGTGGCGTCGGCCCCCTTGCTGCCGCCTCCACGTGCCTTGCCGCCGGGGCGGCGCTTGCCCTGGCTTTCGTTTTTCCACGCGGTGGTACTTTTCACGTTTTTCTTCGGCGCTTCCTTGGCTTCGGTTTTCGGTTGCGGAGCGGGTTCGGCGGCATTTTCCGCGTTGGTCTGTTCGGTAACCTGGCGAGTGGCTTCCGCCGCTTCCTTGGCGGCGGCCGCTTTTTCCTCGGCTTCCTGTTTCAGGCGCACGAGCTCGGTTTCGCGTTCCTGTTTTTCCTTGAGTTCCTGCGCCTGCCGCGCCAGGAGCTCGGCTTGCCGCCGTGCTTCTTCCTCGCGCTGCCGTTGTTCTTCCTGGTCGACGACCGGAACCGCGGCGGCGATGGGAACGGGCGCTTCCGTTGCGTCGCGCTTGACCAGGACGCGCTTTTTCCGGACTTCCACCTGCACGGTGCGGGTTTTGCCGGAGGCATCGTGCGACTTGATTTCGGAGGTCTTTTTGCTCGTCAGCGTGATCTTGGTTTTGCCCTGGGTTTCCCCGTGCGCACGGCGCAGGTAATCAAGCAGTTGCGATTTGTCCTGCTCGGAGAGCATGTCGTCGGCGCTGGCTTTATCAAGTCCTGCTTTTTTCAGTTGCTCGAGCAGGGCGGGGGCGGGCATTTTCAATTCGCTCGCGAACTGGGCTACGCTCAATTGCGCCATTGCGGTATCTCCTCTTCTTATTCGAACCAGTGCGCGCGCGCGTTGGTGATGATTTGACCGGCGCGTTCGCTGTCGAGGCCGGTGATTTCGACCAGTTCGTCGACGGCGAGATCGGCGAGATCATCGCGGGTCTTGATGTCGTTTCCAGCCAGTTGCACAGCCAGTTCCTTGTCCATGCCGTCGAGCGCGATCAACGATTCGTCGACGCCCTCGAGCCGTTCCTCGGTCACGATCGCTTCGGTGAGCAGAACGTTACGGGCGCGGTCACGCAGTTCCTGCACGGTGGCTTCGTCGAACGCTTCGATTTCGAGCATTTCCGAAAGCGGCACGTAGGCGACCTCTTCCAGGGTGGAAAACCCTTCCACGATCAGGACGTTGGCGATGTCTTCGTCGACGTCGAGCTTTTCCATGAAGAGCACGCGCAGGGCGGCGGTTTCGGCCTCCGATTTTTTCTGCGATTCCTCTTCGCTCATCAGGTTGATCGTCCACCCGGTAAGTTCTGAGGCCAGGCGCACGTTCTGTCCGCCGCGGCCGATGGCCATCGCTAGGTTCGCTTCGTTGACGACGACATCCATGCTGTGTTTGTCTTCGTCGACGACGATCGAGGAAACTTCCGCCGGCGCCAGCGCGCTGATGACGAATTGTGCCGGATCGGCCGACCAGAGGATGATGTCGACGCGTTCGCCCGCCAGTTCGTTGGTGACGGCCTGGACGCGCGTGCCGCGCAGGCCCACGCAGGTACCGATCGGATCGATGCGCTGGTCGTTGGATTTCACCGCGATTTTCGCGCGCATGCCGGAGTCACGCGCGGCGCCCTTGATTTCCATCAGCCCGTCGTCGATTTCGGGGACTTCGATTTCGAAGAGTTTGATGATGAACTCCGGCGCAGTGCGCGAAAGGATGATCTGCGGGCCGCGCGCGCCGCGTTCGATACGTTGCAGATAGGCCTTGATGCGGTCGCCGTTTCTCAGGTTTTCTTTCGGAATCATTTGCTCGCGCGGCAGAAAGGCCTCGATTTTGCCCGATTCGACGATCGCGCCGCCGCGTTCCATGCGCTTGACCGTGCCGGAAACGACGTGTTCTCCGCGTTCCAGAAAATCGCTCAGGATTTGTTCGCGCTCGGCGTCGCGGATTTTCTGCAGGATCACCTGCTTGGCTGCCTGGGCGCCGATGCGCCCGAAATCGATCGGCTCCAGCGGTTCTTCGAGATA
>JAVBTC010000149.1:0-16665 GCA_031556405.1 Rhodocyclaceae bacterium
CACAATCTGCGCATGATCCTCAGAACGCTGAGGCTTCTTTACGCCCTGATTCTTTCCCTGTTGATCAACCACCTCCACGCCGCTCGTTCGCCTGTCTGATTCCTGCTAACCGCAGATACATGAATTGTTCAGGACCGACTAGGTATTGCGTACCGTACCATCTGGTGGCACCATCCGCATCCCGATCAACGCTACGACAGTCTGTGCCGCACCATGGTGGGCAGCGCTGAAACGTAGCGCCGCTTCGCTCATCGCGGCCCGTTCCGCTGCATCGGACAACCGCGCGGACAAAAGCGGCCGCGCCGCGCGCAGGATTTCCTGCGGCATGTCTTCTTCCGTCCCGGAAAGCGCGATCCGCCGCGCCGCGCCGCTGGCGACGGCATCCTCGGCGGCCTGCGCGAAATTGAAGGTGTGCGGACCGACAAGCACCGGGCAGCCGCAGGCGGCGGCCTCGATCAGATTCTGGCCGCCGAACGGCAGCAGCGAACCGCCGATCAGCGCGAGATCGGCACAGGCGTAATAGGCGGCCATTTCACCCATGCTGTCGCCGAGCCAGACGTCGGTGTCCGGCGGCGGCGGCGCGCCTTCCGGCCCGCCCGTGCTGCGCCGTGTCACTGCGAGGCCGCGCGCGGCGGCCAGTTTTTCGACATCCGCGAAACGCTGTGGATGGCGCGGCACCAGGAGCAGCAACGGCCGCTCCGGGGCAGGAAGCGCGAGCAGCGCGTCGAGAACGATGCCTTCCTCGCCTTCGCGCGTGCTTGCCGCAAGCCAGATCAGGCGCTTCGGCATTCCTTCCGGGACTGCGGCATGCCAGGCGCGGCGCCAGTCTTTCCCCCGTTCGAGCAATTCCTGCCGTGGAGCGACATCGAACTTGAGGTTGCCGCAGACTGTCACGTTCGCCGCGCCGAGCGCGGCAAGCCGCTCCGCATCCGCCCCGGTCTGCGCGGCAACGGCGGAAAATGCGGAAAAGGCCCCGCGCGCGAGCGATCCCAGACGCCGGTAGCCGCGCTGCGAACGCGGCGACAGGCGGGCATTGACGAGGCAGACCGGGATGCCGTGCCTGCGCGCCGCCGCGAGCAGGTTGGGCCAGACTTCGGTTTCCATGATGAGCCCGAGGCAGGGCTGGAAATGCACGAAAAACCGCGCCGTCGCGTCGGGAAGGTCGTAAGGCAGGTACGCCTGGACGATGCGCTTCCCCGTCTCCTCCATTTCCCGGATGACGGCGGCGCCGGTCTCCCGTCCGGTCGGGGTCATGTGCGTAAGCAGGAGCATGTGTCGCGGATAGGCTTCAAGTAACGCCGCGATCAGCGGCCGCGCGGCCTGGGTTTCGCCAACCGATACGGCGTGCAGCCAGAGGACGGGCGTTCTTGTCTTTTCCGGCGCAATTCCGTAGAACCCGTAGCGTTCGCCGAGATGGCGCAGATAGGCGGGCTGCCGCCGCGCGCGCCAGAGAAGCCGGAGCCAGACGAACGGTTGTACGAGGTAGAACAGCAGTGAGTAGAAAAAGCGCGCCATGGACATGCAATGAAAACCGGATAACAAGGACTCTCCGAAACGATTCCCCGCCTTCACGCCGGAGCGGCAGGCGTGGCCAACATGGTTTCCGCCAGCATCTTCCGCACCGCGGCGATGACGGATTCCGGGTCCGGCGGCGCGTTCCTGCCGCCGAGGTTGAGATGCGGCCCGGTGCCATAGACGCCGGTCAGCCCCGGGTCCGTGGCGGTATAGAGGGCGATCGTCGGCAGCGCCAGCGCCGCCGCCAGGTGCGTCAACCCGGTATCGACGCCGACGGCCAGCCGCGCGCCCGCGAAAAGCGCCGCGAGTTCGGAAAGCGGCAGAGGCGGCGGCACGACGGCGCCAGGAAGCGACCGCGCCAGCCGCTCGGCGCGTTCGCGTTCGCGAGGATTTCCGGCCGGCAGAACGAAAGTGAGCGCTCCGATGGCGGATGCCTTCGCAAGCGCGCGGCCGAGCGCGGTCCAGTGGTCTTCCGGCCAAAGCTTGTCGTCGCGGCTGCTGGCGGTAAGCAGGATGGCGTAGGCGCCATCGGGCGCGAGCGGCGAAGACGGCGGCGGCAAAACTCCGTAATCGAGCGGCGCGCCGGGCTCGTAGCCAAACGCCGCCGCCGCCAGCCAGCGGTTGCGTTCGACGGCATGAACGTTTTTCGGCAGCGTGAAGGTGGCATCGTAAAAGCGCGCCGCCAGCGGTTCGCGCGCGGCCTCGGCGCTGTAACCGAGGCGCCGCCCCGGCGCGAGGCGGGCAACGACGGCGCTCTTGATCAATCCCTGCGTGTCGAGCACCGCGTCGTAAGCGCCCGCTCGCAGCCGTTGCCTCAGTTCACGGACTTCGCGCCAGGTCGCCCGGGAACACGGGGCGCGGCGCCAGCGCCGCAGCGCCACCGGAATCGCCTCGCGCACCGCGGCGGAAAGCCGTGGAATATCGATGAAGCTCTCTTCCACGCACCAGTCGATCGCCGCGCCGGGAAAACACCGCGCCAGATCGGCGGCGACCGGCAGGTTATGGACGACATCGCCGAGCGAGGACGTCTTGACCAGCAGGATTCGTGACGGCGGCGACGGCGGCGACGGCGTTTTGCCACGGACGGAAGAAACGGGGAAAGAAGTTACACGAGACATAAACGAGATACAAAAGCGGTCACAGGACTTACGGGTAAAATGACGCGTTTAACCGGGCGTGAGAGAGCACAGGACGGCGCAGGAAAAAGCGCCATTTTGAGCCAGAGCGGCGGCACTGTCGAATGGTGAAAGCCGCTCCCGAAGCGCCGCCTGTTTTCCAATCACTTTCCAGCCGCCTTCCCATCATTTTCCGGCCACTTTCCAACCCCTCCCGCCCACGGGAAAAAAGAAATTCACGAAGCGCGATTCATGGCACCTCCGCCCTCCACCGACCCACTGGCATCTTTGGCAGCTTCTCTGCCGGCTACGACGACGATTCCTCTTTCCGTCGTGCTGATCACGAAGAACGCGGCAACGCAGTTGGAAGCGTGTTTTGCCAGCGTGCGCGAGGCCGCCTGCGCCGCCGAGATCGTCGTCGTCGATTCGGGCAGCACGGACGGTACCACGGCGCTCGCCGAACGCTTTGGAGCGCGGGTGCTGCAACGCGACTGGCACGGTTTCGGGCCGCAAAAGCAGATCGCCGTCGCGGCGGCGGCATACGACTGGGTCCTGTGCCTCGATGCCGACGAGCGGATCACGCCGGAACTGGCGCGTTCGATCCGCGCCGTTTTCGCTTCCGGTGTTCCACCACTCGGCGCCTACCGCTTCGCGCGCCGCAACCGTTTTCTCGGCCGCTACCTGCGCCACGGCGAGGGCTATCCGGACTGGAGCCTGCGCCTTTTCGACCGCCGGCGGGCGCGCTGGTCCGACGACTCTGTGCATGAAAAAGTGCTGACCGACACGGAAATCGGTACGCTTTCCGGCGACCTGCTGCACGATTCGGCGGAAACCCTGACTTCCTACCTCGAAAAACAGAACCGCTACACGACGCTGGCGGCCCAGGCCGCGTTCGCCGCGGGCAGGCGGGCAAGCGCGGCACGGCTCGTCCTGAGCCCGCTCACGCGGTTCGTCAAATTCTATTTCTTCCGCCTCGGGCTGCTCGACGGCCTGCCGGGACTGGCGCATATCGTCATCGGCTGTTTCAACAGCTTCGCCAAATATGCGAAAATGGCGGATTTTCAGTGGCGGCGCGCGTCTCCAATGGATTCAGCGGATTCTTCAGCTGATTCCATTGCGAACTCCCCGGCGGACTCCTCCGTTTCGCCCTCTCCGGAAAAACCAGGACAGCAATCACGATGAAAGTGTTATTGACCGGCGGCGCCGGGTTTATCGGCACGCATGTTGCACGGGAACTCCTGGCGCGCGGCGATACCGTCGTCGCGCTGGACAACCTGAACGACTACTATTCCGTTGCGCTGAAGGAAGCGCGCCTGAAACAACTTGAGCAATTCGTACAACTCGCGCAGCCCGGAAAAGAAGCGAAAGCGGAGAAAACACCGGCATTCCGCTTTTTCCGCGTCGACCTCGCCGACGCCGCGGCGCTGGCGCAAACGCTGGAAACCGCACAACAGGAAGACGATGCGCCTTTCGACGCCGTGCTGCATCTGGCGGCACAGGCAGGCGTGCGCTATTCGCTGACGCATCCCGAAGCCTACGTGCAGTCGAATCTGGTCGGTTTCGCCAATATCCTCGAAGTCTGCCGCCGCCTTCGCGTCGCGCACCTTGTTTATGCCAGCAGTTCCAGCGTGTATGGCGCCAACGCCAGGCTGCCGTTTTCCGAAACCGACCGCACCGATACCCCGATCACGCTCTATGCCGCGACGAAAAAAGCGAATGAGGCGATGGCCTACAGCTACAGCCATCTGTACGGCCTGCCGGCCACCGGACTGCGCTTCTTCACCGTTTACGGCCCCTGGGGACGGCCCGACATGGCCTATTACAAGTTCACCCGCGCGCTGCTTGCCGGCACGCCGATCGACGTATACAACCGCGGCGACATGCGCCGCGATTTCACGTATGTCGATGACGTCGTCGCGGGCGTGCTGCGCATCATCGGTTCACCGCCCGCTCCGGTTTCACCTCCGGCTCAATCCGCCGTCCATTCTTCGCCGCCGTGCCGCATCTACAATATCGGCGGGCAAAACAGCGTCCTGGTCAACGATTTCATCGCCACGCTGGAGAAAATCGTCGGACGCGCCGCGATCCGCAACGAAATGCCGATGCAGGAAGGCGACGTGCCGGAAACCCTGGCCGACGCCGGCGCGCTGGAACGCGATTTCGGCACGGTGCCGCATACGCCGCTGGAAACCGGCCTGCGCCGGTTCGTCGACTGGTATTGCCGTTACCACGATATTCCGGCGCCTGCGGATGTGCTCCGGAATTCATCCATTGAAACCGCATGAGACACGATTCACCCCATTCATATTCCAAATTCAGATGAATTTACATCAGCTACTGTAGTGAATTTCATAAGCAAATTTCCAACTGAATTTAGAATGAAAATTCCGAGAACTCCCGCCCGGCGCACGCATTGAAGCACGCACACACCCGATGAACATGTCCGAACCGCTCTCCTCTTCTCTTTCCTCCGCTCCTTCGTCCGTCCCGCCGACACCGCGGGATAGCACGCGAGATAGCGCGCAGGAAAAAATACTGCTTGCCGATTACGCGCAGGCGACGGGATTTTCCCGCTTCGAGGGCGAGACGCTGCCCACCGGCGCCGCGCTGCTCGCCAACGTTCCGCTCGAATTCATCCGCAGCCACGCGCTGCTGCCGCTGGTGATCCCGGACGACCTGCGGCTCCACGTGCTGGCCGCGCCGCCGGTCGATCTCGGCGCGGTCGACAGCCTGGCGCAATTCTGCGAACGTCCGCTGGCGCTGCAACTGCTGCGGCGCGACCTGCTGACCGGATTCATCGACCAGCTCGCCTCCGAAACGATGAACGGCGACAGCGCGCTGGCGCAGATCATCGGCGACGCCGATTTCGACACCGGCGGCGATTTCGGGCTGGACGACGACCTCGACGCGCTGAAGGCGCTCGCCGAGGACGCGCCGGTGGTGCGGCTGGTGCAGCATCTGATCGTCAAGGGCGTGGAAAGCCGTGGTTCCGACATCCACCTGGAAATCTTCCGCGACCGCTTCAAGGTGCGCTACCGCATCGACGGCGTGCTCTACGACATGGAATCGCCGCCGCGGCGCATGTACCTGCCGGTGATCTCGCACCTGAAGCTGCGCGCGCGGATGAACATCGCCGAGCGGCGGCTGCCGCAGGATGGACGGATCAAGATGGAAATCGGCGGCCGCAACATCGACATGCGCGTCTCGACCATTCCCACCGTTTACGGTGAATCGATGGTCATCCGGCTGCTCGACCAGGGGCCGGGCCTGCTGGACATCGCCGCGCTGGGCATGGAAGACCAGGTGCTGACGACGTTCCGCACCGCGATCCACGAACCGCACGGGATGATCCTCGTCACCGGCCCCACCGGCAGCGGCAAGACGACCACGCTCTACGCCGCGCTCTCGCGCATCAACAACGCGCAGAACAAGATCATCACCGTCGAGGACCCGGTCGAATACCAGATCGACGGCGTCAACCAGATCCAGGCCAAGGCGCAGATCGACCTCACCTTCGCCAACGCGCTGCGCTCGATCGTCCGCCAGGATCCGGACATCATCATGATCGGTGAAATCCGCGACCGCGAAACCGCTGAAATCGCGATCCAGTCCGCGCTCACCGGCCACCTCGTGTTCTCCACGCTGCACACCAACGATTCCTTCGGCGCGCCGCACCGGCTGATGGAAATGGGCGTCGAAAGCTACCTGATCGCCTCGTCGGTGATCATCATCGTCGCCCAGCGCCTGGTGCGCATGATCTGCCCGCATTGCCGCGAGCCGGCGGAGCCGGGCGAGGCCGAACGCATGTTCCTGCAACAGGAAGGCATCGCGCTCGCCGCCGGACAGACCCTCTACCGCGGCCGCGGCTGCCCGCAATGCGCCAATACCGGCTATTCCGGCCGGATGGGCATTTACGAACTGCTGCCGATGAGCTCCGGCATCAAGGAAGCGATCATCAAGAAACTCCCCGCCGAAGGCGTGCGCCGCGTCGCGCTGGAAGAAGGCGTGCGCACGATGCGCGGCGACGGCCTGGCGAAGACGCTCGCCGGCGTCACCACGCTGGAAGAACTGGCGCGCGTGACGAGACAGGAGTTGTAATCTTGGCCCTATTCGGAAAATCCCGCGTCGGCACCCGGCAGGTGCTCGAATTCACCGAGCAGCTCTCCACGCTGCTCGACGCCGGCCTGCCGCTCGACCGCGCGCTGCACATCATCTCGATGGCCACCGAACACGAAGGCATGCGCGCCGTGGTGCAGAACCTCTTCATCGAGGTGGAAAAAGGCCATCCGCTCGCCGAGGCATTCTCGCGTTATCCGGAAGTTTTCCCGCGCCTCTACGTCAACATGATCCGCGCCGGCGAGGAAGGCGGCGTGCTGCCCGTCGTGCTCACCAGGCTGGTCGAGTTCTACGAGCGCAGCATCGAATTCCGCAGCTTTCTCATCACCTCGTCGATCTATCCGCTGGTGCTGTTCATCTTCGGCACCGCCGCGATCATCGTGCTGATCGTCGTCGTCATCCCGAAGTTCGGCGAACTCTTCGCCGACATGCACCAGACGCTTCCGCTGGCAGCGGCGATCCTGATCGGGCTGGGCGACTTCATGCGCAAATACGGCCTCATCATCCTTGGCGCGCTCATCGCCATCGGTTTCGGGCTGCATCGCTACACCCGGGCGGAGCCGGGGCAGGGACAGTGGCACCGCCTGCAACTGGCATTGCCGCTGCTGGGCAAGCTGATCCTCAAGGTGCAACTGGCGCGCGTCTGCCGTACCGTCGGCACGCTCCTGACCGGCGGCGTGCCGATTTTGACCGCGATGCGGATCGCGCAAGGGCTTTCCGACAGCATTCCGCTCAGCCAGGCCATGGATCGCCTGCAGCGCGGCATCAAGGAAGGCAAGGGCGTCGCCCGCCCGCTGCTGGCGGATTCGTTCTTCCCGCGCATGCTCGGCCAGTTCGCCGCGATCGGCGAGGAATCCGGCGCGCTGGACCGGATGCTGAACAAGGTCGCCGACCAGTACGAAAACGAAATCAAGAAAGCGACCCGCAACCTGATCGCGCTCTTCGAACCCGTGATGATCGTCACGATGGGAGGTTTGATCGGTGTCATCGTCGTCTCCATGCTGGCGGCGATTTTTTCCATCAACGACATGCCGATGTAACCCGATGAAACACAGGGGCATTACCGAGGCATTTTCCCACAGAGGATTATCCATGAACCGCAATCCGCACCGTTCCCGCTCTTCCCTGCGTGGCTTCACGCTGGTCGAACTGCTGATCGTGATGATCATCATCGCGCTGCTCTCGGCCATCGTCGGACCGAAACTCTTCCGCCACGTCGGCGAATCGCAGCAAAGGGCCGCCAAGGCGCAGATCCAGCAGCTCGGTTCATCGCTCGACCTCTATCGGCTCGATGTCGGGCGCTACCCCACCACCGAACAGGGATTGCAGGTACTGTGGATCAAGCCGGAAGACGAGTCCGACGGACAGAAATGGAAGGGGCCATATCTGCCCAAGCCGGTGGAAAAGGATCCGTGGAAGAACCTCTATGTTTACAAATCGCCCGGCGACCACGGCGAATACGACCTCTCTTCACTCGGCGCCGACGGCAAGGAAGGCGGCGAAGGCGACAATGCAGACGTCAATAGCTGGGAATAAGTCTGCATTCAGCCTGCATTCCAATGAATATCCCCGACTTCTCCGGATTCCCATTGATCTCAAATTTCATGCAAGAGGAACGTTTATGAACCGTAACGCACATCGCTCCCGTTCTTCCCTGCGCGGCTTCACGCTGGTCGAACTGCTGATCGTGATGATCATCATCGCGCTGCTCTCCGCCATCGTTGGGCCGAAGCTCTTCCGCCACGTCGGCGAATCGCAGCAGAAAGCCGCCAGGGCGCAGATCCAGCAGCTCGGCTCGGCGCTCGACCTCTACCGTCTCGATATCGGACGCTATCCCACCACCGAACAGGGATTGCAGACGCTGTGGATCAAGCCGGAAGACGAATCCGACGGACAGAAATGGAAAGGGCCTTATCTGCCCAAGCCGGTGGAAAAAGACCCGTGGAAAAATCCCTACGTCTACAAATCGCCCGGCGATCACGGCGAATATGACCTTTCTTCGCTCGGCGCCGACGGCAAGGAAGGCGGCGAAGGCGACAATGCAGACGTCAATAGCTGGGAATAATCGGGGTTTTCCGATTTTCCATCCCGCGGCATTTCCTCTTCCGTCCGGACGGGTGCAGGAATCGTGAAACGCGGCATGCGCGGCGTGACGCTGATCGAAATGCTGGTGGTGCTGGTGCTGATCGGCATCGCCACCGCGATGGTTTCCGCCAGCGTGTTCCGCGGCAACGAGCGGGTGCAGGAAATGCGCTGGGTGCATAAGCTGGAGCACGAACTGACCAAGGCGCGCGGCCGCGCGATTTTCTCCGGCCGCACGCAGCGCCTGCTGGTACTGACCGAGCAGGGACGGCTCGTCGCCAAAAGCGGCGGCGGCCAGGCGGCGCTGCTCGATCTGCCGCCGGGCTATCATTTTTCGCTGGATGGAATTCCGCTGAACGAACGCGGCGGTTCCGGCGCTCGTTATGGGCAAAAGTACGGACTGGAAACCGAGGTCGACGACGACGATCACATTTTCTCCTTCTACCCCGACGGCACCGCGACCGACGCCGAGTTCTATCTCGAAACGCCGACGCTCGGCATCTTCCGCTACCGCGTCAGCGCCATCACCGCCAAGATCGATACCGCTTCCTTGAGCGAAGTCGAAGCGGAAGAAGCGGAACAGGCACAGTTGGAAACGTACTGACGATGGCGCCGAAGAAAAAATCCATCGCCGAAGCCGGGTTCACGCTACTCGAAGTCGTGATCGCGATGATGCTCGTCGGCATCGGCTTCGCGCTCGCATTGAGCGCGATGTCCGGTTCGATCCGCCTGTCGCAGCGGGCGCTCGAATACGATAACGCCATGCTGCTGGCGCGTTCCAAACTGGAAGAGGTTTTCGCCAGCCCCGATTACGAAGTGATCGAGGAAACCAGCCAGGAAGCGCCGGACGTTTACGGCGGCGTCGCCTATTCCTACCGTATCGAGGTCAATCCGATATCGGTCGCCAGCCGCGACGAGCGCAAGGCGCTGAAGAACGAGATGACGCTGAATGAAATCAACATCGTTGTGCACTGGGGCGGCACCGAGGAAACGGTCAGCCGCACCTACGAACTCACCGCGTACCGTCTGAGCAAGACCCGCCGCCTGCAGGGCGAGCGCGATGAGGAAGGCGGAGAAGGTGGCGAAGGTGGCGAAGGAAACACCGGCGGCAGCGGAACCGACAGCGCCGCGCAAGGAAGCGGCGGTTCGACGCCCACGGGGAAATGACCGCCATGATGCCGAACCGTTTCCCTTCTTCCTTTTTTTCCCGCCGTTCCACACCTTCCCGCACACGCCGCCACCGGGGATTCACGCTGATCGAACTGGTCGTGGCAATGACGCTGGCGGCGATCGCCGCCGTCGTCGGCGCGATGACACTGCGGATCGGCATCGATTATTACGAACGCTCGCGCGCCTTTCTCAAGCAGCAGGAAAACCTGCGCGCGGCAATCGTCGTCCTGCGCCGCGAATGGGAAACCCGCGCGCCGCGCCTGATCGAGAACACGTCCGAGCAGCTCGATTTCGAGCCGCAGCAAACCTTCTTCGGCCCCGATTTCCAGCAGGCCAGCCGTGTCCGCTATCGCTGCGAAGGCACCGAACCGGGTAGGATCCGGCTGATACACGAAGGACTGACGATGGTCGCCGGCGCCGTCATCCCCCAGGACGAGGGCGAAAAGCAGGCCGGCGGCAATGGCGGACCGCAGCGGCGCGCGCCCTCGGAGTTGCGCATAGTGGCCCGCGAAGTGCTGCTCGACAACCTCTTCATCTGCGCGTTTTCTTATCTCGATTTCGGCGACCCGCAAAAAGATATTCCCGCCCACTGGGCCGACTACTGGGATACCGACCGGGCGCCGCCACGCGTGGTGCGCCTGCACCTGGAAACGAGGCGCGGCATCATTCCGCCGCTCGTTTTCGCCACCAAGCAGTTGTTCTGAAGATGGCCATGATTCCGCGTTTTTCCTCCAGTTTCTCCTCCGCTTCCCTTCCCCGTTTCGGGCGCGCTCGCGGCGGCAAAATCGACGGCTACATCCTCATCTACATGGCGGCGATCCTGCTGTTCATGACCACCACCGTCTGGGCGATGGCGGTTTCGCTGCGCCTCGAAGCGCAGACGCTGGTCCGCCAGAAAGACAACCTGCAGGTGCGTTACACACTCGAAGGCGCGATGCAGTTCGCGCTGCTGCAATTCGAACTGCGCCGCTCGGCGAAAAACGACAAGGATCTGGCCGAGCGTTTCTGGGCGCCGGTGGCCGACGAGCATCTCGTCGAACTGCGGCTCGGCACCGTCCGCGTGCGCGTCGAGGAAGCCGGCCTGCTGCCCGACGCCAACATGCTGACGCGCGAGGAATGGATCAAGCTGTTCCAGGCGGTGGGCGGCGTCGATGAGGCGCGTGCCGCGCTCTGGGCCGATGCCGTCGAAGACGCGCAAAAACGCTCCCGGGACGGCAAATTCGCCTCGGTCAGCGAGCTTCTGACGATCAACGACATTCCGCCCGCGGTCCGCTACGGCGCCAGCGAAGCCGGCGGCAAGGCCGCTTCCGCGCTCGGACTGAAAGACCTGCTCACGGCCGGCAGCGGCGCCAAGATGCTCGAAGCCAACCGCTCGCCGCTGATCCTCTTCGGCGTCCTGATTCCCGGCGCGGACGACAACAAGGTCCGGCAACTCGACGAAGCGCGGCAGAAAAAAACGCTCGAAATGATCAACGTCCAGGAAATTTTCGGCCACGCCGCCCGCCCCTTCGTCTATGCCGGCGATTCGCCGTGGCTGCGGCTGATCCTGCGCATGGACGACGATTCCAGCGGACTCGTCCTGCGCGCGACGCTGAAGGACGACAAGGACAAATACAAGGTCACCGAACAGCGCATCGTCCCGCTCGACGCCGACGACGAATGAGCCGGGAACATGAATCGAAAGCGCGCGGCGGCCCCGTGAAGCCTCCTGAAGTTTCCTGAAGTTTCCTGAAGTTTCCACATCCAATGCATTCTCAACCCGGTTTCATCTTTGAAGCGAAAGGATCTCCGATGTCGAACGCACGCTCTCCGCTGCCGCGCCGCCCGGGCGCGCCGCTATTGGCCCCGTTGCTGGCATTTTTCCTCGCCTTGCTGCTTTCCGCCTGCGGACCGGCGCCGGAAAACGTGGTGCAGGAGTATTACAAGGCGGTCGCCGGCAACCGCGCCGACGTCGCGGTAAAAATGTTCTCGCTGCAGGACGTCAAGGCGAACGACATGACGGCGGTGCAAGGCAAGCTGATGATGATCGTCGGCGAGCAATACTCGCGCATCCAGGGCGAGGGGGGCCTGAAATCGGTCACGACGAAAGTCGTCGAACAGAAGGACGATACGGCGACCATCGAAGCCGAAGTCACGTTCAACAACGGCAAAAGCCAGAAGGACACCATTCATCTCGTCAAGGAGAAGAACGGCTGGAAGATACAGTTGCGCTAAAGTGCTTTCGATTCGGGCACACGCGCTCCGGCGCGGCGGCATGTCGCGCAGGTTTATCGCCGCAGTCATTGTCATGGCCGCCGCGGCCATCTCGACGGCCTATTTGGTCCACTCGATTCCCGGTTTCCGCCCTGCTCCTTCCCTTTCCCCTCCTCCTTCCGCCGCATCCGGATTGCCCGCCGCTGCCGCCGCATCGCTGCAGGCGGGCGATCTCGTTTTCCGTATCGGCAACGACTGGCAGAGCGAAGCGGTGCGCCATGCGCCCGGATCGTCGCGCGGCGATCCGTACAGCCACGTCGGGATGCTGACCGGAACGCCCGGCCGCTGGCAGGTGCTGCACGCCGTGCCCGCCGAAGCGCCGGGCCGCGGCGACGCGATCCGTATCGATCCGCTCGATGATTTCCTGGCGCCCGAACATAGCCGGGGTGTTGCCGTTTATCGCGTCGATGCCGATCCCGCGCAACGGGAAAGCGCCGTCCGTCATGCGTTGGCGCGGCAGGGACTGCCCTTCCGCATCGTCGAGGACGACCCCGACGGCAGTTATTGCACGACGCTGGTCTGGCATGCCTGGCGCGCCGCCGGCGTCGATCTCGGCGTGCGTTTCGAATACCTGGACCTTCCGCTGCTTTCCGGCCACTATCTGCTGCCGCACCGCCTGCGCCAGTCCGCGCGACTGCAACTGCTCTACGAATCGCCGCGGGAGGCCGCGCCGGCATAGCCGGCAGGCATCCGTTTTATCGCGGGCCAGATTCGGCCATATCCACGGCATTCACACCTTCCACACCCTCCACGCCCTCCCACCAGGAGGAAAAAGCCTGCGTATCGTCCGCAATACGCACCGGCTCGCCGATCTTCGGCGTGAGCAGCCGGACCGCCTTGCCCTTGCTGGCCTCGGCGATGCGCCGGAAGGGTTCGTCCCAGGGGTGGTTGGCGATCGCGAACTTTCCCGCATGGACCGGAAGCAGGGATTTCGCCTTCAGTTCTTCCGCCGCCCGGACCGCCTCTTCGGGCATCATGTGGATGTATTTCCATTTTTCGTCGTATTGGCCGTTTTCCAGGATCGCCAGGTCGAATCCCGCGAACCTCTGCCCTATTTCCGCGAAATGCGGGCCATATCCGCTGTCGCCGCTGTAGAAAATCCTGCGCTCCGACGTTTCCACCACGAAGGCGACCCACAGGGTTCTGTCCCGGCGCAGATCCCGTCCGGAAAAATGCCGGGCGGGCAGGGCATGGATGGCGAGGCCCGGTTCCAGTTCCAGCGTTTCGAACCAGTCCGCTTCGAGAATCGTCTCCGGCGCGAATCCCCAGCGCTCCAGGTGCGCGCCGACGCCCAGTGCGCAGACCACTTTGCCGATGTCCGGTTTCAGGGCGGTGACGGTGCGGTAGTCCAGATGGTCCCAATGGTCGTGGGAAACGATGAGGTAATCGATCTTCGGCATGTCTTCCGGGGCGTACAGCGTGGTACCGGCGAATGCCCGGGTCGAAAAGGGAAAGGGGGATGCATGGTCGTTGAATACCGGATCGACCAGAAACGTTTTGCCGTCGAGCCGCATGAAAAAGGAGGAATGTCCGAACCAGACCAGCACATCCCCGCCCTTATCCAATGCCCGCAGATCGGTCTTGACGGCGGGCAGCGGACGCGACGGCTGCAGCCGCGGCTTGGCATCGAACAGATACTCCTTCAGCATCGCGGCGTAGCCGACGCCCTCCGTCAACTGCGGCGTCGGAACCAGGTTGTGGAATGACCCGTCCGCATGGTGCGGCGACCGTTCGACGCGCTCCAGTCTGGCGCCTTCCGGAAAGGCACCGAACTGCGGCTGCCGGAGAAAAACGAACAGGGCGGCCGCCAGAAGGCCGAAAACGACAAGTAGAACGAGCATGATTTTTTTCGGACGTCTTGCTTTCATGAAACCGCATTCATATCGAAAATGCTCCGATCGCCCTCGGGCGCTACCGGGGAACTATCGAAGAACCAATGAAAATAGAGGAAAAGTATTACAATGAGATCATATCGGCACGGCGTTTGCAAAAGCCCGATCCTTACAGTAAGTTACAAGGATGATTGGCATTTTTGCAGTTACCGCCGGAATCCGGTGACTTCCGGCGATCTCCGGCGATTTCATGAAAAATTTCCGGGTGATGTTGAAGCGCCGTGGGTGGAGGCACGCGGTACGGATACAGACACGGTTTCGACCGCGAAAATTCCTGCAAATCCCTGCAAGTCCTTTTAAACTGCCGGGTTCGCGCGGGTAACGCCACTGCCGGCATCCACGCGTTCCGGTTATTTTCCCGGTTCTTTTCCCAGTTCCGCTTCTTTCAGTTTCGCTTCTTTCAGTTTCATTTCCGGACGCTTCCGTCACGTTCATCCCCTTTTTCGTTTCCCGTTTGCCTTCGTTGCCCAGGAGTCCGCCGTCAATGAGTCAGAATTCCCCAACTTCGACCTCGTCCACACCCTCCACACCCTCCACACCCTCCACCCCGTTCACCGCCCAGGCGGCGCATGTCGACACCGCCGCCGTGCAGCCCTTGCCGAACGCGCGCAAAATTTACGTGACCGGGTCGCGCGCCGACCTGCGCGTGCCGATGCGCGAGATTCGTCAGGGAGATACGCCGGGGTTCGCGGGCGGCCCGAACGAGGCCAATCCGCCGCTGTTCGTTTACGACTGCTCCGGCCCTTATACCGATCCGGAGGCAAAAATCGACATCCGTTCCGGCCTGTCGGCCCTGCGCGCGGCATGGATCGAGGAACGTGGCGACAATGAGGCGCTGCCGGCGCTGAGTTCCGAATACGGCCGCGCCCGCGCCGCCGCCTCCGAACTCGACGCGCTGCGCTTTCCCGATCTGCGGCGCCATCCGCGCCGTGCAAGGAGCGGCGCCGGGTTTTCCGGCAATGTGACGCAGATGCACTACGCGCGGCGCGGCATCGTGACGCCGGAAATGGAATTCGTCGCGATCCGCGAGAACCTGAACCGCCGCGCCTACCTCGATTCCCTGGTCGCCAGTGGCGAAAAAGGGAAAAAAATGGCTGAAATGCTGACCCGCCAGCACCGCGGCGAACGCTTCGGCGCGACGATTCCGGATGAAATCACGCCCGAATTCGTGCGCGACGAAATCGCCCGCGGACGCGCGATCCTGCCGGCGAACATCAACCACCCGGAATCCGAGCCGATGATCATCGGCCGCAATTTCCTCACCAAGATCAACGCCAACATCGGCAACTCCGCGCTCGGTTCGAGCATCCAGGAGGAAGTCGAGAAAATGACCTGGGCGATCCGCTGGGGCGGCGACACGGTGATGGACCTGTCGACCGGCAGGAACATCCACGAAACGCGCGAATGGATCGTCAGGAACAGTCCGGTGCCGATCGGCACGGTGCCGATCTACCAGGCGCTGGAGAAGGTCGGCGGCAAGGCCGAGGAACTCTCCTGGGAAATCTTCCGCGACACGCTGATCGAGCAGGCCGAACAGGGCGTCGACTATTTCACCATCCATGCCGGCGTATTGCTGCGCTACATCCCGATGACCGCCGGGCGGATGACCGGCATCGTCTCGCGCGGCGGTTCGATCATGGCCAAATGGTGCCTCGCGCACCACCGGGAAAGTTTCCTCTACACGCATTTCGAGGATATCTGCGAAATCATGAAAGCCTACGACGTCGCCTTCTCGCTCGGCGACGGCCTGCGCCCCGGCTCGATTTTCGATGCCAACGACGAGGCGCAGTTCGCGGAACTGAAAACGCTCGGCGAATTGACCGACATCGCCTGGAAGCACGACGTCCAGGTGATGATCGAAGGCCCCGGCCACGTGCCGATGCAGATGATCCGGGAAAACGTCGAATTGCAGCTTTCATACTGCAAGGAAGCGCCGTTCTACACGCTGGGACCGCTCGTCACCGACATCGCGCCGGGCTACGACCATATCACCAGCGGCATCGGCGCCGCGATGATCGGCTGGTTCGGCACCGCGATGCTCTGCTACGTGACGCCGAAGGAGCATCTCGGCCTGCCGGACAAGGACGATGTCAAGGAAGGCATCATCACCTACAACCTCGCCGCGCACGCCGCCGACCTCGCCAAGGGACACCCCGGCGCGCAGATCCGCGACAACGCGCTCTCCAAGGCACGTTTCGAATTCCGCTGGGAAGACCAGTTCAACCTCGGGCTGGACCCGGACAAGGCACGCGAATTCCACGACGAAACGCTGCCCGCCGAGGGCGCCAAACTCGCACATTTCTGTTCGATGTGCGGCCCGCATTTCTGCTCGATGAAGATCACCCAGGAAGTGCGCGATTTCGCCGCCCAGGCCGGTGTCGCCGAGAACGAGGCCCTGGCCGCGGGCATGGAGGAAAAGGCGCTGCAATTCGTGCGCGAGGGAGCGCAGTTGTATCGGAAGGCTTGAAACATTGCTCGTCCGCCATGGCGGACGAGCAATGTTTACGCGATGTTTCATACCG
>JAVBTC010000068.1:0-16358 GCA_031556405.1 Rhodocyclaceae bacterium
CGACGGCGATTCGGGGATCTCCACCATGGCGAGACGCGCCTCGAATTGTTCCACGCGATTACGCGCGAACCGCGGCCAATGCTCGGCGCCGGGAATCAGCTCGGCAAGCGCGCTCATCATCTGGCAGCCATTGCAGACACCAAGCGCGAAGCTGTCATAGCGCTGGAAGAAAGCCTCGAATCCGTCGCGCGCGCGGCTGTTGAAAAGTATCGTTTTCGCCCACCCCTGGCCCGCTCCGAGGACGTCGCCGTACGAAAAGCCGCCGCAGGCGGCCAGACCGTTGAACGCGGCAAGCGTCACGCGGCCGGAAAGAAGGTCGCTCATATGCACGTCGACGGCGGAAAACCCGGCGCGGTCGAAGGCAGCCGCCATTTCGACGTGCCCATTGACGCCTTGTTCGCGCAGGATCGCAATGCGCGGACGGGCTCCGCTGGCGATGAAAGGAGCGGCGATATCGTCGGCGGGATCGAAAGTGAGCGTGGCGGAAAGGCCGGGATCGTCGGTATCGAGAATGGCGTCGAACGCTTCCTGCGCGCACTGCGGGTCGTCACGCAGCGCCTGCATGCGGTAGCTGGTTTCCGACCACGCGCGTTGCAGATCGATGCGCGGTTCCCGCAGCACGGCCCTGGCGTTACGGACGATACGAATTTCGTCGCCAGCGTTCGGATGGCCGATGAAGTCGTAACACCCTTTGAGGCCCGCCTCGCGCAGGATTCCGGTGATACGCTCGCGGTCGTCGCGGCGGATCTGGATCACCGCTCCCAGTTCTTCGTTGAACAGCGCCGCGAGCAGGCGTTCGTGCGCCCGCCCGTGCAGGATACCGGGAGCGCGTTCGCTGCCGTCGATGTCCAGCGCCTGCGCGTCGTAGCAAAGACCGTCGAGCGTGAGCGTAACGCCGCAATGCGCGGCAAATGCCATTTCGCAGACCGTGGCGAAGAGGCCGCCATCGCCGCGGTCATGGTAGGCAAGTATCAATCCTGCCGTATTGAGGCGCTGCACAGCATCGAAAAAGGCCTCGAGGCGCGCGGCACCGCTTTTGATCCGGTCGCCGCGCTCGTCGCTTTCTCCACCCTTTTCTTCCATACCGGCATCGAGATCCGGCGCTTCCTCGCCGGTGGCGTTATAGACCTGGGCCAGCGCGGAACCGCCGAGGCGCTGCCGGCCGGCGGCGATGTCGAGCAGGAGCAGTTCGGTTTCGCCCAGTTCCGGTTCGAGACACAATTGCGGCGTCAGCGTGCGGCGCGCATCCGTCACGGGAGCAAAAGCGGTAACGATCAGCGACAGGGGCGAAACGACTTCTTTTCCTTCCGCCTCTTTCGCTTCCGTATCATTTACGCGCTCTTCCCAGCGCGTGCGCATCGACAGCGAATCCTTGCCGACCGGAATCGAGATCCGCAACTGCTGGCAAAGATCGGATACCGCGCGCACGGTGTCGAAAAGGCGCGCATCCTCGCCCGGCGTACCGGCGGCGGCCATCCAGTTGGCGGAAAGCTTCACCTGCGCCAGCGCCTCGACCGGCGCCGCGGCGAGGTTGGTGATCGCCTCGCCCACCGCCATGCGGCCCGAGGCCGGCGCATCGATGAGTGCAAGCGGCGTGCGTTCGCCGAGCGCGAAGGCTTCGCCGCCGTAACCGGTAAAGCAGGCCAGCGTCACCGCGACGTTGGCCACCGGCACCTGCCACGGCCCGACCATCTGGTCGCGCGCGGTCAGCCCGCCGACGGAACGATCGCCGATGGTGATCAGGAACGTCTTGTCCGCCACCGCGGGCAGGCGCAGCACGCGGTAGGCGGCATCGCGCAGATCGATATCGGCGGCGGCAAACGGAATCTTCGAGTAATCGATCCGGGCGACATCGCGGGTCATCCGCGGCGGTTTGCCGAACAGCGCTTCCATCGAGAGTTCGACCGGCCGGTTGCCGAAGCTGCGGTCGTCGACGTAGAGCCGCTGGTCTTCGCTGGCAACGCCGACGATGGCGAACGGACAGCGCTCGCGTTCGCAGATGGCGCGGAATTCCTCCAGTCGCGAAGGCGCCAGCGCCAGAACATAACGTTCCTGGGCTTCGTTGCACCAGATTTCGGCGGGCGACATTCCCGGTTCCAGCACCGGAATCTCGCGCAGTTCGAATTCGGCGCCGCATCCGGCGCCATGCGCGAGCTCGGGAAGTGCATTGGAAAGTCCGCCGGCGCCGACGTCGTGGATCGAGAGGATCGGATTGCCGTCGCCGGGCAGGGTACCGTCGCCGTGCGGCGCCCCCAGTTGCCAGCAGCGGTCGATGACTTCCTGTGCGCGCCGCTGGATTTCCGGATTGCCGCGCTGCACGGAGGCGAAATCGAGTTCTTCGTTGTTGGTGCCGGTACTCATCGACGAAGCGGCGCCGCCGCCCAATCCGATCAGCATCCCCGGACCGCCCAGTTGGATGAAGAGAATGCCGGCGGGCAGCATTTCCACCTTGAACGCCTGCGTGCCCTGGATCGCGCCGATGCCGCCTGCGATCATGATCGGCTTGTGATAACCGCGCGCCATGCCGGCGACGGTCTGTTCATAGGTACGGAAATAACCGGCCAGGTTCGGACGGCCGAATTCGTTGTTGAATGCCGCCGCGCCGATCGGCCCTTCGAGCATGATCGAGAGTGCGCTGGCAATCCGCGCCGGGCGGCCGGTGGTGGTTTCCCACGGTTGTTCCGCGCCGGGAATGAAAAGATTGGAGACGGAGAAACCGCACAGCCCGGCCTTGGGACGAGCACCGCAGCCCGTCGCGCCCTCGTCGCGGATTTCGCCGCCGGCACCGGTCGCGGCGCCGGGAAAAGGGGAAATCGCCGTCGGGTGGTTGTGCGTTTCCACCTTGGCGAGAAAATGCGTCAATTCCTCGTGTTCGTGGTAAATCCCGGCCTGGCCGGGATAAAAGCGCGGAATCCGGCCGCCTTTCAGAATTGCGGCATTGTCCGCGTAGGCGACGATGGTACCCGCGGGTTGCGCCTTGTGCGTTTCGCGGATCATGCCGAATAGCGTTTCTTCGCGCGCCGCGCCGTCGATCACCCAACTGGCGTTGAAAATCTTGTGCCGGCAGTGTTCCGAGTTGGCCTGTGCGAACATCATCAGTTCAACGTCGCTGGGATCGCGCTGCAGCGCAGTAAACAAATCAGCCAGATAGTCGATTTCGTCTTCTGACAATGCCAGTCCGAGCGCGACATTCGCCGCTTCCAGCGCGGCACGGCCGCCAGAGAGGAATCCGACGGTGGAAAGCGGCTGCGGTTCGAAATGCCGGAACAGCGCACGCGCCTGGGAAAAATCATCCCACACCGATTCGGTCATCCGGTCATGCAGAAATTCATGGAGGTGCGCGCCGACCCTTGCCGGCAATGCCGGTTCGATGTGCCAGAGAATGCCGCGTTCGACCCGCTCGACGGCATCCAGCCCGCAGTTCCACGCGATCTCGGTGGCTTTCGACGACCATGGCGATACCGTACCCTCGCGCGGCGTGACCAGGAACAGCGACCCGGTTACCGGCGGAGCTTCGGCTACGTGCGCGTCGAGCAGAGTGAGCAGTCGCGCTTCCTCTTCCAGTGTCAGCGGCCGGCGCAAAGCGACGAGATACCAGTATTCCGCCGTTGCCGCAGCTACCTCCGGCACTGCGGCGGAAAAACGGGCACGCAGACGTTCACGGTGAAAATCGGAAAAGGCGGGCGCGCCGCGCAAAAACAGGAGAGGGATCATGGCAGGGCGGAAAACAAAGGGAAAAATACGGCGGAAGAAAGCGGGAATTATAGCCGTATCCGGGGTATGCGCTCCCTTCGACACCTCTTGCGATACCCTTCGCGACACCTTTTGCGCGGTATTTCCGGCTCCGTCCTTGCGACGAAAAAAAAGGGAACGAAACATGATTTTGGCGATATTTTCCGGAGGAAAAAATCCTGTCTTCCCGCGCCGCCTTTACCCTCAAAGCGCGGGTTAAATAATTAACTCGTACAGTTCACTACAGCAATGAAAACAAAAATTATTCTATAATGGAAAAACGGAAACACGAACAATCGAACGATGCTTCCGTCTTTTCCACAGCAGGATTTTCAGGCCTTTTTCAACGCCTGGTCGAGATCGGCAATCAGATCATCGATGTGCTCGATGCCGACCGAAATCCGGATCATGTCTTCGGAAACCCCCGCCTTTTCGAGTTCCGCCGGCGAAAGCTGACGGTGCGTGGTCGTTGCGGGGTGGCAGGCAAGCGTCTTGCAGTCGCCGATGTTGACCAGACGCACGACCAGTTGCAGTGCGTCCTGGAAGCGCGCGCCGGCTTCGCGGCCGCCCTTGACGCCGAAATTGAGGATACCGGAAGCGCGGCCGCCCATGTATTTCTGCACCAGCGCATGATCCTTGTGTCCGGGCAATCCGGCATAGTTTACCCAGCTCACCTTTTCGTGTCCCTGCAGGAAGCCGGCGACTTTGACGGCGTTCTCGCAGATGCGGTCCATGCGCAGCGCCAGGGTTTCGATGCCTTGCAGGATGAGAAAGGAGTTCAGCGGCGAAATCGCTCCGCCCATGTTGCGCAGCGGCACGACGCGGGCGCGGCCGATGTAGGCGGCGGGTCCCAGTGCTTCGGTATAGACGACGCCATGATAGGAAACATCCGGTTCGTTGAGACGCTTGAAGCGCTCCTTGTGCTCCGCCCACGGAAATTTTCCGGAGTCGACGATGATGCCGCCGAGCGAATTCCCGTGTCCACCGAGGTATTTGGTCAGTGCATGAACGACGATGTCGGCGCCATGCTCGAAAGGCCGGCAGAGGCAAGGGCTGGGAACGGTATTGTCGACGATCAGCGGAATGCCGTGCTTGTGCGCGATCGTGGCGAGCACTTCGAAATCGGTGACGTTACCGAGCGGATTGCCGACCGACTCGCAAAAAATCGCCTTGGTGCGCTTATCGATCAAGCTTTCGAACTGGGCCGGCTCCCGGTAATCGGCAAAGCGCACGTCGATGCCGTATTGCGGCAGCGTATGGGCGAAAAGATTGTAGGTGCCGCCGTACAGCGTCGAAGCGGAAACGATGTTGTCGCCGGCTTCGGAAATCGTCTGGATGGCGTAGGTAATCGCCGTCATCCCTGAGGACAGCGCCAGGCCGGCAATGCCGCCCTCGAGCGCGGCAACGCGCTTTTCCAGGATGTCGTTGGTCGGATTCGTGATCCGGGTGTAGATATTGCCCGGCACCTTCAGATCGAACAGATCGGCGCCATGCTGGGTACTGTCGAACGCATAAGAGGTCGTCTGATAGATCGGCACCGCGACCGATTTGGTCGTCGCTTCCGGAGCGTAACCGGCGTGAACGGCAAGCGTTTCAAGTTTCATCTGCGTTCCTTTCAGAGTTTTGAGTCTGGCGATGCTAACATTAAACCGATTCCCGGCTTATACGACTTAAGCATGAGCTTATAGAGCAATTCCCCAAAATTCCCGGATGCGAAAACGATCCGCAGACAATACGAACGCGAACGAGTATGCGGCAAGACGATACCGGCGGAGCATGGGAATTTCCGGCAATCGTCGTAGCGCGGCGCCCTAATCGGAAAAATTGGAAAAAACTGAAATATTTACCATCATGGCAGAAATACCCATCCTCATCAGCGAAGAAGCCGGCGTACGTTATTTGCATCTGGGATCGGACTGGATCCAAGGCGCGATGCGGATCCGCCGCCCCTGGGATCTGGAACTCGCCTACACCCAGGAAATGATGGCAGGGCTTTTACTGCGCGAACCGCCCTGGCCGAAAAATGCTCTTCTGGTCGGGCTCGGCGCGGGTTCGCTGACAAAATTCATCTGGCGTTATCTGCCGCAAACGCAATGCACCGTGGTCGAAATCAATGCCCACATGCCCGCGTTCGCGAGGGAAAATTTCGATGTTCCCGACGATCCACGGCGAATCAAAATCATTATCGACGACGGCGTCGCCTATATGGCCGAGGGAGTTGTCGAATCCTCTCTAGACGGCAATTCCGACGATTCCGGAACCGTTTTCAGCGCCCTGCCCGATACCGAGCGCTTTGATGCCATCATGGTCGACGGCTTCGACCACCGCGCGCGTCCCGGAAAGCTCGACAGCCTGGATTTCTACCGCCACTGCCGGGCGCGTCTGACCGACGAAGGACTATTCTGTGTAAACCTGCTCGGCCACCAGCGCGGTTTCAAGGCCAGCACCGCACGCATCAACAAGGCATTTTCCGGGCGCTCGCTGATTTTTCCTTCCTGCGACAGCGGCAATACCATTGCCTTCGCTACCGGGGGTGCACCTGTCTCGGTCGATATTCCTGAACTGCGCGTACGCGCAGCAGCAGTCAAGCGCCAGACCGGCCTCAATCTCAACCCCGCGATCACGCGGATTCAATTCACCAAGATTTTACCCGAAGGCATGCTGGAACTCTAACCACTTTAAATGACAAAAATATTAATCATCCCTCTGGCAGAGGAAAAACACAAACAAAAAAGCCCTTGCACTTATGCGGTTAATTGCCTATGCTGAAAGTACGTGCCGCACCTATAAGCTCCCATAAAGCCCGAAAGAGCCCGAAAGTTTGCTTGAAGGCAAGGGGAGTTCCGATAAAGCGGGCGAGAATAAATTCATAAGGAACCCGCAGGCGCTGTTGTGCCGAGTACGTCTTTTCGTGTCCGGTTGTCATTTTGACAAGCATGGGCGACACGAATTCCGTAATTCGAAGGCTGCCATCCATCTATGGAGACTTGTCATGTTGAGTTTGACGGATTGCCTGGACCTTTGCGATTTGCGCAAAGAAGAAATCGACGCCATTGCCGAACACGAGCATATTCCGGTCATCGTTGCCGCCGAACTGGGCTGCGAACTGGTGAAAACGCCTTCAGGGGTCAGTGTGGTGGAAAGCATGATGCTGGACAACATCAGCCATGCCAGAGAGCACGGCCATTTCCAGCATGCCGCGGAATTGACCAGCATTTACCAGCGTTTTCATAACGAACATCACGTCTAAGGCATGGCACGCGCGTAGTGCGCGCACGAATTGCTGGTACACGATCCGATTTTCGGTGGAGTTTTGGCCGGAAGGTGGGAGGGTGAGCGCTGCCGTCCGGCGTGCGTTACCTCAGCCTGAGGCCAGGGGATGGTTGCGGGCGGCAGGTCTATGATAGCCTGCCGTTTTCGTTCGTTTTTTTGTCCGCTTTTTGTCGTTTCCGGTTCGTTTCCTTATTTATCCCCTGCTTTTATCCCTGTTCCTCTTTCGTCTTTTTCCGGCAACCTCACTCCGGCAAAAGGAATGTAGTCCACCGTTTTCAACCGACAATCCCGACGCAATGAGTCTGACGATTTCTCTTGCCGGTATCACCGGCGCCCTCGTGGCCGGCGCGATCAGTCCCGGCCCGAGTTTCATTCTGGTAGCCCGTACCGCGATGGCCTCTTCGCGGCGGGAAGGCGTGGCATGCGCCTTCGGCATGGGTGTCGGCAGTTTCCTGTTTGCGCTCGTTGCAATCCTGGGACTGCATGCTCTGCTCGCGGCGGTGCCGTGGGCCTATACCTCGATCAAAACGGCGGGCGGCTGTTATCTGCTGTATCTGGCCTGGCGCATCTGGCGGCGTGCCGACGAACCGCTTTCGATGGCCGATTCCGGCACGGATGCGAACCCGGAAACAGGAATTCCATCCCGTTCCTCGTTTCGCGCTTTTTTCTTCGCGCTGGCGACGCAAATGAGCAACCCGAAAACGGCGATCGTGCTGGGCGGTATTTTCGCCGCGCTGCTGCCGCGCGAGGTTTCACCCGCGTTGACCATTCTCCTGCCGACGATCGTTTTCGCCATCGACATCGTCTGGTACTCGCTCGTGGCGTATCTTCTCTCCACGCCCGCGCCGCGCGCCGCTTATCTGCGCTACAAAAGCAGAATCGACCGCCTCGCGGGCGGCATCATGGCCGCATTGGGAATCCGGCTGCTTTTCGCATTCGCGGAAGAGACGCCGGGACAGCCGTGACGGGTAGTGGCAGATAGTGGCAGATAGTGGCAGAAACAGCGGATACCGGCTTTTATTTCCCGCCGTTCCAGCGCGCCGCCGCCGCATCGTCGGATTCGCGCGCGTCGACCCAGCGCGCGCCCGAGGGCGTAACCTCCCGCTTCCAGAACGGCGCCCGGGTTTTCAGATAATCCATCACGAATTCGCAGGCATGAAACGCATCGCCGCGATGTGACGCGCTCGCCGCGACGAAGACGATGCGATCGTTCGGCAGCAGCCGGCCGACGCGATGGATGATCAGGATGTCGAATACCCTCCAGCGCGCTTCAGCCTCCGCGACGATATCCCGCAATGCCTTTTCCGTCATGCCTGGATAATGCTCCAGCGTCATTTCGAGAATGCGCTCCTGCGGCGGGCAGTTTTTTCCGTGGGTGTCGTGAATATCGCGCACCAGTCCGATGAAGCTGGCGAGCGCGCCGATCCGCGTATCGCCCGCGGAAAGCGCTGCCAGCTCCGCGCCGGGATCGAAATCTTCCGTCTGTATCCGTACGGGCATGGCCGCGTCCCTCTCTGTCTGTTTTTCGTATGCTTTCCGCCTGCTTCCCGTCTTCAGCCGCCCGTCACCGGGGGAAAGAAGGCCACTTCGTCGCCATCGTTGACCGGCGTATCGGGAAACGCCATTTCCTGATTGACGGCACAGCGCAGATTCCTGACCTGCTCCAGTTGCGCCCAGGGATCGCCGCGGGCGACGAGCGCCGCCAGCAACCCGGCAACGTCGGCAACGCCGGACAGATCGAACGACTCTTCCGGAAAGCCGATTTTTTCCCGTAAATGCGCGAAATAAAGAATCCGGATCATGATGCCCGCCCGAAATAAAAAGAAAGAAAAAATCAGCTCAGCAATTCGTTGAAAGACAGAAAGCGCACCCAGTTGCCGCGCGCGATCGTCTGCCCCGGCGCGCAGTCGACCAGCCCGTCGGCCCAGACGCAGGAAGTCATGACCCCCGATCCCTGGTGGGGAAAGAGGTCGAGCCCGCCGTCGGCATTCCTGCGTACACGCAGGAATTCACGCCGTCCCTCGGAACGCGTCCAGTCGAAATCGGCGCGCATCATCGCGCCCTGCGGGAGTACGTCGGTAATCCCGGAGAGACGCAGAATATAGGGCTGCGCCAGCATCAGGAAGGTGACGAACGCGGACACCGGATTGCCCGGCAGACCGATGAACGGGGTCCGGTTTTCGGCACTGTCGATGCTGCCGAACGCCAGCGGCTTGCCCGGCTTGATCGCGATTTTCCACAAATCCAGCCGTCCTTCGGCTTCCACCGCCGGGCGCACGTGGTCTTCCTCGCCGACCGAAACGCCGCCGCAGGTCAGAATCAAGTCATTCCCCTGCGCCGCTTCGCGCAAGGCCGCGCGCGTGGACGACAGATCGTCGGGAATCTGTCCCAGGTCGCGCACTTCGCAGCCGAGCCGCGAGAGCATCGCGTTCAGCAGGAAGCGATTGGAGTTGTAAATCGCGCCGGGCGGCAAGGGTTCGCCCGGCATGCGCAATTCGTCACCAGTGAAAAACACGGCCACTCGCACGCGGCGGAATACCGGCAACTGCGCCAATCCCACCGCCGCCGCCAACGCCGTATCCTGCGGCCGCAACCGTATTCCGGCGGGCAGAATACAGGCGCCCGGAGCGATGTCCTCGCCGCTGCGGCGGATGTTCATCCCGGCCTTGGGCACCACGCCGATGGCGACGCTCTTTCCTTCCTCGCCTTCCGGCCGGCATTGCTCCTGCATCACCACGGCGTCGGCTCCGGCCGGAATCGGCGCGCCGGTAAAAATCCGCGCCGCCGTCTTCGGCGCCAGCACCGCGCCGACCGAACCCGCGGGAATCCGCTGCGTCACCGGCAAGACGGTGCCCGCCTCCGGAACATCCTCGGCACGCACGGCATAACCGTCCATTGCCGAATTGTTCAGCGGCGGCACCGCAAGCAGCGAATATTGCGCCTCGGCGAGCACGCGCCCCTGAGCCGCCAGTGTCGGCAAGGAACGCACGTGCCGCACCGGGCGGGCGGCGGCAAGCAATTTTTCCAGCGCTTCGTCAAAAGTCAGCATCGGCATTTTTCCTGGTTATTTGATTCGGGAATTCAGGGATAAGGTATTCAGAATGAAGGAGGCAATCGCCTCGATATCGTCGAGATCGAGCCAGACCGGTGGCTCCGCGCGGGAGGAATGCTGCGCCGGGGATACCGCGTGCGCACCGGCAATGTCGCTCGCCACCGCGATTACATGGGGATTGTCCGGCCACAGGGGCGGTTTGCCGTGCGCCGGACGATAGACCTCCAGTTTCGGCACCGCCTCCTGCTTGAACCCTTCGACCAGCACCAGATCGCACGGGGAAAAACGGCTCAGATATTCGTCCAGGGACGGCTCCGGCGCGCCGTGGTTTTCATGCAGCAAGGCCCAGCGCGAACCGCCGGTAAGCATCACCTCGCTCGCCCCGGCCTCGCGGTGACGCCAGGAATCCTTGCCCGGACGGTCGATATCGAAACCGTGGTGCGCGTGCTTGATCACCGAGACGACGATGCCGGACGCGGTAAAACGCGGGATCAGCCGTTCCATCAAGGTGGTTTTGCCGGAACCGGAATAACCGGCGATGCCGAAAACTTTCATGGTGGATATTTCAACCCCTTTATTCAACCTTCTTGGACCCTTGATTTTTTCTACATTTATAATAATTCTACTGTTAATATCACTACATACATCATACAAAATTTAACTCATATCTGGAATTCATTTACTCGCCACACAATGCATGCCGCCAAGCCTCGCACTTTAGCGCATAGGGCATGCCCGCGTGCGCCGGGCTGGTCGAAGGCAGGCGGCGCAGAAACCGTTCCGGGCATGTCGGCAACGCTGGCAACACATGGCGGCGGAAACAGCTTTCAGCCATCGCTCCATTGAACAGAATCGTTTCGATGGCGGGATGGTCGGTGAAGAAAGCGCCAAAATCGTTGACCTGTATCGATTTTGCGTCGATTTTCGTATCCAGGCTGCCATCGCGCACGCAAGAGCGCAGCACGTCCCACAACGCGATATTCGCCTCGCACAGACGTGCAAGCCGGGCCGCATAAGGAAGCTCCGGCCCGGCACCGACGACTTCTCCCATCAACGGCCAGAACAGATTGCGTGGATGCGCATAATACTGTCCCGCGCGCAACGAGGCGATGCCGGGCATGCTGCCGAGGATCAGAACGCGCGCATGGCGGTCGGCAACAGGGGGGAAGCTGAAGATACGCGGAGCCCCGGCGGACAGCGGCGAAACGGCATCGCCGCATTTTCCGTCCGCAAGCGGGAAATCACGCCCGCCGCCAGGTCGTTCCCTGCGGGGAGTCTTCGAGCGCGATGCCATTTTCAAACAATTCGGCGCGGATCCGGTCAGCGCTGGCGAAATCCTTGTTTTTCTTTGCCGTGGCGCGTTCCGCGATCAATTGGGTAATTCGCTCCGCTCCCCACGTTTCCGCAACACCAGCCGTTCCCTGCAAAAATTCCTGCGGATCACGCTGCAACAGCCCCAACACTCCCGCCAGAGCCCACAACTGCCGCGCCATTTGCGGCGATTTGTCACGGTTGACCGCACCAGCCAGATCGAACAGCACCGCAACGGCCTCGGGCGTATTGAAATCGTCGTTCATCGCCGCGGCAAAACGTTGTCCGTGCGCTTCCGTCCAGTCGGGAGCGCATATCTCCCCGGTTTCGACCGGCACCGCCTTCAGCGCGGTATAAAGCCTCGTCAGCGCATTCTTCGCGTCGTCCAGATGCACGTCCGAATAATTGAGCGGGCTGCGATAGTGCGCGCGCAGAATGAAAAAACGCAACACCTCGGCATCGTAACGCTTCAGAACCTCGCGAATGGTGAAGAAATTGCCGAGCGATTTCGACATTTTTTCGTCGTCGACACGCACAAACCCGTTGTGCATCCAGTAATTGACATAGCGGCAGTCGTGTGCGCCCTCGCTCTGTGCGATTTCGTTTTCGTGGTGTGGAAACTGCAGGTCCTGCCCACCGCCATGGATATCGAAATGCTCGCCGAGTTTCTTCCAGCTCATCGTCGAACATTCGATGTGCCAGCCCGGACGTCCCGGCCCCCATGGCGAATCCCACGCCGGCTCGCCGGCCTTGGCACGTTTCCAGAGCACGAAATCGAGCGGGTCGCGCTTGGCGGAATCCACCTCCACGCGCTCGCCGGCACGCAGATCGTCGAGCGATTTCCCGGACAGCCTGCCGTAATCCGGAAAACGGCGCACGGCATAATTGATGTCGCCGTTCTCCGCCTGATACGCAAGCCCCTTATCGATCAGCATTCCGATCATTTCCAGCATCGGTGCAATATAGTCGGTCGCGCGCGGCTCGAAATCCGGCCGCTCCACGCCGAGCGCGGCGGCATCTTCATCCATGTACGCGATGAAGCGGCCGGTCAGTTCGCCGATCGTCTCGCCGTTCTCCGCCGCGCGGGGGATGATCTGGTCGTCGACATCGGTACTGTTCCGGACATAAACGACCTTGTACCCGCTCGCCTTCAGCCAACGCTGCACCATGTCAAAAACGACCATCACCCGCGCATGGCCAAGGTGGCAGTAATCGTAAACCGTCATTCCACATACGTACATGCGGACTTTTCCCGCCTCGATCGGAACGAATTCTTCTTTCTCGCGCGAAAGCGAGTTGTGGATTTTCAGCATGGAAAGTAATTTCTATCGGGTACGGTGAATGAAAAACCGGATCATGACGCCGTGTCGCCGGAGGTTTGGTTTCGCTCCGCTTCTTGCTAGAATGACGCGCTTTGCCGAATCACCCTTCAAGCGGATAAAGCGGTATATTTTCAGGAGTTCTGCGGAGTGGTTCACTCACGGATTACCCGGGAGGCATCGTCATCTGCCGCGATCTCATCTTCGACTTCCACATCTGTTTTGAACGAGTCTCTCCACCGCTCCAATATACCCCTGAAGCATAACGGCCAACAGCGAAAAAAGTATAGCATAGCGATGTTTCCCTCTTCCTTGATGTCCCCGCCAGGTTCCGTCACGCGCGCGATGCGAAACTCTCCGCTTCGTGCCGTTCGCGCCGCGCGCTTCTCTATGGCGTATGCTTCCGGTGTCATTCCGCAATTCCTGAAACTCCTGATTCTGCCCCTGGTTCTGTCTTTTTTCGCCGCCTCGCCTCTCCCCGTTTTTGCCGCCGAAGTCACGCTGCCCGAGATACAGAATCTGGTGCGGCAGAAAAAGTACGACCAGGCGCTGGAAAAAGTGGACGCCTACCTCGCGCCGCGTCCCAAGGACGCGCAGGGTCGTTTCATCAAAGGATTGATCCTGACCGAGCTCGACCGTCCCAACGACGCCATCGCCGTCTTCACCCAACTGACGCGGGACTATCCGACACTGCCCGAGCCTTACAACAACCTCGCCGTGCTCTACGCGCAGCAGAAGCAATACGACAAGGCCCGCGTGGCGCTGGAAATGGCGATAAAAACGCATCCTTCCTATGCCACTGCGCATGAAAACCTCGGCGACGTATACGCCAAGCTCGCAAGCCAGGCCTATAACAAGGCACTGCAACTCGACGCCGGAAACACCACGGCGCAAAGCAAGCTGGCACTGATTCACGACCTGGAGGATACCGCCGGCAGAAATCCCGCCCCGACGGTTCTTGCCGCCGCGCCTCAAGCCGTGCCCCAAACCGTGCCACAGGCCGCGCAATCCCCAACAGCATCCAGGACGCCGACAGTTCCGACCACGCCAGTCGCGCCTGCCGTGCCTCCGGCGAAAACCCTGCCGGCAACTTCCCCACCACCATCGCCGCTCCCTCCCGCCGCCAGCGCAGTCCCCGCGAAAACCCCGCCGGTGGCACAGAAATCCGCAGCCGGAACGACGACAACCGCTGTTTCGCCGACACCCGCAACGACTGTCGCCACGGTCGTCACGCCTTCCGCCGGCGGAACCGCCTCGACAGCAACACCGGCCGCCCAGACAGCGGCAACAACCACCCAACCCGCGGCAACGTCCACCGCCACACCGCCGGCAGCGCAAAAGCAAAACAATACCGAGACTGAATTGGTCCAGGCAGCCCAGCGTTGGGCGAGCGCCTGGTCGAAAAAAGACGTGAAAGCCTACCTTGCCACCTACGCACCCGATTTCGCCACGCCCAAGGGAACGACGCGCAAGGAGTGGGAGGCAGAACGCACACGGCGGATCGACAAGCCGGGTAAAATCGAAGTCGCATTGAGCAATATCCAGGTTTCGATCAATGGCGACAAAGCGCGCGTCAAATTCCGCCAGCGCTACAAATCGGCCACACTCGCTTCTTCCACGGGCAAAACCCTGATCTTCACCCGCAACGGCAACCAATGGCTGATTCAAGAGGAACGCGTCGACTGATGCTGCGCACCTGCCTCATCCTGACGGCGGGTTTGCTGTTGCTGCTGCCGCTTTTCCCATTGCTGACGAACGGAATTCAATCGTCATCAGGCGTGCCGACAACGCTGTCCTCAGTCCAGGTACCGGATGCCGCCGCGACGCCGGTGGCCCATCTTCCCGTCGACGACACCAGCGCGACGCTTTCCGCGCTCGTCGGCGGTCCCGAACCGCAATTGGCGAAAATCTTCGCGGCGATCGAGAACAACCGCCTCGATGCGGCGCTTACGGAAACCGACGCGCTGCTCGAACGCTACCCCAATTTCCGCCTCGGCTATCTGATCCGGGGCGATTTGTTGCTGGCGCGTGCGCGCCCGCTGACAACGCTGGGCAACATCAGCGACGCGCCACCGGAAAAACTGGCCGACCTGCGCGAGGAAGCCATCGCCCGCCTGCGCGCCTACCGGCAGAAACCGCAGGCCGACGTGGTGCCGCGCTACCTGCTGCAAATGCCGTCGAGCCAGAAATACGCGGTAGTGATCGACATCGAAAAAGCGCGGCTCTATCTTTATGCCAACGATGGCGGCACGCCCCGGTTCGCCGCCGACTATTACGTCTCCCACGGCAAACTCGGCGCCAACAAGGCGCGCGAAGGCGACAAGAAAACGCCGGTCGGCGTTTACCACGTTACCTCCCGCCTGTCGCGCGAAAAACTCACCGATTTTTACGGCAGCGGCGCTTTCCCGATCAACTACCCGAACGAATGGGACAAGCGCCTGGGACGCAACGGCTACGGCATCTGGCTGCACGGCACACCTACCGACACATTTTCGCGCCCACCCAAGGCATCGGACGGCTGCGTCGTCCTCGCCAACCAGGACATTGACACGCTGACGCAGGATATCCAACCCGGACTGACACCGGTGATCATCAGCAGCACCGTCGAGTGGATGCCGGTCAAGGAATGGACCCGGGAGCGCGAGACGCTCAACGGCAAACTCGAAGAATGGCGCCGTGACTGGGAAAGCCGCGACACGGAACGCCTGCTGCGCCATTATTCGAAAAATTTCCGCGCCGGAAACCAGGAACTGGCCGTTTTCGCGGAACAGAAAAGACGCGCCAATGCGAGCAAGGAATGGATCAAGCTCGAATTATCCGACCTCTCGCTGTTCCGCTACCCTGCCAGCCATGGCACTTCCAGCCCTTCCAGTACTTCCGGCAATTTCAATAATTCCGGCGCCGAGGAAATGGTCGTCGCCACCTTCGCGCAGAATTACCGCAGCAACAATCTCACCAACCAGATGAAAAAACGCCAGTACTGGATCCGCGAGGACGGTGACTGGAAAATCATTTATGAAGGAGCCGCCTGACATGCGCACATCCCACAGCCTCGTTTCCCGATTTCATTCCCGCTTTCATTTCTTTACCGCCACCGCCGCCCTGGCCCTGACTTTCGCCGCCGGTGCCGCGCATGCGGGTCCGACGGTCGAAATCGACACCTCGCTGGGCAAGATCGTCGCCGAACTCGACAGCGAAAAGGCGCCCGTCACGGTCAAGAACTTCATGAATTACGCCAACAACGGTTTCTACAACGGTACGATCTTCCACCGCGTGATCCCCGGCTTCATGATCCAGGGCGGCGGCTTCACGCCGGACATGGAACAGAAAAAAACCGAGGCGCCGATCGTCAACGAAGCCAAGAACGGTCTTTCCAACAAGCGCGGCACGCTGGCGATGGCGCGCACCAACGATCCCAATTCCGCCACGGCGCAGTTCTTCATCAACGTCGTCGACAACGCACCCCTCGACTACAACTCGCCGCAGATGCGCGGTCCCGGCTATGCCGTTTTCGGCAAGGTCGTTTCCGGCATGGACGTCGTAGACAAAATCGCCCAGGTCAAAACCGGCAACAAAGGCTTTCACCAGGATGTACCGCTGACGCCGATAATGATCCGCGCCATCACCGTTGCCGACACGGCGGAAGCGAAACCTGGTACGAAATCCGATAC
>JAVBTC010000051.1:0-2583 GCA_031556405.1 Rhodocyclaceae bacterium
AGCCCGTGCCCAAGCCGAAAATCATGAGAAGCTCCCGCTTTTCCGGCGATCTTCTGGGAAGCAACGATGAAGGTTTCGCCGTGCTTGAAGCGAGCCAGGAGCGTTTCGGCGGCATTCGCGCCGATCTTACCCAGGTGCGCGAAACAGATGATGCAGGATGCATGAGAATGCTCAGTCTGCTGACGGCCGCGCGGCAGCGTAAAGGCAAAATAGAATTGAAAGGCGACGACGGTCTGACGCAACTGCTCGAAACCCGCATCCAGGGCGAGCAACGCGAGCAGCCCGGCTTGTGGCGCCTGCTTCTGGAGTTGTACCAGATGCAGGGAAAAATGGAGATTTTCGAGGACCGCGCGATCGATTTCGCGGTCACGTTCGAAGTCTCTCCTCCGTCATGGGAGCCTTCCCGGGTACTCAATACGGAGTTCGGTGCCGATTCCGTGCCGGAACCGATTGCGCTGCAGGAACCCGAGGAAGAACAGCCGACCCCCGCGCCGCGTCCGGACTACTATCGCCTCGAAGGCGAATTGAAGGCGGTGCGTTTCGACGACCTGCCCCAATACACCGAGACCCACGACCCCGTCGTCGTCGATTTCTCCGCCGTCAAGCGGATCGATTTCGTCAGCGCCGGACTGTTGGTCAATCTGCTCACGGCGCCCAAGCGCAGCGGACGCAAGGTCGTGATTCACCGCCCCAACCTGCTTGTAGCGGCATTGCTGCACGTTCTCGGCATCGAATCCGTTGCCAGTGTCGTCCTGGCGCACAACTGAACCCCGAAAAAATACCTCGCGCCGTCGTCCATACATCGACGCGCGGATGAGGTAGTGCCGGCAGGCAAGCTGCGGACGGCATGAACCATCAACAAAACATATTATTGGAACCTACGAGGCTGTCGATGACAGAAAGCTATCACGGCACAACCATTCTTTCGGCGCGGCGCGGCCAAAGCGTCGCCCTGGGTGGCGACGGACAAGTAACCCTGGGAAATATCGTCGTCAAGGCGGGTGCAAAAAAAGTACGGCGTCTTTACAAGGAACAGATTCTCGCCGGATTTGCCGGCGCTACCGCCGATGCCTTCACGCTTTTCGAACGTTTCGAAGCTAAACTCGACAAGCATCAGGGCAATCTGCTGCGTTCGGCGGTCGAACTGGCCAAGGACTGGCGTACCGACCGCATGCTGCGCCGCCTGGAGGCGATGCTTGCGGTCGCCGACCGCGAGCATTCGCTCATCATCACCGGTAACGGCGACGTGCTCGAACCGGAACACGGTATCGTCGCCATCGGTTCCGGCGGCGCGTACGCGCATTCCGCCGCGCGCGCGCTGTTCGACCACACCGACCTCGCTCCGGCCGATATCGTGCGGAAATCATTGGCAATCGCCGCCGATTTGTGTATTTATACCAACCACAATTTCACGATCGAAACGCTCGACTGATGCCGGGCCTCGGCAATGTGCCGCATCGCCCGGAAAGCGGAAATTCGTATTTTGTTCGCCGTATTTTGTTCGCTGCATTTCGTTCAATTCGTTTCCACGATCGTTCAACCTATCCTTCAGCTTAAAAGACCGTTGCCATGTCATCGATGACACCGCAGGAAATCGTTCACGAACTCGATAAATACATCGTCGGCCAAATGCAGGCGAAAAAGGCGGTTGCCATCGCCTTGCGCAATCGCTGGCGCCGTTCGCAGGTAGCCGACCCGCTGCGGCAGGAAATCACGCCGAAAAATATCCTGATGATCGGCCCCACCGGCGTCGGCAAGACTGAGATCGCGCGGCGGCTGGCACGGCTTTCGAACGCGCCGTTCATCAAGGTCGAGGCGACCAAATTCACCGAAGTCGGCTACGTCGGGCGCGACGTCGACACCATCATCCGCGACCTGGCCGAAATCGCGGTGAAAAACGAACGCGAACAGGCGATGCGGAGCGTGCGCTCGCGCGCCGAGGATACCGCCGAGGAACGCATCCTCGACACCCTGCTGCCGCCGGCGCGCGGCGCGCATTTTTTCGGTAATGAAAACAGCGCGCCTCCCACGGAAGATAGCGCGGCGCGGCAGAAATTCCGCAAGCAACTGCGCGAGGGGGATCTGGATGAAAAGGAAATCGAAATCGAACTGGCCGCACCTTCCGTCAGCGCTGAAATTTTCGCGCCGCCGGGAATGGAGGAACTGACGAACCAGATCCAGGGCATGTTTCAGAACCTCGGCAGCGGCAAGCGGCGGTCGCGCCGGATCAAGATCAAGGAGGCATGGCGCCTGCTGCTCGACGAGGAAGCCTCCCGTCTCGTCAATGATGAAGAAGTGAAGCATGCCGCCGTGCAGAATGTCGAACAGAACGGCATCGTCTTCCTCGACGAACTGGACAAGATCGCCAGCCGCTCCGAACTGCAGGGCGCCGACGTTTCCCGCCAGGGCGTGCAGCGCGACCTCCTGCCGCTGGTCGAAGGCACCACGGTGTCGACCAAGTACGGCATGATCAAGACCGACCACATCCTGTTCATCGCCTCCGGCGCCTTCCATTTGTCCAAGCCGTCCGACCTGATTCCCGAACTGCAGGGCCGCTTTCCCATCCGCGTCGAACTCGATTCG
>JAVBTC010000100.1:0-12904 GCA_031556405.1 Rhodocyclaceae bacterium
AAAAAGTCACTATGCCATTAAGAAATCGGCGGGGCCGCTTGGCGTGCCGCTGGGCGCCGCGCTTCGGCGTGGCGCCCTTCGCTTTTATACCCGCCGACAAAAACCGGGCGAAAACCCGGCACGGGAAGTAAGATAAAATCAACGTTTCATCTTTTGCGCACCTTGGGACCGCGATGACTGCACGCTTACGGGAAATCCCCTACAACTACACCTCGTTCTCCGACCGGGAAATCATCATTCGCCTGCTCGGCGAGGAAAACTGGAGCATCCTGCACGCGCTGCGCGAGGAACGCGTCACCGGCCGCTCGGCGCGCATGCTCTACGAAGTTCTGGGCGATATCTGGGTCGTGCGCCGCAACCCCTACCTTGAAGACGACCTTCTTTCCAACCGCGAACGGCGCGAAGCCCTGATCCAGGCCCTGCGCCACCGCCTGCGCGACATCGACGCACGGCGGCAGGGACACCCCGAAGTGCTGAAACTGCTCACCGCCGCCCACACGGCAGTGGACCAGTTCGAACGCTGGTTCGAGGAAACCGCGGTGCGGCGCAAGAAAGCCCTGCGCGCCCTTTCCCGCCATACCCGCCGCGACAACATCGCCTTCGACGGGCTGGCCCGGGTCTCGCACGTCACCGACGCCACCGACTGGCGCGTCGAATATCCTTTCGTCGTGCTCAACCCCGATACCGAGGAAGAAGTGGCGCCGCTGGTGCGCACCTGCATCGAACTCGGGCTGACCATCATCCCGCGCGGCGGCGGCACCGGCTATACCGGCGGCGCCGTGCCGCTGTCACCGCTTTCGGCAGTGATCAACACCGAGAAACTGATCGATCTCGGCACCGTCGAGGAAATCGAACTGCCAGGCCTCACCGGCAAGGTGGCGACGATCCGCAGCAGCGCCGGCGTCGTCACCAAGCGCGTTGCCGAAGCCGCCGAAGAAGCCGGGCGCGTCTTCGCCGTCGACCCGACCTCGGCGGAAGCCTCCTGCATCGGCGGCAACATCGCGATGAACGCGGGCGGCAAGAAAGCCGTGCTCTGGGGCACCGCGCTCGACAACCTGGCGTGGTGGAAAATGGTCACGCCGGACGGCGACTGGCTCGAAGTCACGCGGCTCGATCACAACCTGGGCAAGATCCACGAACAGGAAACCGTCCGCTTCGAACTGAAGAAAACCGACGCCCGCGGTGGAAAACCATTGTCCACCGAAATCATTTCCTTCCCCGGCGCCAGTTGCCGCCGCAGCGGACTGGGCAAGGACGTCACCGACAAATTCCTCGGCGGCCTGCCCGGCGTGCAGAAGGAAGGCTGTGACGGACTCATCGTTGCCGCGCGCTGGATCCTGCACAAAATGCCGCCGCACACCCGCACCGTCTGCCTCGAATTCTTCGGACAGGTGCGCGAAGCGGTGCCGGCGATCGTCGAAATCACCGACTACTTCAAGCCCGGCGGCGTCGGCCACGGCGCCGGCGTGCAACTGGCGGGCCTCGAACACCTCGACGAGCGCTACGTCAAGGCGGTCGGCTACGCGACCAAGGCCAAGCGCCACGGCCGGCCGAAAATGGTGCTGATCGGCGACATCGTCGGCCACGACGAAAACGCGGTGATGACCGCCGCCAGCGAAGTCGTGCGCCTGTGCAATCTGCGCGGCGCCGAGGGCTTCATCGCCGTCTCCGGCGAGGAGCGGAAAAAATTCTGGCTCGACCGCTCGCGCACCGCCGCGATCTCGCGCCACACCAACGCCTTCAAGATCAACGAGGACGTCGTGATTCCGCTGCCGCGCATGGGCGAATACTGCGACGGCATCGAGCGGATCAACATCGAACTGTCGACGAAGAACAAGCTGGAACTGTGCGACGCGCTGATCGAAAGCCTGAAGGGCGAACTGCCGCTGCGCCCGGAAGACGCCAGCATCGATCACGACGTGCTCCTGGGCGACCGCCGCGAACGCGCGCTCGAACACGTCGCCGCCGTGCGTGCGCGCTGGCAGTGGCTGCTCGACAACCTCGACCTGCCGCTGGCCGAGGCCGAGGCCCGCTTCGCCGAATTCGGCATCGAAGCCGATCCGCTCACCAACAGGGCCGCCAACCCGACGCTGTTCCACCGCCTCCAGGATTACTCCGTGCGCGTCTCGTGGAAGCGCGAACTGAAAAAACCGCTGTCGATCATCTTCGACGGCGCGCTGTACCGTCCGATCTCCGAACGCCTCGACGCGGTGCAGACCACCGTCCTGCGCGGCCGCGTCTTCGTCGCGCTGCACATGCACGCCGGCGACGGCAACGTGCACACCAACATCCCGGTCAACTCCGACAACTACGCCATGCTGCGCACCGCGAACGAAGCGGTGTCGCGCATCATGGCGCTGGCGCGCGCGCTCGACGGCGTCATCTCCGGCGAGCACGGCATCGGCATCACCAAGCTCGACTACCTCGCCCCGGAAGAAATCCAGCCGTTCCAGCGCTACAAGGAAAAGGTCGACCCGCAGGGACGTTTCAACAAGGGCAAGCTGATGCCCGGCGGCAACCTGGACAATGCCTATACGCCGTCGTTCTCCCTCCTGGGCACCGAATCGCTGATCATGGAGCAATCGCAGATCGGCCACATCTCGGACATGATCAAAAGCTGCCTGCGCTGCGGCAAGTGCAAGCCGGTCTGTTCCACCCACGTGCCGCGCGCCAACCTGCTCTACAGCCCGCGCAACAAGATCCTCGCCACCTCGCTGCTGATCGAGGCGTTCCTCTACGAGGAACAGACGCGGCGCGGCATCTCGCTGCAACACTTCGACGAATTCAACGACGTCGCCGACCATTGCACCGTCTGCCACAAATGCGAGAAACCCTGCCCGGTCGACATCGATTTCGGCGACGTCACCATCGTCATGCGCAACTTCCTGCGCCAGGAAAAGAAACGCAAATTCAACCCCGGCAAGGTGGTCGCGATGGCCTTCCTGACCGCGAAGGATCCGACCACGATCAAGCTCATGCGCACCACCATGATGCGCTGGGGCTACGCCGCGCAGCGGCTCGGCTATCGCCTCGGCAAATCCTTCGGGCTGATCCAGGAACAGGTCAAGGCGCCGCCGGCGACGCTGAACAAGCCGCCGCTCAAGGCGCAGGTGATCCACTTCATCAACAAGCCGATGCCCGGCGGCCTGCCCAAGCGCATGGCGCGCGCGCTGCTCGACATCGAGGACGACAAGACGATTCCCATCGTGCGCAATCCGGCGACGGTCAGCGAAGACAGCGATGCCGTCTTCTACTTCCCCGGCTGCGGCTCGGAACGGCTTTTCTCGCAGATCGAACTGGCGACACTGGCGATGCTCTACGACACCGGCACCGTCACCGTGATGCCCCCCGGCTACCTGTGCTGCGGCTACCCGCAGACCTCCGCCGGCGACGAGGATGTCGGACAACGCATCACCACCAGCAACCGCGTGCTTTTCCATCGCGTCGCGAACACCCTCAACTATCTCGACATCAAGACGGTGATCGTTTCCTGCGGCACCTGCATGGACCAATTGCTGAAATACGAATTCGACAAGATCTTCCCCGGCTGCCGCCTGCTCGACATCCACGAATACCTGCTCGAGAAGGGAGTGAAACTCGACGGCGTCACCGGCACGCGCTACATGTACCACGAACCCTGTCACACGCCGATGAAGACACATGCGGCGCTCAAGGTCGCCAGCGAACTGATCGGCAACGAAGTCATCCTCTCCGACCGTTGCTGCGGCGACGCCGGCACGCTGGCCGCAACCCGTCCCGACATCGCGACGCAGGTGCGTTTCCGCAAGCAGGAAGAAGTCGAAAAGGACACCGCCACGCTACGCGCCGACGGATTCTCCGGCGAAGTGAAGCTGCTCACCTCCTGCCCCGCCTGCCTGCAGGGCGTTTCCCGTTACGTTGACGATGCCGGGATCAAGACCGACTACATCGTCGTCGAAATGGCGAAGTACCGGCTGGGCGAAAACTGGATGGCCGATTTCGTCGCCCGCGCCAACAGCGGGGGCATCGAGCGGGTGTTGCTGTGACTCGTTAAACAGCAAAGCGCCGAGACCAGACTTCATTTCTCAAAGCCATGCCATTCCGGAATCATGGCTTTGGACTATTTTAAGAAAGAGAAACGATTATGGCATGGCAAGGGGGGCGACATGGGCCGGAGGATTTTAAGAAAGTTGGAAATAAGATAAGAAGATTTACGATAGAAGATATTCCCGATGAAATGACGCGTCGAGGATGGTTTGTTGGTGCGGCGTTGATGCAAAGGTGGTTTCGGAATAATCGCTCTGTGATGTCGCCGCTTGTAAAGGCGGCAAAAGTTGATGCACGCTCGCTTAAGCTGCATGAGGTGGATGAGAAAATTGTGACGATGGCGTGGGCGATGAAATTCCAGCGGGTTATAGATGGGATGAATTCTTTACGGGCTAACTGGTCTTCTGCGGAAGCTAAAAAGCATCTTATTGATCTTTTAATAAAAAGTAACAAACCTGCTCCAGTTGTTAATAAAGACGGGAAGAAAATTATTCCTCAATGGCGTTTTGGAAGTTTACCTCTTCCGGTGAGAGATATTGAAGAAACTTGTCAGGTTAATTATTTTAAAATTGGCAGCTGGCACGATCCTTTAGATGATTTTTCAGCGGCGCTTTTTCGGTGTACTTTAAAAATTGCGGTTACGGGAATTGTTGAACATCTTGACGATCAGGGGAATATTCGTATAAAAATTGATGAACGTGGGTTTTATATTCGAGACACTTATGATTTTAATGATGATGGTTATATTTCTCAGCCATTAGGAGTTTGGGGGTATCATTGGATGAGTCGTGCCATTCCTCTCGCCTCTCTTCCAATATCAACAAAGAAAAAATATGATGTTATGGATTTGGAGTTTCCCGGAGAGGCATATAGAGTAACTAATGAAAGCTTCCAGGAATATCGTAAAAAATATGCAAAAGGCGGGGATTTTGTTATTTATACTGACGTTTATAGAGAAAAGCTATCATCTCCAATTGTATTGGAGCTTAAATTATGAATGATTTTTTTACTGTCTTTCATGTTGTTTGTAAGCATAAAATAAAGCTATTCATTTTTATTGTGTTAGCATGGTTTTGTTTCTTTTTATCCGGCGGAGAACACTTAGAATATGTTACTGTCTCTCCTGACAAAGGGTATCGTTTAGAGCATTACACGCCACGTCGATATCAATTATTATTGCATCCGACAATGGAATCTCCTGGGTTTGTCAGATTATATAATAATCACAGCAATCGTTATTTTGGGGAAAGTGAGGTAGTCGATTTTTTTGCCGAGGGATTTCCTACTATGTGGCATATGGATATTGATGGCACAGTAGCTGCTTCAATGTCAGTACGCTATGAAAATATTCCTCCTTTAGATTCATTTCGAAGGGAACTGCCAATTCCAGTTTATTCTTTTTTGGATCATGCTGAAAAATATGGATTGCCAGTACTTGGCTTTAATTCTGATGGGACTGCGATACTTTCGAAAACTCGTGATTGTGAAATAAAAGGGCAAAAGATTGTTATTCCTTCTGATGAGAGGTGCGATTTTTATAACCCTGTTCTTCCTCAGTGCAATAAAGATGATTCTTCAGAAGATAATAATAAGGTATGCAAAATTGAATCGATTTTAGCTTTTGAAAAGAATTATCAGAATTGGCTATTTAGTAATTTATATGATTGTTCATTAATAGAATATAATTTGAAAAATAATTCAGGAACAGCTGATAAATATTTGGCGAATCTATATGCTTTAAGAGGGTGCGGGCCTTATAATAAACTGAGAAATTCTTTAAATGAGCCTGTGCAATCTATAAATCCAAGTTAAATTTGGCGGAATAGGGCGGTCTCAAGGATCAAGTGCAACACTTCATGAACGGCAACCTCCATCACATTTTTTCCGGTTCCACCAGCCGCCCGTTTGACCGGCAAAGGATGTCACCATGGGTCTCGATAGCGTCGAATTCGTACTGTCCATTGAAGAAGAATTCGGCATCACGATCAGCGATGCCGATGCCGAACGTCTCGTCACTCCCCGCAAAGTAGCCGACCATGTCGCGTTTTGTCTGGGTGAAACGGCGCGGGACGGAAACCGTTGCCTGTCGCAAACCCAGTTTTACCGGCTACGCTCCACGCTCACGCGGCAATTCGGCGCATCGCGCCGGGCGATACGACCCGGCACGCCCATACGGCAACTCCTGCCGGGCGATATCCGGACGCAATGGCGCCGGTTGCGGACCGCTATCGGTACCCGCCATTTTCCCGGCTTGAAATGCGCAAAGAGCGTCAATTGCGTGCTCCTGCTTCTTCTGCCGCTGTCGGTCGCATCCGTGCATCAGGCCGGCCTTCCTTTCTGGTCCGCCACGATATCCGGCTTCGTTCTGTGGGCGTTGATCTTCCATGCTTCCGCAACGAGGCTTGCAGACCGGATACCGCCCGCTTTCGCCACGGTCGGCGCGCTCGTTCCTTACGTTTCCCTGCCCGACCGCACGGAATGGAGCCGCGAATACATCCTGCAACGGGTAATCCAGATGGCTTCCGAACAGTTCGCCATTCCGGTGGAACATATCCGCCCGGACAGTCTTTTCGTGGAAGATCTCGGAATCGATTGATTAAATTCCAATTTAATTAATTAAAAACAAAATACAACCACCTACATAAAACATAGTTAATTTAACTAAATTAGAATATCATTTGATTCAGGCACTGCGGGAAAGAAAATTTTCCGCATGCCCGCCGTGCGCTCGGTCCATTGGCCAAACGGTTTCCACAAGAAATCGTCCGCAACCTTTGCGGTGGATGTAACGAAGTTGAAACGGGAAGCGTTTTATTCTTTCATCCAAGCGCGGCGGCGAAGAAAAATAAGCTAAAGTAAGCGGAGCCCCGAGGGGCTGGCGCCGTGCGAAACGAAGCCTTGCCGGAAACGAGGCGATATATCGGATGCATTCAAGGCGCATTACTTCACTCTTTCACGATGATCACTCAGCAGATTCTTCCCTATGGAATATTTCCGGATATCGGGCCGGAGATCGCGCGGCAGCAAAACGGAACGGTAAAATGGCGCGAAATGACTGAAACGACCACCGCGCGGCGCGAAAGCCCCCACGACTCCGGACGCCTGCATGTCAGATTGGCGCGCAACGAGCGCGAAATCGAGGCGGCCAAGCGTTTGCGTTACCGCGTTTTCTGCGACGAAATGGGCGCGCATCTGACGACCGCCGCGCCCGGCGTCGACCACGACCGCTACGACCCCTACTGCGAACATTTGATCGTCAGCGATGAACAAAGCGGCGAGGTGGTCGGCACCTACCGCATTCTCTCGCCGCAAAACGCGCGGAAACTGGGCGGCTACTACAGCGAAAGCGAATTCGACCTTTCCCTGCTGGCGCCGTTGCGCGACCAACTGGTGGAAGTCGGGCGTTCCTGCGTACACCGCGACTACCGCAGCGGTTCGGTGATCGCGCTGCTGTGGGAGGGACTGGCCGGCTATATCCGCGAACACGACTACGGTTATCTGATCGGCTGTGCCAGTGTCAGCATGAGCGACGGCGGACAGGCCGCGGCGAATCTCTACCGCCGCCTCGCCAGAAACCACCTCTGCCCGCCCGAATACCGCGTTTCTCCGCACCATCCGCTGCCGAACCAGGAAAAACAGGAAACGGACGCCGAGCATCCCGACAAGGAGAACGTCGCCGAAATGCCGCCGCTGCTCAAAGGCTACATCCGCGCCGGCGCCTGGATCTGCGGCGAGCCGGCGTGGGATCGCGACTTCAACTCCGCGGACATGTTCGTGCTGATGCCCCTGTCGAGGCTCAGCACGCGCTACGCGAAGCGTTTTCTGGCAAAAAACGGCTGAGTAATGACTGAGTAGCGGCTGAGTAGCGGATAACTAACGGCGGACAGGCAAAAATAATCACCGAAGCAGGCATGACCTCCCCCGCTACCTCTACCACATCGCCTTCCGCGGCCTCTGTTGCCTCCGTTGCCGTTCCCTCCGCGACATCCGCGCCAGTAGTTACAGTTACGCCGATGGTCACGCCGCCGCTGCGCTGGCTGCGTCTCCTGCGCTGCGGGCTGCATCTGCTCTGGGGTGCAGCCACCGTCTTCCTGGTATTCCCCTGGGTTTCCCCTTCCCTGCGCCTGGAAATCAAGGGACGCTGGTCGCGGCAATTGCTGGCGATTCTTGGCGTACGGCTCGATGCCTCGCTCGCGGCGATGGTTCCGGGAAGCCTGATCGTCGCCAACCACATTTCCTGGCTCGATGTTTTCGTGTTCAACGCGGCGCGGCCGATGGCCTTCGTCGTCAAGGCCGACGTGCGCGGCTGGCCGCTCATCGGCTGGCTGGTGGCGCACACCGGCAACGTTTTTCTGCGGCGCGGCAGCCGCGGCCATGCGAAGACCGTCAACGGCGAGATCGTTTCCCGGCTCGCGGCGGGCGAAATCGTTACCATTTTTCCCGAGGGTACGACGAGCGACGGCGACCGGGTGCTGGCCTTTCACGCCGCGCTGCTGCAACCGGCGCTCGACGCCCGCCGTCCGATCCAGCCGCTGGCCATCTCCTACCGCGATGCCACGGGCGGACGCAGCACGGCCCCGGCGTATGCCGGCGAGACCTCGCTCTGGCAGTCGCTCCGTGCCATCGTTGCCGCGCGCGGCTTGACGGCATCGGTCGCGATGCCTCCGGCGCTGGCGCCGGAAATAAATCTGGAAATGGACCCGGATCGACCAGGAACGGGCGAGTCGAAAAAAGCGCGGCGCGAACTGGCGCAAACGGCGCGCGGCGCGATCGCCGCCGCGATCGGCGCCGCGGTCGACATCCCGGCGGCGATTCATACCGATACGCCGGACGGCGCGCAATGAAGAACCCCGAAAAGAACTCCGGATCTTCATCCGCGCGCGCCGATGGAAATCGCAACGATCCCATGCCGGAACCCCCGCCCTTTCCGGCACGGCGGGCAGCAGTGTTATAATTTCGCGGATATATGCCGCCACCGGCGGAAGATCGCGCGCTGCTGATTCGCCCGCTTGCTCCCGGCGCGCTTTTTCCCGAACCGTTTCGCCAGGCTCTGTTTGGCTCCTCTTTGGCTCCCCAGTTGTCTCAGTTGTGTTTCAGGGACACCCGGACATCCGCCTGAAATGCGAAATCTGATCGAGGTACGACCCATGTTCCCCATGAAACGCCACGCCGCCTCCGCCGCTGCCCATTCTGCATTCTCCGCATTTCCTGCATTCCATTTCCTGCCGTCCCGCAGTGTCTGTGCCGCCTGCATCGCCTGCGCGCTGTTGTGCGCCGCCGCGTCGGCGCAGGCGGCCGTGCCCGCCACGCCTGCCGCACCGGGTACGCCCGGAGCGACGGCAACGGCGCCCGCTTCCGCGCCGCTGTCCGCCACCGCGCAGCCCGTCCAGCCCGACTACAACCCGATTTACGAAAAAAATATTTTCGATCCCGAGCGCAAGCCCTGGTCGGAAAAACCCGTCGTCAATATCCCCGCCGCGCCGCCGATCACTTCTTCCGACGTGCAGCTTTACGGCGTCATCATGGTCGGCAATGTGAAGAAAGCGCTGGTCAAGCTCGAAGGCCGCCTGAAGAGCTCGATACCGTCGACGCGCCCCTTCGTCGCCCTGAACGAAGGGCAAAGAGTCGGCGAATACACGCTGGCCGAGATTCATCCGAAGGAACTGGTTTTTTCCGCCGGCGACGGACGTTACCGTATCGCCTTCAACAAGAAAACCGACCGGCCCGCGCCGCTACCGGCGCCGCCCGTCATCCAGGGACCGTCGATCGCGACGACTGAAGCGCCGACCATCGTTCCCGGATTGACGCCGCCTCCGCCCCCTCAGACACCGACACCGATGGCGCCGCAACAGAGCGCGATGCCGATGCCGATGCCGCCCCCGATGCCCGGCGCCATGCAGCCGGGCAACCCCAACACGCAGACCGCTTCGAACAGCCCCAGCGGCATGACGGGCAACAACGCGGCCTCATCCAATACCGCCAACACCGCCAGCGCCAATACCGCCGGCCGCGGCATGTCGCTGCTCGAGGCAATCGAACAGGCGAAGCGGTCGGGCACCCAGTCGCCGCCCAATCCTTTCATTCCCCGCTGAAGCGTTTTCACTTTCGCTTTCGCTCTCGTATTGCCGCCATTCGAATCTTCCGAGTCCATCGTTCGAGCATGACCCGCCGCTATTTCGTGCGCGCCGCCGCTTTCGTTCCGGCCCTCCTGGTTTTCTTCGCGGCGTTCGTCTCTGCGCCGGCGAATGCCGCGGACGCCGTAAGTGGAGGCGTGAGCGGCATAACGGACGGCGAATTCATCGTCCGGCTGAAAAGCGAAAACGTTCCGTCTTCCCTGCCCGGCACTCTCCTGCGCCGGGTCGATTCGCGTACCGTGGTGATGCGCCTGGGGAATTTCGAAAACGCTTCCGGCAACACCCTGCAACGGTATTCTTCCGGCAACGCCTCGCCGCTGGAGGCGTTGCGAGGAAACGGCAACGTGCTGTTCGCCGAACCCAACTATCTCGGCTATTTCGCCGCGCTGCCGCCGGTGCCGGTTCCGAACGATCCCGCTTTCGGGCAGCAATGGTGGCTGCCCGCGGTCGGCGCGCAGTCGCTGTGGGCGATCAATTCCGGGCAGGGAAGCATCGTCGCGGTGGTCGATTCCGGCGTGGACGTCCGGCATCCCGACCTGGCGCCGAACATCGTCGCCGGCGGCTACGATTTCGGCGACGACGACGACGATCCCTCGGACAGTTTCGGGCACGGCACCGCAGTGGCCGGCGTATTGGCCGCGGCCTGCGGCAACGGCGCGGGCGGCTGCGGCCTGGCGCCGCGCGCCGGTATCCTGCCGTTGAAGATCAATCCCGGCGGCTCCTCGACGTTCCATTCCGACCGCCTGGCGCGCGCGGTGCGCTACGCGGCGGACCATGGCGCGCGCGTGATCAACCTGAGCGTTTACGTGACCCAGGAAACCGAACTGGTGCGCGAGGCGATCCGCTACGCGCTCGACCGCGGCGTCATCGTCGTCGCGGCGGCGGGCAACGATCACGGCGGCCCGGTCGCGTTCCCGGCGAATATGTCCGGCGTGATCGCCGTCGCCGCCAGTTCCAGGGACGGAGGACTGCTGGCTTCTTCCAACGACGGCCCGGAAATCGCCGTCGCCGCGCCCGGAGACGAGATTTATTCGACCGCGCCGAACGGCGCCTACGGCGTCTTCACCGGCACGTCCATGGCCACGCCGATGGTTTCCGCGACGCTGGCCGCGATGACCTCGGCCAGCCCCTTCCTGCCGACGCGGACGCTGACCGCGCTGCTGGCGCAATCGGCGCGTCCGCTGAACGGGACGCCGGATAAAGGCTACGGCATCGTCGACGCCGGCAAGTCGGCCGGCCTGCTGCTGCCGCGCCTGATTCCCGGCAAGACGCAATACCGGACGAACGAAGCCGCCGAGGTTTCCTATACCTTGCCGCCGGTCGTGCACAAAGTCGATCTCTACGTCGCCGCCGCGACGCCGGAAGGCGAATTCAGCCTGACCGCCGACGGCGGCTGGCATGCGGTCGCACAGAGTGGTTACCTTCCGCTCGTGCGCGATTTTCCGCTCGGCGGGGAAAACAACAATGGAAACACCGCGCCGGCAATGAGCGGCACCCTCTTTGGCGATGACGGCATCTACCCCGCATTGCCGCTTTCCGGCCTGCCGCCGGGCGCGTATTCCTGGCGCATCGCGCTCGTCGCCCATGACGAACAGGGCAATGCGCGGCTGATCGGCGCGATCAACAGCGACGCGATGCAGGTGCTGCCGTGAACGGTCCGACGAATGGTCCAATAAACAGCCCAATCACCGAAACCGCGGGCGAAACCGCCGAGATCAACGAGACCAACGAGGCCGACGAGACCGGCGGCACGGCAACGACGTTTTCGTCGCCGGCGGCGTTGCTGCGGTTTTTCGCCGCGCAGCATTTCCTGATCTGGCAGTTCGCGAAAAAGGATGTGCTGGCGCGCTATCGCGGCTCGGTCCTCGGCCTGTTGTGGTCGATCCTCAATCCGCTCGGAATGCTCGCCGCCTACACGCTGGTGTTCGGTTTCATCCTGAAAAGCCGCAGCGGGTTCGGCGTCACCGGCGATCTCGATTTCGCGCTGCTGCTCTACGCCGGGCTGGTGGTGCACGGGCTGGCGAGCGAGTGCATCACGCGCGCGCCGATGCTGGTGGCGCTGCAGCCGAACCTGGTGAAGAAAGTGATGTTTCCTCTGGAACTGCTGCCGCTCTCCAACCTGGCGGCGAATCTTTTCCAGGCGGCGATCAATCTCGCGATCCTGCTGGTTTTTCACGCGCTGTTCGCGCCCGAATGGTCGTGGCACGCGCTGCTCTCGCCCTTCGTGCTGCTCTGCCTGGTGCCGTTCCTGCTCGGCGCCGCCTGGCTGCTGGCGGCATTCGGCGTCTTCGTGCGCGATATCGCGCAGGTGATGGCGCTTGTCAGCAGCCTGCTGCTGTTCCTGAGCCCGGTGTTCTACCCGGTGACGCTGGTGCCCGAGCCGTGGCGCGCCGCGCTCTATCTCAATCCGCTGACGCCGGCGATCGAAAACCTGCGCCGGCTGCTGTTCGCGCACGAGATGCCGCACTGGGGTGAACTGGCGCTGCTGTTCGCCGCCGGCTGCGTCTTCGCGTGGATCGGCCTCCTCCTCTTCCGCAGAATGCGCCCGGGGTTCGCCGATGTCGTCTGACGCCGGCGCGATGTCCCGCGCTTCCACACCCGTGGTGCGGCTTTCCGGGGTCAGCAAGTGCTACCGCCTTTACGCGCGCCCGCACGACCGCATCCGGCAACTGCTGCTCGGCGGTCTGTCGTCACGCCGCTATTACCGCGAACACTGGGCGCTGAGGAACATCGACCTCGACATC
>JAVBTC010000020.1:0-39769 GCA_031556405.1 Rhodocyclaceae bacterium
TGAACATTAAATTATTTAACAAAATTAGAAAGAATCGCTCGTGCCGCAGACGCCTTCAAACGTTATCCCCAGAGAAAAACTAACCGCTTACGAGCGCTGGGAACTGGCGTCCTTCGATACGGAAAAACCGGCCGCTTCCGCGGCGACTGCTTCCTCCACTACCGGCGCACCCGCCCCGGCCGCCGCGCCGGTAGTGGAAGCGCCCCCTCCGCCTCCGGCAATTTCCGCCGAGGAAATCGATTCATTGAAAGTGCAGGCGCAACAAGCCGGTTACCACGCCGGGCTTGCTGCCGGACATGAGGAAGGCCGCGCCACAGGTTATGCCGAAGGCCACGAGGCCGGACTCGCGGAGGCGCGGCTGAATGCCGTGCAGGTCCTTGCACTGCTCGACTCGTTGAAAAAATCGCTGTCCGGAATGGACCAGGATGTCGCCGATACGCTGCTCGCGCTGGCGCTCGAAGTGGCACAGCAGATCGTGCGGCATACGCTCAAGGTACGCCCCGAAATGCTGCTTTCCGTCGTGCGCGAAGCGGTCAACTCGCTTCCTCAGCAGCACGGCCACCCCACCGTGACCGCGCATCCCGAGGACGTCGCCCTGCTGCGTTCGCTGCTCGGCGACCAGCTCGCGCATACCGGCTGGCGCTTCGCCGAGGACGAAAGCATTACCCGCGGCGGCTGCCGCGTCGAAATCGGCGCGTCGATGATCGATGCCACGCTGCAGACGCGCTGGCGGCGCGTGCTCGACTCGATCGGTACCGGTGGCGAGTGGTTGGAATAAAGAAAAAGCGAACTACACTGAAGTCAGCAAAACCCGACAGGAGCGACGAACATGACTCCTCCCGATACAACATCGATGCAGGCGCCGGAAAAAACGATTGAAACGGTCGAGGAAGAAACAGCGGAGATGGGCGAATTTCCCGCGCCCGCCACGTCAACCACATCGGCCGCATCAACCGCCGCCGAAAACGACATCGGACATACCAAGCTCTGGTGCCGGTTTCTCGACAACTGCCGCCAGCTCGCCTCCGAAGCCACCCCCCTGCTCGCCAGCGGCAATCTGACCAGAATCAACGGTCTCGTCATGGAAGCTTCCGGGCTCAAGCTGCCGCTCGGCAGCACCTGCCGTCTTTCCAACGGCTCCAACTCGGTCGAGGCGGAAGTGGTCGGCTTTTCCGGCGAAAAACTGTTTCTGATGCCTTCCGAGGACGTCTACGGCCTTTCCCCCGGCGCCCGCGTCAGCGCGCTGGAAACCCCCAGTCCACCACCGCGCGTCAACAAGGCGCGGCTGCACCGCCGCCGCGCGATCGACCGCGCCAAGCTGGTCCCGGTCGGCGAGTCGCTGCTCGGGCGCGTGCTCGATGCCGCCGGGCGCCCGCTCGACGGGCTGGGACCGTTGCACACCGAAACCCTGCGTCCGCTGCAAAGCCGGCCGATCAATCCGATGTCGCGGGCGCCGATCGAACGTTCGCTCGATGTCGGCGTGCGCGCGATCAACGCCCTGCTCACCGTCGGCCAGGGACAGCGGATGGGGTTGTTCGCCGGTTCCGGCGTCGGCAAGTCGGTGCTCCTGGGTATGATGGCCCGCTACACCAAGGCCGAGATCATCGTCGTCGGGCTGATCGGCGAGCGCGGCCGCGAAGTCAAGGAATTCATCGAACACATTCTCGGCGATGAAGGCCGGCGCCGTTCCGTCGTCGTCGCCGCCCCGGCCGATGTCAGCCCGCTGATGCGCCTGCAAGGCACCTCGTATGCCACGGTGCTCGCGGAATATTTTCGCGACCAGGGCAAGCAGGTTCTGCTGATCATGGATTCGCTCACCCGCTACGCGATGGCGCAACGCGAAATCGCGCTCGCCGTCGGCGAACCGCCGGTCACACGCGGCTATCCGCCCTCGGTATTCGCGCGCCTGCCGCAACTGGTCGAACGCGCCGGAAACGGCCTGGTCGGCGGCGGCTCGATCACCGCGTTCTATACCGTGCTTGCCGAAGGCGACGACCAGCAGGATCCGATCGCCGATTCGGCGCGCGCCATTCTCGACGGCCACATCGTCCTTTCGCGAACGCTGGCCGATGCCGGGCACTATCCGGCCATCGACATCGAACAATCGATCTCGCGCGCGATGGTCAGCCTCGTCACTCCGGGGCATCTGGACGCGATCCGCCAGTTCAAACAGCTCTATTCCCGTTATCAGCGTTCGCGCGACCTGATCAACGTCGGCGCCTACGTTTCCGGTTCCGATCCGCTGCTCGACCGTGCCATCACCCTCTATCCGCAATTCGAGGCCTTCCTGCAGCAGAACCTTTCCGAACGCGCCGACTTCGCCTCCAGTACCGGCGCGCTGGGCGCCTTCTTCGGCGGCGCCCTATAGTCTATAGCGCGGAGTCTTTCGTTCCATTATAGAAAGGAACGGACATTCTTTCCTGTAGCGGCAATTCGATAGGAATTATTTAATTTTCCCGCTCGATCGAAGCAATTCCTGCTATTCTTGTCGGATACAAAGCGCGGCAACTTCCGGACCCGGAACGCACTCCAAAAAGCACCCAGGGATTCCTTCCCGAACGACGAATCTTTATCGCGGAAACTCATCATGGCGCAAAAATTCAACCTGCAAACCGTGCTGGATCTGATGCAGGAGCGGGCCGACGACGCCACGCGCGAATTGGGCAGGCTGCTCGCCGCCGAAAAGGGCGAGGAAGAAAAACTGGAACTGTTGCAGCAATACCGCGACGAATACTCACAACGTTTCCGCACCGCGGCGCAAAACGGACTTTCGACGCGGGAATGGCACAACTACCAGGTTTTCATCGACCGGCTGGATCAGGCGATCGAGCAGCAGAAAAAGGCCGTTTCCACCTCCAAGGAACACACCGCCGCCGGCCAGGGGCACTGGCAGGAACAGAACATCAAGCTGAAAGCCTTCGATACCCTTTCGCAGCGTTTCCATTCCAGGGAAGCCCAACGTGAGGCAAAGCAAGAGCAGAAAATCATCGACGAATTCGCCGCGCGCCGCCGCCGGGTCCACGAGGAAGAAGAATAGGCATTCGCCCGCTATGCCGGTGCGAAATATTTCAGAATCAACGACAGGGTCAGCAGCGCAAATGGCAGTGAAATGACGATCGCCAGCGGAATGGCTCCTCCCTTGAACCCGTATTTACCGGCGAAAACATAAACGCCGGCACCGATCGGCTGTGCCGCCATGACCACGGCGGCAATCAGCCAGAGATCGTCGACATCCATTCCGAACAAATAAAACGCGGCGATGAACGTCAATGCCGGCTGCACAATCAATTTGAGCAGCAGCATCGGGCTGATCAGCTTCAGATTTTCCCGGGATAGATGTTCCCGCGTTTTCAATCGCGCCAGCGCGAGTCCCAGTGCAAACAGCGCGGTAGGTCCCGCAGCGGCGCCGAGAAACCCGGCAAGCGACTCCAGGAACCGCGGCAGCGGAATCGCGAAAAGGGAAAAGAGGGCTCCGGCAATCACGGCAACCGTCAGCGGGTTGCTCAATGTCGTTTTCAACGCCTTCGACATGCTTCGCGCCGCATTCCGGAACATCGCGTTTCCTTGTCCGGGGCTTCGTCCTTCCCGGCGGCTGGCATGGAGATCGTGGCTGATGATTACCGCCATGATGGCCGGTATGTTGTGCACTATGGTGGCGACGGCGGCGGGAACCGAAGCCTCCTCTCCGAAAACCGAGATCAGGATCGGCACCCCCATGTAGCCCGTCGTTCCATAGCAGGCGCCCATTCCAACAATGGAGGCCCGTGGATTCCCGATCCGGACGTAACGCGCCACCAGCAGGCCAAGGCCATACGCCGCGACGATTCCTCCCAGGCTGGCACCGAGGAAAGCCCATTGCCCGAGCTCTTCCGGGTCGGCGCGCGCCAGCGCCAGAAACAACAGCGCCGGGAGGGCGATATACAGAACGTAGTCGTTGATCAACCGGTCGGATTGCGCATCGAAAGAATGAATCTTTCCGAAAATGTACCCGATCAGAATTACCGAGAATACCGGCGCGACGATCTCCAGCATTTGCCCTCTCCTTCCGCGCATGAGCGGAAACGGCGGCGAATCCCGCGCCCCTGCCGGCGGCGACCGCTGATATTTCGTTGCAGATCGGGTTCGAGTCGAAAACGCGCCGTTGGTTCGGCGCTATCGGCGCTATCGGCGAAAGGCCCGCCGATACGATGCCGGCGAAAAGAAAAGCACCATCGCCAGCATCAACAGCGTAATGAACGCCATCAACGTCCAGGCATGGACGAGGCTCGCGAACCATTCACGCAGAATCCCGGCAACGAGCGGCATCAGGCTGGCGACGATATAACCGCCGCCCTGGACGAAAGCGAGCAGCGCCCCTGCCTGGCCGGGGTCATCCAGATGATCCAGCGCGACGATCAGGGACAACGGAAAAATCGCGCCGATCCCCAGCCCCAGCAATAAACAGGCGGGCCACGCCAGCGCATCGGGAGCGACGATGAGACAGATCAACCCGGCAAGCTGTAGGAAAAGAGCGACGACCGACGGCGGGCGGCGATCCAGGAAACGCGCCGCGGAAATCGATACCGTGAGGCCGGCGACCACTTCCATCGCCGTCAGGCCACTGAGCAGATAACCGCTCTCGGCAGCCCCCCAGCCCAGTGCCGTGTAATAAGGCGGCAGCCACGCGAGCGCCAGCGTATAGGCACAGGTGCCCAGCCCGAAAAAGAGCATCAGCGTCCAGGCGCGCCAGTGGTACCAGTGGCGCCGGGAGGGAATTTCTTCCGCCGGTGCCTCCGCCCCGAAATTTTTCTCTCCCCCTTCACCATTGCGGAATGGAAGCGTTTTCGCCCTGCCACCTTCCGTCGAACACCATGCCGCGAGTGCCGCCAGGGCCGGCAAAGCCCAGACGCCAAGCGCTCCCGGCCAGCCCAGCGACACGGCGATCCATGCCGACGAAGCCGCCGCGATCACCGCGCCGGCCATGATCGCGGTACTGTAAAAACCCATGATGGCGCTACTGCGCCCGGGAAAACGGCGTTTGATGAATTCGGGCAGCAACGCCTGGACGAAGGCGATTCCGGCGCCGGCAACCAGCGCGGTGACGATCAGTGCTTCCCGCTCCGGCACGATCCACCGCCCGGCGCAGCTAAGTGCAATCAGCGCGATTCCGAGCGAAATTCCGCGCCCGCTGCCGAGGAGGCGCTGCAGACAGACGCCGCCGAGCGCGGCAATCCCCATCACGAACACCGGGAGCGCCGTCAACAGGCTGGCCCCAACGTGACCAAGCCCCGTTCCGGCCTGGATCGTGTCGAGCACCGGGCCGACCGCCGCCAGCACCGGGCGCAGATTGAGCCCGAGCAGGACGATGGAAAAAAGCACCACGGCGGAAGCGGTTCTACGTGTCTCCATGCGGTCACGGTCTTGGCGCGTATCCGGTCATTGATTCCCTCACTGCCGCTGCGGGAACGAAACAGCGGGAACAAAATGAATCTTTCATCCCCGATGATCCCGGAAAATCCGGTTTACCGCCATAGCCGGCACCATGCCGGCCTTTTGGCCTTTACAATAACCTTCCTGTTTCCATGACGAAGGCCGAATCTTGTCTCCGAACCGACATCCTCCCGTCGCCGTTTTCGCCTGCGGCAATCTGAGCCGCGGCGACGACGCGCTCGGGCCGCGCCTGCTCGAACGGCTGGAACAATGGCTGGAAACGGAAGGCCGGCGGGAAACGTTCGAATTGATCTACGACTATCAGCTCCAGATCGAACACGCGCTCGACCTCAAGGAACGCGCACTGGCGCTGTTCATCGATGCCGGCGACAGGACGCCGGCACCGTTCCGTTTCTACCCGGTGCAAGCCAGTACGGCCATTGCCCACACCAGCCATGCGCTGCCGCCCGAAGCGGTGCTCGGAGTCTGGCACAAAATCGAACCGGAACTGGCGCCACCGCCCGCATTCATTCTCTGCGTGCGTGGAGTGTCGTTCGGACTGGGTGTGGCGATGAGCGAGGAAGCGCGAGCGCACGAGGATGCTGCCTTCGCCTTCCTGCAATCCCTGTGCCGCGATCCGGATCCGGCCTCGTGGCAGTATCTGGCCGCCGATTCATCATGACCGGGAATACACATTCCCCGGCGCTGACTCGTTTTGCCTGGCTGTCGATCGCGGCGGCGCTGACGACGATTCTGCTGAAAACATTCGCCTGGTGGCTGACCGGCTCGGTCGGTCTGCTGTCGGATGCGCTCGAATCCGGCGTCAATCTCGCCGGAGCGGTGATGACCCTGGCAATGCTTTCGCTGGCGGCGCAACCGCCGGACGAGAAGCACGCCTTCGGCCATGGCAAGGCGGAATATTTCGCCAGCGGCTTCGAAGGATTGCTGATCCTCATCGCCGCCGTTCTCATCGCCATCACCGCCGTCGAACGTTTGATGACGCCGCGGCCGCTGACCCAGATCGGCCCGGCACTGCTCGTTTCAGCGCTCGCGGCACTGGTCAATTTCGCCGTCGCGCGCGTTTTGCTCAACGTCGGACGCAAGCACCGCTCGATCGCGCTGGAAGCGGACGCGCATCATCTGCTCACCGACGTATGGACTTCGTTCGGTGTCATCGCCGCCATCGCCGCCGTCGCCCTGACCGGCTGGCTCTGGCTCGACCCGCTGATCGCGCTCGTGGTTGCGGGCAACATCGTCTGGACTGGCTGGCGCCTTCTGGCACGTTCCGCCGCCGGATTGATGGATTCGACGCTGCCCGAGGAACAGCAGGCGGTGCTCACAGCGATCCTCGAACGCTACCGGCAGCGCGGCGCTTCCTATCATGCGCTGCGCACGCGGCAATCCGGCGCCCGCGGCTTCGTCAGCGTGCACGTGCTGGTGCCCGGCGCCTGGTCGGTGCGGCAGGGACACGATCTGCTGCTGGCGCTGGAAGCCGATATCCACGCGGAACTGCCGTACATCGAAGTGACGACGCATCTCGAACCGGTCGAGGATCCGGCCTCGTATGAGGATGTGTGACACGCGGCGGGGAAAATTCCGGATTCCCATTCTTTTTCCCGTAGCGGCTTTATTTCTCTCGGCCTTCTTCAGCACCCCGGCGGCGGCCTGGAACGCCGCCGGCCACCGGATTATCGCCGTAATCGCCTGGCAGCAATTGGATGCGCAAACACAGCATGCGGTCGACGCGCTGCTGGCACGGCATCCCGACGCCGAACGCTGGCGCCGGAAAAATAGCGATCCTGCAACGTCTCCCCTGCTGATGCTTGCTTCCACCTGGCCGGACGACATCAAGCACGATCCGCGCTTTTACGATCCGGGGGAGCCGCCGACGCCGACACTGCCCGAATTTCCGGACATGCTGCGGCACCGCGACTGGCATTACGCCGACCGTCCCGACGATGGAAACTGCGCGGCGCACGGAGAACTCGAACGGCAACTGGCCGCTCTGGGCGAGATATCGCTCGACGCCGGACAGGATCCGGCACTGCGCGCCTACGCACTGAGCTGGACCATCCACCTGCTGGGTGACGCACATCAGCCGTTGCATGCCGGCACCCGCTGCGACCGGGGCGGGAATATGTTGTCGTTTGCCACACCGTTCCACCCGCGCTTCGAACGACTCAGCCTGCACGCCTTCTGGGACGATCTTCCCGGCCCGCCGTGGCTTTCCGGCGCCGCGCTGGAAGAAACGGCACAACGCTGGCAACGGGAAATACCGCCGCCGACCGGCGCGACCATGCGGGAATGGCTGGAAGAAAGCCGGAATCTGACACGGGAAATGGTTTACGAAGGACTTTCCGTCGAACCGGAAAACCTTGCAGAACCGGATGGCGATGGCCGGACAAGAGAGCCCACGCCCCTGTCCGAACTTTCCGCCGACTACCGCGAGCGGGCCCACAAAATTGCACGCCGGCGTATCGTTCACGCCGGCTATCGCCTGGCCGAATGGCTGCGGGCCGTGACGGCACGTAAATAGGGCGGATCGGCGCTGCACCGATCCGCCCCATATGTCGATACGAAGTTTCCTGTTTACCGGCGACGCGGTGCCATCGCCTGCAAACGGGCTATGCGGTCCTCCGTTGCCGGGTGGGTGGCAAAGAGCCCGGCCAGCCCGCGGCCGGAAAGCGGATTCATGATCATCATCTGCGCCGTTTCCGGGTGCGCCTCGGCCGTGGCGAGCGGGATATTCCGCGCATAGGCGTCGATCTTCGCCAGCGCGTCGGCAAGTGCCTGCGGATCACCCGAGATTTCGGCACCGCCGCGGTCGGCTTCGAACTCGCGCGCGCGCGAAATCGCCATCTGGATCAGTGAGGCGGCAATCGGCGCCAGGATCATGACCAGAATACCGACGATCGGATTCGAGGAACGCCCCGAGGAATCACGCCCGCCGAAGAACATTGCCATCTGCGCCAGCACGGAAATCGCACCGGCCATCGTCGCCGAAATCGTCGAAATCAGAATATCGCGGTGCTGTACGTGCGCCAGTTCGTGCGCCATCACACCGCGCAGTTCGCGTTCAGAAAGCATGCCGAGAATGCCGCGCGTGGCCGCTACCGCCGCGTGCTGCGGATTACGCCCGGTGGCGAAGGCGTTCGGTTGCGCCTCGTCGATGATATAGACGCGCGGCATCGGCAACCCGGCCCGGCCCGCCAGCTCGCGGATTATCCCGTAAAACTGCGGCGCCGAGGCTTCGTCGACTTCCCGCGCCCGGTACATCTTCAGTACCACCGAATCGGAAAACCAATAGGCAAAAAAATTCATCCCCGTCGCCACCAGAAGCGCGATGATCATCCCCTGCTGCCCACCGATCCACGCGCCCACCGCGCCGAACAGCGCGACGACGGCCGCCATCAGAACAAACGTTTTGATCCAGTTTCCCAACATCCGTATCTCCTTGATCCGTATTTATTCCCAGCCACCCCTTGGCCCCATGTTGTCCTGACGGATCCCGGTTATTTTTTATAAATAAAATGAAATTAACGAAGAATACTGTAGCAATATTCAATCAAAAATTACTTTCCAATCTGGAATTTTGATACCCACTATCTTCATCACTGAAGGTTCAGATAGGGATTATTATGGAAAATTCAAGAAAAACGCGCACCCGCAGGCAATCCATGGCCGGCGAGAAACTGTGCCGCCGTCAGGCGCTTGCCGCCGGCTTTCTGCAATTCCTCGATACGCAGCGCCCCGCCGCCCTCGCCACAGGCAACGACGATGCCGCCTTTGTCCACCGCCAGCACGCTGCCGGGGGGATTGGATGATGCTATCGTCAGCGGCACGGCACGCCAGATTTTCACCATGCCGCCACCAAGTTCCGTCACCGCACCGGGAACGGGATTGAAGGCGCGGACGTAGCGATCGAGTTCCGTCGCGGAACGCTTCCAGTCGAGCCGCGCCTCGGTTTTCTCGATCTTGTCCGCATACGTAATCCCCTCTTCCGGCTGCGGCTCCACCGGCAACGGCAGGCGTGCGAGCGTATCGACGATCAGCGCAGCGCCCAGCGCAGCCAGACGGTCATGCAGGGTCTGCGCCGTGTCGTCGGCGGCAACCGGCGTTTCCTCGCGCGCCAGGACGCCGCCGGTATCCAACCCGGCATCCATCTGCATGATGCAGACGCCGGTCTTCGCATCGCCGGCCAGCAGCGACCGCTGGATCGGCGCCGCGCCGCGCCAGCGCGGCAGCAGCGAAGCATGGATGTTGAGACAGCCGTAACGGGGCAAATCCAGGATCTGTTGCGGCAGGATCAACCCGTAGGCCGCCACGACCATCACATCGGCGGCCCTGGAACGCAAAATCTCCAGAGCTTCCTGAACTTGTGCCTGAACCTGTGGCGTTTGCGCAACAGGAGCTTTCAGACGCGGCGGCTGCAATATCTCCAGCCCTCGTTCCTCCGCCAGCCGCTTCACCGGGGAAGCCTGCAGGGCCATGCCCCGCCCGGCGGGACGATCCGGCTGCGTCAGCACCAGCGGTACTTCATGACCGGCATCGAGCAGCGCGGCCAGCGCGACCGCGGCAAATTCCGGCGTACCGCAGAAAATCGCCTTCATGCGGTAATGCGTGCCTGCTTGGCGAGCTTGTTCTTGATCCGCGTCCGCTTCAGGTTGGACAGATGGTCGACGAACACTTTTCCGTTCAGATGATCGATCTCATGCTGGATGCACACCGCCAGCAATCCTTCCGCCTCCAGTGTCCGTTCATTGCCGTCGAGATCGAGATAACGCGCGGTGACACGCTCGGCACGCTCCACCTTGTCGTAGATTCCCGGCACCGAAAGACACCCCTCCTCACCGATCTGCGCCCCTTCGCTGTCCACGATTTCCGGATTTATCAACACCCGCAGTTCGTCGCGGGTTTCCGAAACATCGATCACCACCACGCGCCGGTGCACGTCGACCTGCGTTGCCGCCAGACCGATACCGGGCGCCGCGTACATCGTTTCGGCCATATCGCGCGCCAGCGCGCGGATGCTCTCATCGACTTCCCTGACCGGGAGCGCGACTTGTTTCAAACGCGGATCGGGGTAATGCAGGATGGGCAATAGCGACATAAAAATCTTGATTTGATAAGTGATTACGTGCAGAATCTAATGAAAAATCTCGGGGGAAGGAAAGGGAAAGAACAGAGGGAGGACTTTCTGGCCCACAGGCATCGATAGCGAGGCGTCGGCAGTATCCGGCGATCTCTTATTCTGCGGTGAGCGGCGAGGATTCCAGCTCGGTTCCGATCCCGGCATTTCCCGTTTCAGCTTTCCGAATATCGGACAAGACGCCAGGGGCAACGTTCCGCGTTGCGCACGAAGACAGCACGAGGGCATCACGATGATCCGTACGACGATTCGTATTATATCCGCACTTTTGTTGGCCCAGACCGCCATGCTCGGTACTGCCGCCGAATCCACGACTGCGCAGCCCGATGCCCAGGCCGCGAGAGCCGCGCGCATGGACGAAGCCCTGAAAGCCGCGCGCATCAAACTGGCGAAAAACGCACCGCAGCAATATGTCGTTCAACGCGGCGACACCCTGTGGAGCATCGCCGAGAAATTTCTTCAGGATCCCTGGCGCTGGCCCGAAATCTGGCGCATGAACCGCGCCCAGATCAAAAATCCGCACCGCATCTACCCGGGCGATATCATTTATCTCGAATACGACGCCAAGGGCGAGCCCCGCCTGCGCCTGGTGCGCAAACTCGAACCGCGCGCCTACGCGACGCCGTTACAGGAAAGCATCCCCAGCATCCCGCCAAACGTTCTCGAACCGTTTACTTCCGAGCCGCTGATCGTCGATGCCAACGATCTCGACAACGCGCCGCGCATCGTTGCCACGCAGGAAGACCGCGTCTATCTCGGCAACGGCGACCGCGCCTACGTCGCCAACGCCAGCCGCTGGCCGGATCAGGAACTGTGGCAGGCCTATCGTCCGGCCAAGCCGATCGAGGATCCGGACACCGGCGAGGTCCTCGGCTACGAAGCGTTTTATCTCGGCACCCTGCGCCAGCTCGAACCCGGCGAACCCGGCGTCTTCGAGGTCATCACCGCGAAAGAGGAACTCGGCCGCGGCGACCATCTGGTGCCCGCCATCGAGCCGCGCCTGATCAGCTATGCGCCGCACGCGCCGGACACGGACGTCGATTCGCGCATCGTCTCGATTTACGGCGGCGTCACCGAAGCCGGCCGCCTGTCGATCGTCACGCTCAATCGCGGCGCCATGGACGGGATGGAAATCGGACACGTGCTCGCGCTCTGGCGCAACCGCACGGTTACCGCCTACAACCAGAATTCGGCCGCCGACGTGATCTCACTGCCGCCCGAACGTTACGGCCTCGTCTTCGTCTTCCGTGTTTTCGAGCACCTCTCCTACGCGCTGGTGGTGCAATCGTCCGGCTCGGTCACGATCAACGACTACGCCCGTACGCCCTGATTGACACTTCCCGCCGGAAAAAGCATTTCATGCAGTCCGGCGGGTATCCGTTGTGCGCCTAGCGTGGACCAAGAGAATACGGATAATTCGCTGGCCGATTGGCTGCGTCTGACGCTGATTCCCGGCATCGGAGGGCAAACACAGCGCAGGCTGCTCGCCGCTTTCGGCCTGCCGGCGGCAATTTTCGATGCCGGCCGCACCGCCGTCGAACGAGTCGTGGGTCCGAAACCGGCGCGGCTGTTGTTCGACACCGATTGCGCGGCAGCCGTAGCCGTCGCGCAAGGATGGGCGCAACAACAAAATCAGCACATCCTTACACTGGCTGACGAAGCCTATCCACAAGCCTTATTGCAGCTTCCCGACCCGCCAAGCCTGATTTACGTCCGCGGTCGCCTCGAACTGCTCAACCGCCCCGCGCTCGCCATCGTCGGCAGCCGTAATGCCAGCCCTCAAGGCGCGGCCAATGCCGAAGCATTCGCGGCGGCGCTGGCGCGGGAAGGATTTGCGATTGTCAGCGGTCTGGCGCTCGGAATCGATGCCGCCGCGCACCGCGGCGCGTTACACGCCGGAGCGGATACCATTGCCATCATCGGCACCGGAGCCGACCGTATTTACCCGGCGCGCAATCGGGAGTTGGCGCTGGAAATCGCGAAAAAGGGCGTTATCGTTTCCGAATTTCCCCTTGGCACGCCTGCCGTGGCGGCGAATTTCCCGCGACGTAACCGGATCATCTCCGGCCTGGCACAGGGAGCGCTCGTCATCGAAGCCGCAATCGAGAGCGGCTCGCTGATTACCGCGCGTCTGGCGGCGGAACAAGGCAAAGAGGTATTTGCGATTCCCGGCTCGATTCATTCCCCGTTGGCGCGCGGCTGCCATCATTTGATCAGACAAGGCGCCAAATTGGTGGAAACGGCGCAAGACATCCTGGAAGAACTACGCGGACCGGATTATTCCCGTTCCGAAAAAGGAGGAATTCCACCGCTCTTTTCTTCTTCCACATCCCGAACCGCCACAAACAGTTTGAACATTTCATCCCGCGAAGAACAGGAAAAAGGGGAAACGGCAGAAGGCGAAGCCGGGCAACTACTTTCCCATGTCGGTCACGACCCATGCACGCTGGACGAACTGGTGATACGCAGCGGTTTTCCCGCGGACAGGCTGGCCGCGTTACTGCTGCAACTTGAACTTAATGGACATGTCGCCAGTCTTCCCGGAGGACGGTATCAACGCCTCACGACAGGGCCATGAGTCGTTGAAAGATGGAATACAGGCTGTAACGATGGCGCGAAACGACGGCGCCATTCATAAAAAGATATTAACGGGGTAACAACCATTATTCATTTGGGGTTCACATGCTATCTACGATACGGCGCCTTCCCTTGGCGCGGCAAACCTTGCTCGGGGTCATTCTGGTCTGCGTCCTCGCCGCAGCGGGACTTTCCATCGCCCTGTCTTCATACACGCGGCAGGTGGCACTTGAGGAAAGCCGGAACACGTTGCGGACGCAAACCAGCTTGATTGCCCGTACCCTCGAATATGCCGAGGAGAGCATGAAGCGCGACGCCCTGACGGCATTGGAACAATTCGAAAGCGGGTTGCCTCCCGCGCGACTGACGGGGAAAGCAGTCCCGATAGGCGGGGCAACACGACCGGAATTCATGTTCGGGGACACGATCAGCGGAGTCAGCAACCAGAAATTCATTCTGGATTACAAGAAACACAATCCGCTGAATGATGTTGCGTTCCTGGTGAAGGACGGGGACAAATTTTATCGCGCCACGACGCTGCTCAAAAATGCAGCCGGACAGTATCGCGATGGCGAAGTGGTGTCCGACGACTATGCGCAAACCCTGTTGGCCGGAAAACTCCATGTCGGAACAGTCCAGCGTTCCGGAAAAACATACGCCCTGGCGATCAGACCGCTCAAAGACGAACACGGCCGGATAATCGCCGCGATCAACATGCGGGTCGATGTCGAGAACAACGTAAAAACACTGAAAGAAAAATTGGGTTCCATTACCATCGGCAAGTCGGGATATCCCTACATCATAGCCGAAATCTCTGGGGACAATAAGGAACCATATTTCATCATGCATCCGACGCTGCAGGGTAAACCGATCAATTCGGTCGATGAAAAGCTGCGGCCGTCCCTGACCACGATCCTGAACGAGAAAGAGGGATTCCTTTCCTATGCCTGGACCACCGCGGACGGAAAGCCGCAGCAGAAAATCGCGATGTTCGACGAGATCCCGGCGCTCAAATGGATCGTCGTCGCTTCCGCACCGGAAGAAGAATTTACCGCTCCATTTGACGACATCCGCCGCTTGTTGCTGATCGGCCTGGCAGGCACGGTATTCATCCTCGTCTGCTGTCTGGCGCTGCTCATCCGCGCACAACTGCGCCCACTTGACCGCATTGCTCAGGGACTGGCACAGATGAGACAAGGAAACCTGACCCACCATGTAGAAGCCCGTGCCGATTCGCGCAACGAAATTGATCTCCTCGCTGCCCGCGTCAATGAAACCCGCGATGCGATGCAAACCCTGGTCGGCGCAATCCGGGGATCGGCGGAAAACGTGACGGGTTCGACATCCAGCGTTTTTGAGTCGATGCAGCAGCTTTCGATCGGTATCGACGGCCTCTCCTCATCCTCGTCTGAAATCAGCAGCAGCATCGAGGAGCTTTCCACCTCGATCGACCATATCGCCGGGGCATCGAACGATGCACACTGCCGCGTCGAGGATGCCGTGGCCAAGGTCGGACACGGCAAACAGGTCGTGCATGACGTGATCGATTCAATCCAGGTAATTGAAAATCGGGTGCAATCCTCGCTCTCCGAAGTCGAAACGCTGACCGCCCATTCGCACAAGATCGAGAAAGTCGTCGCCACGATCGGCGCAATCGCCGGACAAACCAACCTTCTCGCGCTCAACGCCGCGATCGAAGCCGCACGCGCGGGCGAGGTCGGACGTGGCTTCGCGGTCGTCGCGGACGAAGTGCGCAAGCTCGCCGAACAGTCGGCGCATTCGGCCAACGAAATCGGCGAAATCCTCGGACACGTCACTTCCGGCGTCACCGCCGTTCAGGCATCCATCGGCGAAGTCGTCGACGAGACCCGGAAAAGCACGGAATCGTCCGGTGCCGCGGGCAGTGCCCTGGAGGAAATCGAAAACATCACGCGCGCCATCGCCGACGCCATCACATCCGTCGCCGACGCGACGCGGCAACAGTCGGCAGCGACGCAATCGGTGGCGCATCAGGTCACCGCTTCAGCGCAGGCGGCCGAAGAAACCGAGAGCGTTACCCGCAACGTCTCGCAAAACGCCGCCGACCTGAAAACGGAGGCGGAAAAACTCGCCCGCCAGGTCGGACACTTCGTTGTTTGATCAAATTGACGAGTGCGCCAGCGATCTTTCCGGCAAGCATCACCGCTACGACTTAAACATAATTTCAGTGTAAAAAACGAAGCAATCACGAAAAAAGACAACCACCCGTTTATTCCGAGGTTCATATGTTATCCCTAGTACAACGCCTCCCCTTGGCTCGGCAAACCCTGATCGGGGTCATCGTGATCTGTGTCCTGGCTGCGGCGGGACTTTCCATCGCCTTGTCTTCACACACGCGGCAAGTGGCACTCGAGGAAAGCCGGAACACGTTGAAGACGCAAACCAGCCTGATCGCCCGTACCCTCGAATATGCCGAAGAAAATATGAAACAGTCCGCCCTGACAGCACTGGAACGTTTCGAGAGCGGATTGCCACCGCCCCGCCTGACAGGGGCAAGCATAAACGTCAGGGGTGCGGCGCGGCCGGAACTGATGTTCGGCGATCACCTCCACGGAATCGGCAACCAGACCTACCTGCTCGCCTACAAGAAAGCCAATCCGCTGAACGATGCCGCCTTCCTGCTGCAAGACGGGGGGAAAATATACCGCGCCACGACTCTGCTCAAGGACGGTAACGGGCAGTACCGCGATGGCGAACTGGTGTCCGATGAATACACGAAAACGCTGCTGGATGGAAAAACCTACGTCGGAACCCTGCAACGCTCCGGCAAAGTATATGCACTCGCGGCCAAACCTCTCAAAGATTCGCAGGGGAGGATGGTCGGCGCGATCACGATGCGTGTCGATATCGGCGACAGCATCAAACTGCTGCGGGAAAAACTGGGGTCGATCATCATCGGCAAGTCGGGATATCCCTACATTCTTGAAGAGGCTTCCGGGGATAACAAGGAAGCGCGCTTCATCATGCACCCGACACTGCAGGATAAACCGGTCAATTCAGTCGATGAAAAGCTGCGGCCGTCCCTGACCACGATCCTGAACGAAAAAGACGGATTTCTTTCCTACACCTGGGCCACCGCGGACGGAAAGCCGCAGCAGAAAATCGCGGTATTCGACGAAATTCCGGCACTCAAATGGATCGTCGTCGCTTCCGCGCCGGAAGAAGAATTTACCGCTCCATTCGACGATATTCGCCGTTTACTCTTGATTGGCCTTATGGGCACGGTCGTGCTTCTCGTTTTATGTCTGGCCTTACTCGTCCGCGCGCAACTGCGCCCGCTCGACCGCGTCGCACAGGGATTGGCACAGATGAGACAAGGAAATCTGACCCACCATGTGGAAACCCACGCCGATTCGCGCAACGAAATTGATCTCCTCGCTGCCCGCGTCAATGAAACCCGCGATGCGATGCAAACTCTGGTCGGCGCGATCCGGGAATCGGCGGATAAGGTCGCCGGCTCTGCTTCCGACGTTTTCGAGTCGATGCAGCAGCTTTCGATCGGCATCGACGGTCTCTCCTCGTCCTCGTCCGAAATCAGCAGCAGCATCGAGGAGCTTTCCACCTCGATCGACCATATCGCCGGGGCATCGAACGCCGCGCACGGACACGTCGAAGACGCTGTAACCAAGGTCGGGCACGGCAAACAGGTCGTGCATGACGTGATCGACTCGATCCGGGTGATCGAAAACCGGGTGCAATCCTCGCTCTCCGAAGTCGAAACGCTGACCGCCCATTCGCACAAGATCGAGAAAGTCGTCGCCACAATTGGCGCAATCGCCGGACAAACCAACCTTCTCGCGCTCAACGCCGCGATCGAGGCCGCGCGCGCGGGCGAGGTCGGACGTGGCTTCGCGGTCGTCGCGGACGAAGTGCGCAAGCTCGCCGAACAATCGGCGCATTCGGCCAACGAAATCGGCGAAATCCTCGGACACGTCACTTCTGGCGTCACCGCCGTCCAGGCATCCATCGGCGAAGTCGTCGACGAGACCCGGAAAAGCACGGAATCGTCCGGTGCCGCGGGCAGCGCACTGGAGGAAATCGAAAACATCACGCGTGCTATCGCCGATGCCATCACGTCAGTTGCCGATGCGACGCGGCAACAGTCCGCGGCGGCGCAATCGGTGGCGCATCAGGTCACTGCTTCGGCGCAGGCGGCCGAGGAAACCGAGAGCATCACCCGCAACGTCTCGCAAAACGCCGCCGACCTGAAAACGGAGGCGGAAAAACTCGCCCGCCAGGCAGGACACTTCGTTATTTGATGAGTGGCATAATCATCCGGTAGCTCGGAAAGATAGAAGGAGTGCGACGGTAAAGGCAACGGCTTTCGCTGCTATTCTCTCCGGGAATACTCGCGGTTATCGCCTGTCCGCGGTCTGCATGGAGTATCCGCTGCATCCTGCCGTTATTTTTATGCTTGCAGCGCCCGGGAAAGCTTTCTATCATCCGCAGCGCGGCAGGTTTTTCTTCCGTATCCTTTCCGTATTTTTAAAGACCGCCTCATGAGCAAAAAACTGATCATTGCCGAAAAGCCTTCCGTCGCCACCGACATTGCCAAGGCACTGGGGGGATTCGCCAAGCATGACGACTATTTCGAAAGCGACGAATTCATTCTTTCTTCGGCGGTCGGACACCTGCTCGAGCTTGCCTGCCCCGAAGAATACGAAGTCAAGCGCGGCAAGTGGTCTTTTGCCCACCTGCCGGTAATCCCACCCCATTTCGACCTGAACCCGATCGAAAAGACCGAGTCGCGCCTGAAACTGCTGCTGCGCCTGATCAAACGCAAGGACATCGAAGGGCTCATCAACGCCTGCGATGCGGGACGCGAAGGCGAGCTGATTTTCAATTACATCGTCCAGTACGCCAAAAGCGGCAAGTCCGTCGAACGACTGTGGCTGCAATCGATGACCGCGGCCGCGATCCGCGAGGGATTCGCGAATTTGCGCCGGGGCGAGGAAATGCGCGGACTGGGCGATGCCGCCGTATGCCGTTCCGAGTCCGACTGGCTGGTCGGAATCAACGGCACGCGCGCGATGACCGCGTTCAATTCCAAGACCGGCGGCTTCCATCTCACGACGGTCGGCCGTGTCCAGACGCCCACCCTGGCGATCCTGGTCGAACGCGAGAGCAAGATCCGCCGTTTCAGGCCGAAAAGCTATTGGGAACTCGAAGCGACCTTCGCCTGCGCCTCAGGGCAATACAAAGGCAAATGGTTCGACGAACAGTGGAAAAAAAACAAGGACGAAGAAAATGAACACGCCCGCGCCGACCGCATCTGGGACGAAGCCAAGGCGCGGATGCTGCGGGAAAAATGTCTGGGACAGCCGGCCAGCGTCACGGAAGAGTCAAAACCGACCACTCAGATCCCACCGCTGCTCTTCGATCTCACCAGCCTGCAACGCGAAGCCAATAGCCGTTTCGGCTTCTCGGCGAAAAATACCCTGGGGCTGGCACAGGCGCTATATGAAAAACACAAGGTGCTCACTTATCCGCGTACCGACGCCCAGGCACTGCCGGAAGACTACATCGGGACGGTCCAGGCCACCTTGTCGATGCTTTGCGGCCCCGCCACCGGCAAGGGAGAACATCATCCCCTGCTGGAGACCTATGCGCCGTTTGCCGCCACGATTCTGAAAAACAAATGGGTTGTTCCGAATCGGCGTATTTTCAATAACGCCAAAATTTCCGATCACTTCGCCATCATTCCGACCTTGCAGGCGCCGAAGCACCTCTCCGAGCCGGAGCAGAAACTTTACGACATGGTGGTACGGCGCTTTCTCGCCATTTTTCATCCGGCGGCGGAATTCCTCGTCACGACGCGGATTACCCGCGTAGCCGGGGAACCCTTCAAAACCGAAGGCAAAATCCTCGTCAACCCCGGCTGGCTCGCCGTCTATGGCCGCGCCCGCCAGGGAGAAGAGGAGCATCTGGCATCGGTGCATCCCGGTGAAAAACTGGCCACCGAGGAAGTAGTGGTCAAGGCCAACGAAACTCGTCCGCCGCCACGCTATTCCGAAGCGACGCTGCTGACCGCGATGGAAGGTGCCGGCAAAATGGTCGAAGATGAGGAACTGCGCACCGCGATGGCCGGGCGCGGACTCGGGACTCCGGCGACCCGGGCGCAGATCATCGAAAACCTGATTGCCGAACAATACGTGCTGCGCGAAAACAAGGAATTGACGCCCACCGCGAAGGCATTCTCCTTGATGACGCTCTTGAGCGGGCTCGGCGTAAACGAACTGACCGCCCCGGAATTGACCGGCGGATGGGAATGGAAGCTTTCACGCATGGAGCGCGGCGAACTCTCGCGCGAGGAATTCATGCGGGAAATCGCGGCGATGACCGAACACATCGTCACGCGTGCCAAGACCTACGACAACGACACGATTCCCGGCGATTTCGGCGAACTGGCGACGCCGTGTCCGAAATGCGGCGGCAAAATCAAGGAAACCTATAAGAAATTCCAGTGCCAGTCGTGCGACTACTCGCTGTGGAAAATCGTCGCCGGCCGCCAGTTTGAACCGCAGGAAATCGAAACCCTGCTCACCGCGCGCAGCGTCGGTCCCCTAACGGGATTCCGCAACAAAATGGGGCGGCCGTTTGCGGCAATCGTCAAACTGAATGCGGAAAACGCTCCTGAATTCGATTTCGGCCAGAGCGGCGACAGTGCCACCGCCGAGGCCGTCGATTTCTCCGGGCAGGAGGCGCTCGGCCCCTGCCCCAAATGCCAGGCACACGTTTTTGAACACGGCCTCTCTTACGTTTGCGAAAAAGCCGTTGGCCCGGAACGTACCTGCGACTTCCGTTCCGGAAAAATCATCCTGCAACAGGAAATCGGTCGCGAACAGATGAACAAGCTGCTGAGTACCGGACGTACCGACCTGCTCAAGAATTTCGTTTCCGCCCGGACCCGGCGCAAGTTCTCCGCGTTCCTCGTGCGCGGGGCTGATGGGAAGGTCGGCTTTGAGTTCGAGAAACGGGAACCGAAAAAAACGGCGAAGACTGACGGCGGAAAAAATGAAAGTGAAACAAAGCCATCGCCCAACCGCACTCGGGCATCGGGAGCAGAAAAAAAGCCCGTCGAAAAACCTGCGGCCGCCGTCAAAACTACCGCAAAAAGAACGAAAAAGGCCGCAAACGACGCCTGAGACGTTTTCTTTTCCTCCCCCTGGCCTGGGTATTGCCCGGCCGTAAAAAAACCGCCGTAGACATGATTGTCTCGGCGGTTTTTGTTTCACGTGAAACCTGTTTCACGTGAAACGGAACTGTACGAACAAAGCCGTTCCTTTGGGACAGCCCGGCCTGAAACCTCTGAAGTTGTCCTAGAGTTCGATGAAACTGATTTCAGCGGGGTCAATTGGACGATTCATTCTTCGAGCAGACTGCGCAGCATCCACGCATTTTTTTCGTGCACTTGCATCCGTTGCGTCAGAAGGTCGGCGGTCGGCTGGTCATCAGCCTTGTCGGCGACGCCGAAAACCTCGCGCGCGGTACGTGCCACGGCTTCCTGACCCGAAATCAATTGCCGGATCATGTCCTTTGCCTTCGGCACACCGTTTTCCTCATCGATCGAGGAAAGTTCGACGAACCGTTTGTAGGATCCCGGCGCGGGATATCCCAGCGAACGGATCCGCTCGGCAATCTGATCGAGAGCATTCCACAGCTCGGTGTAGTGCTCTTCGAACAAAACGTGCAGCGTCTGGAACATCGGCCCGGTCACATTCCAGTGAAATCCGTGGGTCTTTACGTAGAGAACGTAGCTGTCAGCCAGCAGATGCGCCAGCCCATCGGCAATTTTCTTACGGTCTTTTTCGCTGATTCCGATATCGATTTTGCTGTTCATAGACGTCTCCTTGTAGAAACAATAAACGGTGGAATAAAAAAGAATCCGGGCACGCGGTCAAATTCAATTCGGGACTCAGAACTCGGAAGCGGTCGGACCTGAAATGATTATATCCTTACCGCATCGGTGCTGACACTAATATCGGGCTATCGCGGCGATTGATTCGATAAATCGTGCCGGTTCTCCGCCACTCTTTTCCTGCCTTCCACCCCCCTCATATTTGTGCCGCGACAATCTGCCGCATTTTCTTAGCGCCATCCGTCTCCTAAAATCCGATCCCAATCGCTAGCTCAATTGACTTTGGGCGTCTTCGCCGGACAAAAACATTCAAGGGAGAAAAATCCATGCATCGTTCCGTGTGCCCTCCTACGTGCCACCCCATGCACCGCTCCGGGCAAGTCCATAATCATCCGTACCGTTCCACATTTCGCCCCACACTTCTTTCACGCAGCCTCATTTCCGCTCTTTCCCTGCTCCCTCTCTCGATTTCCTCCATCGCACTGGCCCAGGAACACAAGGAACCCGCAGCACAGACCTTGGACGAAGTCGTCGTCACCGCCGCGCGCGAAACGGCACCGCTGATCGTCGAAACCGATCCGAAACGGCCGCAGCAACCTCTACCCGCGCATGATGGTGCCGATTACCTGAAGACGATTCCCGGTTTTTCCGTCATCCGCAAAGGCGGCAGCGATGGCGATCCGGTATTCCGCGGAATGGCCGGTTCGAGGCTCAACATTCTGCTTGATGGGGAAAATATTTACGGCGGTTGCGGTGGCCGGATGGACCCACCGACCGCGTACGTCTTTCCTTCCGCCTATGACCGCGTGACGGTGATCAAAGGCCCCCAGAGCGTGCGCTTTGGACCCGGTACCGTCGCCGGAACGGTACAGTTCGAGCGCAAACGGCCTTCCTTTACCGCTGCCGAGACTGCTTTTTCCGGCAGCCTGGTAGGAGGAAGCTTCGGTCGCAACGACGAAATGATCGACGCCGTTGCCGGAAGCCCGGAGTTTTACGTGCGCGGCATCGGCACCAATTCCCGTTCGCACGACTACCGCGACGGCGACGGCAACCGGGTCCACTCGGCTTATCAACGCTGGAGCGCCAACGCCGCCTTCGGCTGGACACCGGACGCCGACACCTGGTTCGAATTCAGCGGCGCCACCAGTGATGGTGAAGCCGCCTATGCCGACCGTGGCATGGACGGATCGAAATTCAAGCGGGAGAATTTCGGGCTCCGGTTCGAAAAGAAAAATATTTCCCCCGTTCTGCAGAAGGTCGAAGCGCAGGTCTATCACAACTATATCGATCACGTGATGGACAACTACAGCCTGCGCGATTTCTCCCCGACCCCGATGATGCCCGGCCCTTCCGCGAATAATCCGGATCGTATGACCGACGGCGGCCGGCTGGTATTCACCTTGTTTCCGAACGAACGCACCGAACTCGTTGCCGGGTTCGACAGCCAATACAACCGGCACCGCGCGCGCGGCACCAAGAATCAGTGGCAGACGCCCTATTCCAGCCAGCCGCGGGTTACCGACGCACGTTTTTCCCAGTACGGCCTTTTTTCCGAACTGACGCTGCATCTGACCGAGCGCGACCGTCTCCTCGGCGGGCTCCGCGGCGACTGGTGGCGCGCCCAGGACGCGCGTAACTCCGGAGCAGTGGGATCGGCGGGCCCGGTTTCCGCCGGAGAAGTCCGCCGCGATACGCTGGTGAGCGGCTTTGCCCGCTACGAACGCGACATCGAAGCACAAACGCTGGGTACCTTCACGCCTTATCTCGGCATCGGCCACGCCGAGCGTTTTCCCGATTACTGGGAGCTGATCGCGCAAAACAAACAGAGCACCGACAGCGACAGCGCCTTCTCCACCCGTCCGGAAAAGAATACCCAGGTCGATTTCGGCCTCTTATGGAACCGCAAGGAAAATCTTTCCGCTTCCTTTTCGGGTTTTTACAGCCGGGTCGACGATTTCATCCTGATCGATTCCAAAGTCGCGGGCAAGGCGCCCGGCGCGCTGGTGACGCGCAATATCGATGCCCGTTTGTGGGGTTTCGAAGCCACCGCGTTATGGAATTTCGCCGAGAACTGGAAACTCGGCGCCTCGCTTGCTTACGTGCGCGGCGACAACGAGAGCGACGGAACGCCACTGGCGCAGATCCCGCCGTTCGAATCGCGCCTCTCTCTCACCTACGACAACCAGCGCTTCAGCGTCGGCGGCCTGATCCGTGCCGTTGCGGCACAAAACCGCGTCGATCCGGGCAGAGGCAATATCGCCGGCCAGGACATCGGCCCGACGCCGGGATTTACCACCTTCGCACTGAACGGAAGTTACCGCCCGAGCAAAGAGATCCTCATCAGCGCCGGCGTCGACAACCTGTTCGACAAAACCTACGCCGAGCACCTGGACAAGCGCTCGACCGAAGTCGCCGGCTACACCACCCAGTTCACGCGGATCAACGAGCCGGGCCGTACGCTCTGGATCAAGGCGGATATCGAGCTGTAAACCGGAGCACTTCCCGCCCGCTTTCTTTTCCATTTCCGCCAGGCGGGCGAGGGAGATCGATCAGAAGCCATTCAGGAAACCAATCCCCGATCAAATCTCCCGATAACTGCGAGCCCCATCCTGGTAAATTACCGCCATATCGCTGCCACCCCGCTTTCATTCTTTGAGGCGGGCGATTTTTTCTTTTTTCTCTGCGACCAATTGATTGAATCGTTCCCAGCGCACGACGGCGCGGCCGATTCTCCCTTCGCCGATTACGTCAAGGTCGTCCCGTGCGACGACGCGCCAGATAATTTTACGGCCCGCAACTTCCTCGACCGTTGCCGTAACGGTCACGCGCGCGCCCGGCGGCGTCGGCGCAACATGCGTTACCTCGATAAGCGTCCCGAGGCTCCCCTCTCCCGGCTCCAGGGCACAGGCAAGCGAACGGATACAGCACCATTCCATCAGGCCGACCATATAGCCGGTAGCGAACACTTCCGGAATTTCCTGAAATTCACGGGATTCGGGATAAAGGAACGGCACCGTCTTTTCCCGTGAAATGTCGAATTCGATCATTTCGGACATACCGGGCCGCAGAATATCGAGCATCTTTGTCTCCTTTTTATTTCCTGATAGGTAAGGACAGCGTAAAACCTGTCTCCATTCGCACCTTACGGGGCAAAAGCACTGAGGGCAACAAGCAGCTCCCGCCGATAGATCAGCGTTCCCCGCCGCGCCGGATGGCCACGCCAAGGCGCTCGAAATCCTCCGGATCAAGCCAGCGCCAGCCTCCCGGCTCCAGATCGGCGGGTAACCGCAATTCGCCGACGGCGACCCGGCAGAGTGCTTCGACATGGTTTCCGACGGCGGCGATCATGCGCTTCACTTGGTGATATTTCCCCTCACCGATCGTCAACGAAAGTTCATGCGCTTGACTGCCGCCCTGACCGCCATCGGGGATCTTCACCATTTCTACTGCCAACGCCGTGATGGGTTGCGTTTCACCATGCAGGAGGATACCGCGGCGCAACAGCACGAGTTGTTCGTCCGCCACCGGCTCGCTCGTACGCACCCGGTACGTTTTCGGAATTTTGCGTTTCCCCGAGGCGCAGGCATGAAGAAACTGCCCATCGTCGGAAAAAAGCAACAGCCCGGTCGTATCCTGATCGAGCCGCCCAACGCACTGTACGCCGCGCGTCAGCAATTGCGGCGGCAGCAAAGAAAAAACGCTCTGATGCGCACTCGGCCGGTGCGAGCATTCGGACCCCGGGGGTTTGTTCAGCATCAGATAGGCGAATTCCCGAAACTGCCAGAGCACACCGTCGACTTCGAAGGTAAACGGTGTATCTTCAGCCCTCTTATCCTCTGTGCCATCCCCTGTCTCGAATTCGCGGAAAGGGTCGCGGCACACTTCTCCGGCAACAGCCACCCGCCCTCGGCGAATCAGCGCCCGGCATTCCTTGCGGCTGCCAAACCCTTGGCGCTGAAGTATACGTTCCAGTTGCATTCGACAGATATTATTCCAGTTTTATAAAAAAATATTGGCTATATACAGCTACATTTATAGAATGAAATTTAACTATTATTTAGAAAATCTTTTGTCATTTCATCCGGATTCGATGACCGGATATGAAACGCCCCGTCGTTGAACGACGGGGCGCGAGCCTTGTTTCCGGCGAACTGGAAAGCATCAAACGTCGATATTGCGTACCGACAGTGCGTTCGTTTCGATGAAATTGCGTCGCGGTTCGACTGTTTCGCCCATCAGGGTAGTGAAGATTTCATCGGCACCGATCGCGTCTTCGATCTGTACTTTCAGCAGGCGGCGTACCGTCGGGTCCATCGTCGTTTCCCAAAGCTGTCCCGGGTTCATTTCACCCAACCCTTTGTAGCGCTGCTTGTTCAGACCGCGCTCGGCCTCGGCCAACAGCCAGCGCATCGACTCGGCGAAACCGCCGACCGGCTGTTTCTTCTCGCCGCGGGCGACGAGCGCGCCGGGACCGAACATGCCGAAAAGCATTTCTGCGGTTTTCTTCAGTTGCGCCCAGTCGCCGGAAAGGAGGAAATTCTCGTCGATGACACCATGCTTGATATTGCCGTGGTGCAGCGTCTCGATGCACAGTTGCCAGGATTCCTCGGCCTCGTCGTAATGCGCGAACACCTGGGTGCCGTTGTTGGCTTTTTCCGCCAGCGTTCGGGCACTGGCCTGAGCCCTTTCCTCGGAGGAAAGGTCGAGCTGAATATTGAATCTGACCAGTGCACGCAGGACTTCGGGATTGATCAGATTGGAAAGTCGCTCGATCACACTCTCGCTGAGTTGATATTCGCGCGCCAGAGCCTCCAGCGCGCCGCCGGAAATGGCCTCCGCCCCCGCCTTCGGCACCAGTTGCGCCTCGTCGAGCGCCATTTTGAGGAGATACTGATTGAATTCGTGGTCGTCCTTGAGGTAGCGCTCGCTCTTGCCGCGCGTCACCTTATAAAGCGGCGGCTGCGCGATATAAACGTGGCCGTGCTCGATCAGTTCCGGCATCTGACGATAGAAAAAAGTCAGCAGCAACGTGCGGATGTGGGCGCCATCGACGTCGGCATCGGTCATGATGATGATGCGGTGATAACGCAGCTTTTCCGGCTTGTATTCATCCTTGCCGATGCCAGTGCCGAGCGCGGTGATCAGCGTGACAACTTCCTGACTGGAAATGAGTTTGTCGAAACGCGCTTTTTCGACGTTGAGGATTTTTCCCTTCAGCGGCAGGATCGCCTGGAATTTGCGGTCCCGGCCCTGTTTGGCCGAGCCGCCGGCGGAATCGCCCTCGACCAGGTAAAGTTCGGACAGCGCCGGGTCGCGCTCCTGGCAATCGGCAAGTTTTCCGGAAAGGCCGAAACTGTCGAGCACACCCTTTCTGCGCGTCATTTCCCGCGCTTTGCGCGCTGCGTCGCGCGCGCGCGCGGCCTCGACGATCTTACCGGTAATGACTTTCGCATCGTTCGGGCGCTCCAGCAGGAAATCGGCCAGCTTACCAGCGACGACTTCTTCCACGGCCGGACGCGCTTCCGAGGAAACCAGCTTCATTTTCGTCTGCGACGAGAATTTGGGATCGGGCATCTTGATTGAGAGCACACAGGCCAAGCCCTCGCGCATGTCGTCGCCGGAGATTTCCACCTTCGCCTTCTTCGCGATCTCGTTTTCCTCGATGTATTTGTTGATCACCCGCGTCATCGCCGCGCGCAGGCCGGTCAGATGAGTACCGCCGTCGGACTGCGGAATGTTGTTGGTGAAGCACAATACCTGTTCGGCGTAACTGTCGTTCCACTGCATCGCCACTTCTACGCCGACGGTCACGCCCGCCGCGGTCTGGCTTTCGCCTTCGGCGTAGAAGACGTTCGGGTGCAGCACGGTCTTGCTGCGGTTGATGTAGTCAACAAACCCCTTTACGCCGCCGGAAAAGGCAAAATCGTCCTCCTTGCCGGTACGCTGGTCGACGAGGCGGATCTTGACGCCATTGTTCAGGAACGACAGTTCGCGCAGACGCTTGGCCAGAATCTCGTAGTGGAATTCGATCGTGCCGAAGATTTCCCCGTCGGCGAGAAAATGCACCTCTGTACCGGTCTTTTCGGTTTCGCCGATCACTTTCAAGGGCGACACCTCGACACCGTTCTGCATTTCGATAATACGGTTGGCGACCGCACCGCGATTGAATTCGACGAACTGCCGCTTGCCGTCGCGCCGGATCGTCAGGCGCAGCCACTGCGACAGCGCATTGACGCAGGAAACCCCGACGCCGTGCAAGCCGCCGGAAACCTTGTACGAGTTCTGATTGAATTTGCCTCCGGCATGGAGCACGCACATCACGATTTCGGCGGCGGAGCGTTTTGGCTCGTGCTTGTCATCGAACTTGATCCCGGTCGGGATGCCACGGCCGTTGTCCTGCACCGAAATCGAGTTATCGGCGTGGATCGTCACCACGATCTCGTCGCAGTAACCGGCCAGCGCTTCGTCGATCGCGTTGTCGACGACCTCGAACACCATATGGTGCAATCCGGTCCCGTCGGAAGTGTCGCCGATATACATCCCGGGACGCTTGCGCACCGCTTCCAGGCCTTCCAGTTGTTGAATCGAAGACTCGTCGTATCCCGGCAAATCGCTCTTTTCCGGCAGTTCGTTTTTTTCGCTCATGAGTTTCCTGTCGCTTCCTTCCGTTTTCCCGTTTCGTTTCAGATCCGCATCGGCATGACGACATATTTGAAATCGTCGTTGCCGGGAATCGTGATCAGCGCGCTCGAATTGGCATCGTTCAGCCCCCATCGCACCGTTTCGGAACTGTTGTTGTTCAGCACATCGAGCAGGTAGCCAACGTTGAAGCCGACATCGATCGGCTCGCCGCCGTAATCGATCTCGAGTTCTTCCTGTGCTTCCTCCTGCTCGGCGTTCGCGGCGACGATCTTCAGACTCCCGGGGGAGAACAGCAGACGCACGCCACGGAATTTCTCGTTGCTGAGGATGGCGGCGCGGCTCATTGCCTGCAAAAGCGCGGTCCGGCCCAGCAGAACTGTACTTTTCAGCGTCTCCGGGATTACACGCTGATAATCGGGAAACTTGCCGTCGATCAGTTTCGACACCAGAACGATATGCGCGAAACGGAAACAGATCTGGTTCGCGTACAACTCGATTTCCAAGGGATCGTCGCTGTCGGAAAGCAGGCGATTCAACTCGAGCACCGTTTTCCGCGGCAGAATCAGTTCCTGCGTCTCAAATTCCTCCTCGAGCGCCATGCTGGCATAGGCCAGTCGATGCCCGTCCGTGGCCACCGCGCGCAGTTGCTTGCCCTCGACCAATAGCAGCAGCCCGTTCAGATAGTAACGTACGTCCTGCGCCGCCATAGCGTACTGTGTTTTCGCCAGCAATTGACGAAAGGCACGCTGGCTGAGCTGCAATTTCCTGCGGCCGGCGGAATCGGAGAGCGCCATGCGCGGAAAATCTTCCGCCGGCAATGTCTGCAGGCTGAAGCGGCTTTTCCCGGAACGCACCTGCAGACGTTTATCTTCCAAAACCAGGCTGACTTCCGCCTCCTCGGGCAGGGAGCGCAGAATGTCCTGAAATTTACGCGCAGCCACGGTAACCGCGCCGTCGCCGTCGCCTTGTGCTCCCTCGCTCGAGGTCGTGATCTGAATTTCGATGTCGGTTGCCAGAAACGTCAGTTTCTCTCCTGTCTTTTCCAGGAGAACGTTCGACAGGATCGGTAGCGTATGGCGCTTTTCAACGATCCCGGAAACGGAAAGCAACGGGGCAAGTAGTGTGTCACGACGGGTTTTGATAAGTACCATATATTAAAGTCCTATAAAGATAAACTGCCTGACAATTCTGGGGATAATTCATTTTTATTCATTTAAATCAATACACTACAGTCTAAATCAAGGTGCGTTGAAGCCTGTTTTTTTCTTGTGGATGAAAAGTGGACGATTTATCCACAGGCAGGAATTGCGCGAATTTTCCACATCTTGTGCACAGCTTTCTTTCCGGGTTGTCCACCGTTCGACTCCTCAGCCTTTCAGTACTTGCAGCAGTACGTGAAGATCATGGTTGAGTTCGTTGTCCTTGCTGCGCAGGGAATCGATGGTACGTACCGCGTGCAGGACAGTGGTGTGGTCGCGACCGCCGAAAGCGTCGCCGATGACCGGATAGCTGTGTGCGGTCACATCCTTGGTCAGCCACATGGCGACTTGGCGGGGACGGGCGATGGCGCGGGTGCGCTTTTTCGAAAACAGGTCGGCGACCTTGATCTTGTAATAGTCGGCGACGGTTTTGATGATGTTTTCGATACTGATCTGCCGGTTGGTGGCGCCAATGACGTCTTTCAGCGCTTCCTTCGCGAGATCGATCGCGATTTTTCGCCCATGAAACGAAGAGTAAGCAAGTACTTTCTTTAAAGCGCCTTCCAGTTCCCGTACATTGGAACGTAGATGTTTGGCGATGAAAAAAGCCACTTCGTCGTCAAGCAGAACTCCTTCGGCCTCGGCTTTTTTCTTCAGGATTGCGACCCGCATTTCGATCTCGGGCGGTTCGATCTGTACTGTCAGGCCCCAATCGAAACGGGTAATGAGCCGGTCTTCCAGACCAGAGATGTCTTTCGGATAGGTATCGCAGGTGATGACGATTTGTTTTTTCGCCTCGATCAGCGCATTGAACGCATAGAAAAACTCTTCCTGGGTGCGGTTCTTGCCGTTGAAGAACTGCACATCGTCAAGCAGCAGTACATCAAGCGAGCGGTAATAACGTTTGAAAACATCGAATGATTTTTGCTGGTAAGCGCGCACTACGTCGGAGTAGTAATCCTCCGCGTGCACATAGCGCACGACTTTTTCAGAGCGGTATTCGCTGACAAAATTTCCGATGGCGTGAATCAAGTGTGTTTTTCCCAATCCCGCACCGCCATAAATAAAAAGCGGGTTGTAAGCGCCGCCGGGATTCTCTCCCACCTGCAAAGCGGCGGCGCGAGCCAGGTCATTGGCTTTGCCGACAATCAGATTGTCGAACGTGAAATCCGGAATCAGCCGGGTCTTTTCGTATGTTTTATCACGCTGATGTCCGGATTGACGGGCGGGAGAATGTTTGGCCCGCGTTGCACCGGAAAGGGAAGAGGTGGCGTTTTTTATCTCCGGCGAATGTGTCGGTCCGATATTCGACGGTGCCGGCGATATTTCCGGCATGCCGGAATGTCCGTTCGAATAGCTTTCCCGGGGCTGGTTGAGGAGGATGTCGGAATCCGGCAATGGCTGCTTTTGCCCTGCGGCGGGCAGTTTCCGGTTGATGATCACTTCTATGCTGATCGGCGCGTCGAACCATTCCCGTCCAAGTTCCTCGATCCGCGCCAAATAGCGTTCCTTTACCCATTTCAGGAGAAAGCTGTTGGGCACGATCAAACGCAGGCCAGCGGCGGCGTTTTCCTCTCCTTCCAGGCGCAGGGGACGGATCCAGGTGTTGAATTGTTGTTTCGGCAGTTCGCTTTCGAACCGGCTGAGACAGGAATTCCAGAAACCGCTCATAAAAAAATTTCAGATTCAGATTGGAGCCGAGGCCCGAAAGGTTGATATGACTGCCCAGGAAGGGCAACCTCCCGGCGGGATGAAAAGATACGTCAACATAAACGCCAAGTATCTACACTCAATCGCTTTGTGTTACATGCCGCGGATGAACCGCCTCCGAAGAAACGTTTGCCGGGGGTGCGAGAATACATTGTCGGACATTGCGGAAAAATACCGCAACGAACCCCGGGATGCCTTTACCGTTTTCATCGGGAGAGCCCGTGTAAACAGGGTAATTAATTGTTTTTTATATATAAAAAAACGGTTGTTACGAACAAGTCCACGAAAGAACGGGAAGAAAAGGCGAAGAAGCATTCTACCTTGGAGAAGGAAAGTTATCCACAGGTTGCGGGAGATTCGGCGAGGCGGTTGCAGGGAGCCGGCAGGAGGCACAGTTTGATGAGGCAAGCGCATGAAAGCGGAACTCTTCACTGCTTCCCGCATTCGCCGCATCTTGACATTGAACGGCTGCGGGAGTCTAATCCAACGTTTATCTTCTTTCGAACGAAGCCAAATCATGAAACGTACTTATCAACCCTCGGTGGTTCGCCGCAAGCGGACTCATGGTTTTCTTGTCCGTATGCGTACCCGGGGCGGTCGGGCCGTAATCCGCGCACGCCGCGCCAAAGGCCGTCACCGCCTCTCTGTCTGATTGCTTGTTGCGCTCTGGTTCTGCCCGGCTCTGTTTTGCATTGCGGCAGCCGATGGAAGCGTCGGGGCTGCGGGAAGTTTTTTTGGGAATATCGTCTCGTCGGCATTTCCGTCAAAGAAGGTGCTGACCAGGTGAATTGAATATCTGACAAGCCCTTGAGTGAATGTTCGTTTCTTTGCCATTTCCATGGGCCGTGATGTTTCCCGCCTTTGTGGCCATTCCTTTCCAAGGAGTTGCCGTCTGACGACAACGGATGATTTTTCATCCGTTTTTAGTCTGCGCAACACGCTGAAAAGCCGTAATTTTCTTCTTTATTTCCGGCGCCGCGAAGAAGTTCCGCAAAAGCCCGTGAATGGTGTCGGAAGTGAAAGTGAACTTCCGGGGAAAAAGGAAACGCTTGGAACAATGACGGAAACGGCGGCGGGGACAATGGAACTCCCGGCACGGCTTGGCGTTGTCATTGCCAAGCGGTTCATTGCCAGCGCCGTGCGGCGGAACTTGCTGAAACGTTTGGCGAGAGAGAATTTTCGCCTGTTGCGGCAGCAGCTTCCCAGCTATGATCTGGTGCTGCGCTTGGCTGCCAGACCCCAGAATCTCGAGCGACGGGTGCTGGCCGGGGAAATCCGTGGCCTGTTGGAAAAACTGCGGGACTGGAATGAAAGCGGCGCAGGAGTGGAGAAAACGGGAGGGCAAGCCAAAAGGCGGGGGATTGGGCACAAAAATGTCCGGTCTGGAAAAACGCTGGGAACCGTGCGATGAAAACCGTGCTGTTGCAATTGATCCGCTGTTACCGTTACACACTTAGTCCTTTCCTTGGACGTAATTGCCGTTTCGTTCCCAGTTGTTCCGAATACACCATGGAAGCCATTGAAAAATATGGTGCGGGAAAAGGCGGTGCCCTTGGCGCAAGACGTCTCCTGCGCTGCCATCCCTGGCATCCCGGCGGTTATGATCCGGTTCCCTGAAGATCGCTGCCCCATGGGTCGCATGCTTCGACTGTCATCTCATTGCCCCAATTTTTATTAAGAAAACAATCAAAGGTTGTTCATGGACAATCGTCGCCTGTTTCCCCTGCTGATTTTCATTTTTTCACTCATCATGCTTTTCGATGCGTGGCATAAATATAAAAACCCCAAGCCCCCGGCAGTTGCGGTGACACAGGAGGCGGCGACACCGCAACCGAGCGCCTCGCTGCGAGCGGATGATGGAAAGGTCCCTGGCACCAACGGCGAAAACACTGTTTCCCCTGCCGCTTCCCTATCGCAGCAGAATCAATCGGGTGAAGCGAACGCTACTCCTGTTGCGGCGGATAAAGCCGAAATTCTGACGATCAAAACCGACCTTTACAGCGCCGATATTTCCACCCTCGGCGGTGATATCGTCCGTCTTGAGCTCAATCGCTACAAGGCGAATGAAGACAAAGAAAAAAAATTCCTTCTCATCGACCCGGGACACCAGTATGTCGTACAAACCGGGCTGATCGGGCCGCAAGGGACGACCCTGCCCTATCATAAAACCCTGTTTACCGCCGCGCCCGGTCCCCACGAGTTGGGCGATCGCGACGAACTGCAGGTTTTTCTCGCAGCCGAGGTCGCTGCCGGCATCAAAGTTAACAAGGTCCTGACGTTCAAACGCAATAGTTACGAAATCGGCGTTACCTATGCCATCGAAAACGGCAGCCCGCAGCCGCTTGCCGCGCATGCCTATTTTCAATTGCAGCGCGACGATGCGCCACCGACCGGCGAATCGAGAATGATCAGCACCTACACCGGTCCGGCGCTCTACGACAGCGAGAAGAAATATCAGAAGGTTTCCTTCTCCGACATCGAAAAAGGAAAAACCGCGGATGTTCTGCCGCGGAAAACCAATAACGGCTGGCTGGCGATGGTGCAACACTATTTCGTTACCGCCTGGTTGCCGCAGGGACATTCCGAACGCGAATTCTATGTGCGCAAGATCGGTACCAGTGCCAGTGGCAAACCGGTTGTCGCCGCTGGAGTAATTCTTTCTGTGCCCGAGATCGCCCCCGGCGGCAAGGCGGCGCTCACGGTTCCGTTTTACGCCGGGCCGCAGGAACAGGCACGGTTGAAAAAACTTGCCGAGGGATTCAATCTGGTTGTCGACTACGGTTGGCTCACCGTCATTGCTGCCCCGATTTTCCAGGTGCTCGAATGGATTCACGGTCTCGTCGGCAACTGGGGCTGGGCGATCGTTGTCCTGACGATCATCATCAAGCTGATTTTCTATCCGCTTTCCGCGGCCAGCTACAAATCGATGGCGAAAATGCGTACCGTCACGCCGCGTCTGATGGCGTTGAAAGAACGTTATGGCAACGACCGCCAGCGCCTCAATCAGGAAATGATGAAGCTCTACCAGACCGAAAAGATCAATCCGCTCGGTGGCTGTCTGCCGATTCTGGTGCAGATTCCGGTTTTCATCGCGCTTTACTGGGCCCTGCTCGGCGCTGTGGAAATGCGTGACGCGCCGTGGATTCTCTGGATCCATGATCTTTCTTCGGCCGATCCTTACTATATTCTGCCGGTTGTCATGATGTTGACAATGATCCTGCAGACCCGGCTCAATCCGACGCCTCCCGATCCGATTCAGGCCAAGGTGATGATGATGATGCCGTTCATCTTCGGCGTCATGTTCTTCTTCTTCCCCGCCGGTCTGGTGCTGTACTGGGTCGTCAACAACGTTTTGTCGATCGCGCAGCAGTGGCAGATCACGCGGATGATCGAGAAGGGCAAGGACGGCGGAAAAGCCGGCGCCGAAAAGGTGAAAACCGACGATAAAAAAGCCGGCGGCGAAGCCGCTAACGACGGAAAACTCGACAAAAAACTTGACGGAAAAAACGGCAAAAAAGACGATGAAGGACGCCGCAATGACGGCAAGCCGGAAGGAGAAGACGTTTCCTGACCCGATCGCCGCGATTGCTACCCCGCCCGGTCGTGGCGGGGTCGGGGTGATCCGTGTTTCCGGCGATGATCTTTCCTCCTGGGGGCAAGCGCTCGCCGGGAAAACACCGTCGCCGCGCATGGCTACGCTTGCCGGTTTTCGCGACTCCTCCGGTGCCATTATCGATCGCGGTCTGCTGCTCTATTTTCCGGCGCCGCATTCCTATACCGGCGAAGACATCCTCGAACTGCATGGACATGGCGGCCCCGTCGTATTGCAGCTCTTGTTGCGGCGTTGTCTCGAGCTTGGCGCCCGCCTTGCCGAGCCGGGTGAATTCACCCGTCGCGCCTTCCTGAACGGCAAACTGGACCTCGCCCAGGCTGAAGCCGTCGCCGACCTCATCGATGCCGCCAGTGTCAGTGCCGCAAAGGGCGCCGCACGTTCGCTGGAGGGAGAATTTTCGCGTGAAATTGCCGCACTGGTGGCGGCGACGATTGAGTTACGCGCGCTGACCGAGGCCTGTCTCGACTTTCCTGAGGAAGAAATCGATTTTCTTTCCGTTACTGCCGCCGTCGAACGGCTTGAAACGCTGAAGACGCGGCTCGAAGCGGTATTTGCGCGTGCCCGGCAAGGCAGCCTGTTACGGGGCGGGTTGTATGTCGTGCTCGCCGGGCAGCCTAACGTCGGTAAATCGAGCCTCCTGAACCAGCTCGCCGGAGACGATCTGGCCATCGTTACGCCAGTGGCCGGAACCACGCGCGATGCGCTCAAAAGCAGCATTCAAATCCGCGGCGTTCCGCTTCATATCGTCGACACGGCGGGATTGCGCGCCACCGCCGATACTGTCGAACGAATCGGCATCGACCGCGCCTGGCGCGAAATCGAACGCGCCGACGTTATTCTGTTGCTGGTCGACGCCGAACATGGCCTCGGCGAAGCCGATGCTGCCATTCTCGAGCGACTGCCGCCGGACCTGCGCCGGATCACCGTACACAACAAAATCGATCTCGCCCCGGAATCGTCTGCCGTCCCGTGCCGTTTCGAAGACGAAGGCGGTACCGTCATTGCGCTCTCGGCCAAGACCGGCGCCGGCGTCGATCTTTTGCGCGAAGAACTGCTCGCCATCGTCGGCTGGCATCAAATCGAAGACGTTTTTATCGCCCGCGAACGCCATCTTGAGGCTCTGCGCGCGGCGGAGGCACATTTTGCCGCCGCTGCGGGTGAACTCGAAGCGGTACGGCTCGAATTTTTCGCCGAGGAACTGCGGCTGGCACAAACCACGCTCGGTAGAATCACCGGCGAATTCGACAGTGACGATCTCCTGGGCGAAATATTCGGACGTTTTTGTATCGGGAAATAATATGACTTCCATCGATGTCCAACAAGCTCCGCTGAATACATACAACACATTGTAAATAAATGGTTTTTATTCTGTTGAACATTTGGGAGGTATAGTCGGTTCCGTCGAATTTTATGTCCAAGTTTTGGTCCAACTAACCAGTGGTTGGCAAATTTTTCCTATACTTGGACATATGGAGGATGCGATGGCTCTGACCGACACTGCGCTTAAGGCGCTCAAGCCCAAGGACAAGACCTATACGGTTACTGATAACCGAGGGTTGTATGTGGAGGTGTTCCCGACCGGGGGCATCGTTTGGCGCTACCGTTACCGGCTGAACGGCAAGTACGAGAAGCTGACGCTGGGCAAGTATCCCGCGCTGACGTTAAGGAATGCGCGGCTAAAACGGGATGACGCGGCTCAGCAGGTGGCAATGGGCGAGTCGCCGGCAAAGAAAAAGCAGCAGGCCAAAGTGGCGGGAGCGGAGAACGCCACAATAACCGAGTTCGCCGAGCGTTTCTTCAAGGACATCCAATCGCGGGACCGCAAGGATGTCACCATGCCTCGCCGCTATCTTGAGAAAGACATCCTCCCGCATATCGGCGACAAGCCCATCAAGGATCTTACCGCAGAGGATGTTCGTATTGTCATCTGGCGTAAGAAGGAACAAGGTTTCGATGCTGCAGCCGGACAGGTGCGAGGTCTGCTCAAGAGGATGTTGGACTATGCGCTGACTTGCGGCTTGATCCAGGCCAACCCGGTCATGGCCCTACCGATGCGGCACGTCTATCGTGCCGTCTCCCGTGACCGTGCGCTGTCCCAGGATGAAATTCGGCGTTTCCTGCGTGCTGTACAGACTTCAAATATTCGTCGGCAATTCAAGATTGCTCTGCAACTGATCTTGATGACGCTGGTACGGAAATCCGAACTGATGCTGGCACAGTGGAAGGACGTGCATCTGGATGAAGGTGAGTGGCACATTCCGGTGGAAAATTCCAAGACTGGCAAGCCGCACATTATTTATCTATCCACCCAGGTACGGACGTTATTCGAGGAGCTCAAGCCCCTGGCCAGTAGTAGCGTGTGGGTGCTGCCTGGTCGTGGAACCCTGACTAAACCCTTTGCCCACAATGCTCTGAACCAGGCGCTGAAGACGTCCCTGCAAGGACAGGATATTCCCGCTTTCACTATCCACGACCTGCGGCGAACGGCTTCTACCTTGTTGCACGAACAGGGCTGGCCGTCGGACGTTGTGGAAAAAGCGCTGAACCACACCATCGGTGGCGTGCGTGGCGTCTACAACCGGGCGGAATATGCCGCGCAACGGCAACAAATGTTACAGGCATGGTCGGACGAGATTGATCGGCTTGCGCCAGTGGATAACCTCATCGTGGGGCTGGCACAACGATAAAACAGCCCTTTCCTTTTCTGGATAGGACTTTTCCCCTTACACGCTCCATTCCCTTGGCCCCTTTAAAGTTGAGTGTGTTGACGTAGTTCCAGACTAAGCATATGTTTAAACATATGTTTAATAAGGAGGCCTAACATGCGCACTGTTTCAGTTTTTAAAAATGGGGCCAACCGTGCCGTCCGTTTGCCCAAGGACATGGATTTCGAGGGAGTGACTGAGCTGGAAATCCAGCGCGAGGGGGATGTGATCACCCTGCGTCCGGTCAAACCGTCTTGGGAATCATTCGGTGCCATTGATAAGGCAGATACGGATTTTCTGAGCGAGCGGCCTGATGTGATCGAAGAAGGCCGATTCTCACTATGAAACTGTACATGCTCGATACCAACATCTGCTTGTTTATCATGCGGGAGCATCCGGAATCTGTGCTGCGCAGATTGCAGGAGCATTCAGTGCAGAAGCATAAGATTGCAGTATCGGTGATCACCTATGCGGAAATGCGTTTCGGAGCGATTGGCAATAAGGCGTCGCCAAAACACAGCTTGCTGGTGGATGAATTTGTCAAACGCCTGGACGTCGTGCTTCCTTGGGACAAAGCGGCCGTTGATGCCACCACCTACATCAAACAAGTTTTAGCGGCTGCAGGTACACCTATTGGTTCCAACGATGCCGCCATTGCCGGGCATGCCTTGTCCGTCGGTGCAGTACTGGTGACTAACAACACTCGTGAATTCCTACGAGTACCGGAACTTGTTTTTGAGGATTGGGTAAAACAATAGGCGTGGCAGTAACAATAATGGATATATGAAGTGACAAGTACTGAAAAGAATATCGAGCGCTTTATCAGCACGCTCAAAGCGATGGGGGGTTCCGCCGGAAACCATAGGTTGCGAGAAACATTGGGTTGGCAGGAATCCACCTATGATCGGATCAAGCAACAGTTGCTTGATGACAATCGGCTCGTATCCGGACGTGGGCGTGGTGGCTCAGTCGCACTACCCAATACTCGCGCTGAACGCACGAAGGACTCCGCGTCGCTGGAGGTCCGTGAAGTATCAGCGCCATACCTGAAGACAAAAGCGAAAATAGGCTCAATATCAGGAGCGAAAGCTTCTGCTATGCTGACGGTCTCCCTCCCCACGCCACGTAACGGTGTGGTCAAAAAGTCTGACCTCTACAGCTCTATCTGGGCTTCCTGCGACGAGTTGCGTGGAGGCATGGACGCCAGCCAGTACAAGGACTATGTCCTGTTCATGCTGTTCATCAAGTACATCAGCGACAAGTATGGTGACAGCGATGACTTCGCCCCGCCCGTCATCATCCCGCCCGGTGCCTCATTCAAGGACATGGTGGCGCTAAAGGGCAAGGCCGACATCGGCGACAAGATCAACACCCAGGTCATCCAGAAGCTGATCAACGCCAACACCAAGCTGGCACACACGGACTTCCCGGATTTCAATGATCCCAACAAGCTGGGCGAAGGCTCGGCGATGGTTGAGCGTCTGGGCAATTTGATCGCCATATTCGAGAAACCCGAGCTGAATTTCGGCAAGAATCGTGCGGAGAACGACGACCTGCTCGGTGATGCCTACGAATATCTGATGCGCCACTTCGCTCAGGATTCCGGTAAGAGCAAGGGGCAGTTCTACACACCGTCCGAGGTCAGCCGCATCATCGCCCAGGTCATCGGCATCTCACGCACGAACACCAAAGGCTCCACCACGGCTTACGACCCAACTTGCGGCTCGGGTTCGCTGCTATTGAAGGTGGCCGCCGAGGCAGGCAAACATATCACCCTGGAAGGGCAGGAAAAGGACGTGACCACGGCGGGCCTCGCGCGGATGAACATGATCCTGCACGACTTCCCCACCGCTACCATTCTGAGCGGCGACACGCTGGTCAACCCCAAGTTCAAAAACGGCGAGCAACTGCGCACCTACGACTATGTGGTCGCCAATCCGCCCTTCTCGGACAAGAAATGGTCCACCGGATTGAACCCGGCCAACGATCCTTACGGGCGCTTCGGCTGGGGCGCGCCGCCGGCCAAGCAGGGCGACTACGCTTATCTGCTGCACGTCATCCGAAGCATGAAGGCCACCATCGGCAAAGGCGCCATCATCCTGCCGCACGGTGTGCTGTTCCGTGGCAACGCGGAAGCCCACATCCGCAAGCAACTGGTGCGCTCAGGCATCCTCAAGGGCATCATCGGGCTGCCGGCCAACCTGTTCTATGGCACAGGCATTCCCGCCTGCATCCTGGTGCTGGACAAGGAAAACGCCACGGCGCGCAAGGGCATCTTCATGATCGATGCCAGCAAGGGCTTCATCAAGGACGGCCCCAAGAACCGGCTGCGCGAGCAGGACATCCACCGCATCGTCGATACCTTCCGTCGTGGCGTGGAGGTACCTCGTTATGCACGCATGGTGCCGCTGGATGAAATCGCCGACGAGAAGAACGACTACAACCTCAACCTGCCGCGCCACATCGACAGCAGTGAACCGGAAGACCTGCACGATATCGATGCGCATCTGAATGGCGGTATCCCCGAGCGCGATATTGATGCCTTCGCCGCCGACTGGCAGGAAATGCCGAGCCTGCGTAGCGCCCTGTTCGAGGTAGAGCGCCCCGGTTATGCGCGGCTGCGCCAGCCCGTGACCGAGGTGCGCCAGACCATCCTGGCTCATCCGGAATTCAAACGCTTCCGCAGCAAGGTGGAAACGCTGTTCGACAAATGGCGCCTGGCCGTCACCCCGCTGCTGACCGGCATTCAGCCCGGTGACAAACCCAAGGCGCTGATCGAGAAAGTCTCCGAAACTCTGCTCGCCACCGTCCAGGCGGCGCCCTTGCTCGACCCTTACGACGTCTATCAGCACCTGATGGGTTACTGGG
>JAVBTC010000148.1:0-4490 GCA_031556405.1 Rhodocyclaceae bacterium
GACGGCCCCGCCGCCCCGCGCGCCGCCGCGGGTATGTTCGCCACCCCCCCCGCGCGCACCGGCGCCGCGCGCCCCGCGCTCGCCTGCGACTAACCGCGCCCGCGGCTGGAGAAGGCCGAGCGCCAGCACCGCGATCTCTCCGCCTACGCCCGGCAGCACGGCGCGCAGATCGCGGGCGACCAGGATGCCGTCAGCGACCGCCTCAAGGAACAGAACGAGGCCATCGCCGGCGGCGGCGACCTGGGCGAATTCTCCAGCCCGCAACTGCTCATCTCCGGCGCGCTCGGGATCGAGGCCACCGCCAAGGAAAGCATCCACCTGCACAGCGGCCAGAGCACCGCCATCACCGCCGAGCAGAACCTGAGCCACAGCGTCGGCCGCTCCTGGTTCGCGGCGGTGCAGAAAAAGATCAGCTTCTTCGCCCACCAGCTCGGCATGCGCCTGATCGCCGCGATGGGCGTCATCCGCATCGAGGCAGAGGGCGACGAACTGCAACTGTTGGCGCAGAAGGTGGCGACGCTCTTGTCCAACGAAGACTGGGTGCACATCGTCGGCAAGAAGGGCGTGCTGATCAACGGCGGCGGCAGCTACGCCAAGTTCTGGCCCGGCGGCATCGAGCTGGGCACGCCCGAGGGCTACACCCTGTATTCGAAGAGCGTGGTGCACCTGGGGCCGCGCGGCATGCCGGTGCCGGGCAAGCCCTCGGTCTGCGAGGAATGCCTCGAAAAGGCGGCGGGCGGTGCATCGGCATACCAGCCCGAGGGATAGCGAAATGACCAATCCGTCGCATGTTGCAACCGGTGATTCGTACCGGGATGGAATCGAAATGCCGGGCGCCGATGCGTTGACGCCTACCGGCCCGGTGCCCGGCGCCGACTACTGCGCCGAAATGCGCTTCGAAAACTGCCAACTGCTCGAGGTGCCTGTGGCAACGCCGCCGTTCACCTGCGACATCCGGGCCATGATCTGGCGTGACTGCCGCATTGTGCGGCGCTACCGCATGGACAAGTCGCTGCCCGGAACGGCAGTGCGCAATTTCGTGTCGATGGAGCGTGTCGAAGGCGGCTGCTTCAGCCTCTCCGACATTCCGGTGCGCGGCGAATTCACCGTCCGCGACTGCCGCTTTCTCGGCACACCCGGCGGCGGCGGCGAAAAAGTATTCGAGGCCGCCGCCGATACCGCGCGATTCACCCGGTTCGAGCGCGTCCGTTTCGGAACGCCGCAGGCCGACATAATCAGCGAAGGCTGCCGCCATGCGCGGAAGGAAATTTCCGCGGCGCTGGCTTTCCCGGACTGCCAGGAAGCCCGCGAAGCCGTGCGCAACCAGTCCATGGAATTCATCGACTGCGTTCCGGAATACCTGATGGCGGACTGCATACGCACCAGGCATCTGCGTTTCCAGCGCTGCCGGAGCGAACGCTATGCCGACCTCCGCAATGGCCTGATCGCCGAACGGCTCGACGCGCTCGCCTCGTTCTTCAAAATAATCGACCTGCGCCAGGCGAGGATCGGCCGCATGGAGGTCCGCGACTGCGTCATCGAACTGCTCGATCTGCGCCAGGCGCGCGTCGACCAACTGGACATCGCCGACTCCGCGATTGCCCGGCTCGACCTCTCCGGCGCGCAGATCGGCGCGCTGAATCTGCATCCCGGCAGCCGCCGCGTGGCGACGATCGTTCGTTGAGAAAGACGCCGTCCGTTCCGGAAATACCAAGGATTCCCAAATGCCTCCCGCCGCCCCCGAACGCGTTGCCCACGACCCCAGCCGCCTTCCGGCGGAAATCGCCGCGCTGCTGCGCGAAGACTTGTACGAGTTCTTCGCCGCGCCGCGCGCCTCCAGTGCCTCCGCAACCCCCTCCACCCGCTACGCGCTGATCGATGCCATCCTCTGCCCGCCGGATTACGTTTTCGAACTCGGCGACGCGCACGGACTCAACTTCACGGCAGTTTTTCTCGGAACCGCCGAAGCCGCCTACCATAAAAAAGGGCCGTTCCTGCTGCAACTCCCGGACGACCCGCTGGAACGCAATCACCCGCTCATCGCCGCGCTCGCCGAAACGCCCGGCCTCAAGCAGGCGCTGACCCTCATCGAAAGCCCGCTGCCGCTGCCGGAACTGTGCGCCTGGCTGCGCGCCTGGCTCAAGGCCGAACTCGACGACGGCGCACGGATTCTGCTGCGCTGGTTCGACGCACGCATCGGCATCACGCTGCTGCAAACGCTGCCGCCGGAACTCTCCGGGCGCTTTCTTTCCCCCTTTCGCCACTGGCATGCCTGGGACTGGAACTACCGCCCCCGCCGCCTTTCCGGCCCGACAAGACCCGCGCCGGAAAAAATCCCCGAACCAATCCGGATCGACCCGGCGACGCTCAAGACACTGGGCGCCATCAGCACGGTGCAGGAAACGATTCATTACCTCGATACCGAAGACCCGACGCCGCGCCCGGAAATCGCGCCGCTGCCGATGCTGCCCGCGCTCCGGCACTACGTCGCCGAATGCGAACTGGACACGATCCGCCGCATGGGACTATCCCTTTCCCGGAACGACCGCCTGTCGGCGCTGTGGTTCGCCCTTCATGCGCATCCCCGTTTCTGGCAGGACCCCGACCTGCGGGAAAAAGCCAGGCGGCGCTACCTGAAGGAAAATTCACTGGACTGGCTCATCAGCGACCCCAGCTTCTACGACTTCGCGCACCGCTCCGGCGATGCGGCGCGGGCGCTCGCCGAAGCCGGCGAGGCCTTCCTCGCCGAAGCGCGCGCGGACCGGCAGGCACTGCGCCGGCCGGACGGGCGATAATTCCGAAATCCTTTCTTCCGCACCGGTTTCCGCAACCGGTTTTCGCACAATAAGCCGCACAATAGCTTCCATGAGCCAACCGACCCCTTCCGACGACACCAAGAACCAACCCGCCCGCTGCGACGACAAGGAAGCGCTGGAAGCGCTCATCCTGTATCCGAGCCTGGGCACGCCGATGGTGCTCGGCGGCGACCAGAAAAAATGCAGCCTCATCATCGCCACCGGCGCCAGCGCGCTGGACAAATTCATCATCGAAGGCCCCGAACGCAAGGCAAAGGAGGCCTATCAGTATGTCGACCGCCACCTGCGGCTCAGCGCCATCGACGGGATCAAATACGAAGGCGTCGACACCGACCTCGGCCAGCTCTACAACGATGCCAGCCCCTTCGAAACCGCCAAGGAACACATCCGCGTCTGGCACCTGGGCACCCTCAAGGACGGCATGCTCATCGCCAACCGTCACAGCCCGATCGTAAAAGGCAACGAGCGCATCGAGTATCCCATCCTCACCCTGGCCCCGCTGCTGTTCACGAAACAGGGACCTTACGGCTGGCTGAGTGATGTCTGGGAAGTCGAACTCGATCTTGAACCGCTCTACAAAAAAATTCCCCAGGACCAATTCCTCAATTGGACCTGGCTCGTCGAAAACACCGAAAAACGGCGCAAATGCGCCGGGCACGGCGACGGCCACGACAACTACTTCCTCGAAGTGAAACACCCCTATTTCGAACCGCAGGACCGCGACATCGACGCCTACCTCAAAAAACTGTGCAACACCGCCAGAGAGAGACACTTCGCCTACAACCGCCTCTTCGAAGCCGACCTCAAGGGAAACACCTATCCCCTGCCGCAACGGCGCGAATATCCCCAGCGCCTGCAAAGCTGGCACCCCGTCATCCGCGCCGGCACCCTGCCGTTGAAGCTCGGCCATCTCACCGACGTCCACGTCAACGTCCGCCATGCCTCGCTCGCCAAATCGCGGGCGCGCATCATCGAGGACGACAAAACCTGTAAAAAGCCCGACGGCGGCGAGGCGCTTTGCGCCCCCTGCCAAACGGTGGGCGAGAAGGTCTGCCACAGCTTCTTCGCCATACGCCACCTGATCGAGAACATTGCCGCCAAAAAGAACGGCACCGATACCGCGCTCGTCATCACCGGCGACCTCATCGACTTCAACCGCAACCTCAATCCGGAAGCCGTCGCCGACCCCGGCATCGGCGCCCTCTGGAAAATCTTCAACGTGCTCGCCAACGCCGAGGACGCCCAGAAATACCAGCGCGGCATCGACGATCTCCTCGTCTACAGCCTCGTCCGCGAAGCCTACGTCAAGCACAGGCTGCCCGTCTTCATGACTTCCGGCAACCACGAGGCCTACCAGATGCCCTACGGCATCAGCCCGCGCACTCAGCTCGGATCGTGGTCGTTCACCCTGGGCCGTTTCGAAAAGGATCTGGCCTTCGGCAACCGCGACAAGAACGTCAACGAACAACGGCAGAAACTCGAAGACGCCAGCCGCTGGGTCCAGGGCAAGGCCAACGAGGGCATTGCGGCCGACCACAACCTCACCGTCTACGAAGCCACGCTGATCTACGGCCCGACCTACGGGCAGATCTGGACTTCGCTCAATTTCACTCCGGAGCAGTTCGACTGGTTCGGCACGCTCTTCACGCCTCTGTCCAATGCCGTGCTGCCCCT
>JAVBTC010000187.1:0-9225 GCA_031556405.1 Rhodocyclaceae bacterium
CTGAAAAACCTGCGCGCCGAGGTCGACGTGCTGACGCTCACCGCGACGCCGATTCCGCGCACGCTGGCGATGTCGATGGAAGGTCTGCGCGATTTTTCCGTCATCGCCACCGCGCCGCAGAAGCGCCTGGCGATCAAGACCTTCGTCGCCGGGTTTACGAACGGCATCGTGCGCGAGGCGGTGCTGCGCGAATTGAAGCGCGGCGGACAGGTTTATTTCCTGCACAACGAGGTGGAGACGATCGAAAACATGCGCGCGCGCCTTTCCGAACTCGTCCCCGAGGCGCGCATCGTCGTCGGCCACGGGCAGATGCGGGAGCGCGAGCTGGAGCGCGTGATGCGCGATTTCACGCAGCAGCGCGCCAATCTGCTGTTATGTACGACGATCATCGAAACCGGCATCGACAATCCTCATGCCAACACCATCGTGATCAACCGCGCCGAGAAATTCGGGCTGGCGCAACTGCATCAGTTGCGCGGCCGTGTCGGGCGTTCGCACCACCAGGCCTATGCCTACCTGCTCACTCACAACGAGCCTGGAGAAAAATCCGCGCTGACGCGGCAGGCGCGGCAACGGCTGGAGGCGATCCAGCACATGGAGGAACTCGGTTCCGGTTTCTATCTGGCGATGCACGATCTGGAGATTCGCGGCGCCGGCGAAGTGCTCGGCGAAAACCAGTCGGGCCAGATGCAGGAAATCGGCTTCAATCTCTATACGGAAATGCTCAACCGCGCCATCGCCGCGCTGAAGGAGGGCAGGGAAGCCGATCCCACGCAGCCGCTCGCCGTCACCAGCGAAATCAACCTGCATCTGCCGGCGTTGCTGCCCGACGCTTACGCGCCCGACGTTCATGAACGTCTCGCGCTCTACAAGCGGTTTGCCCACTGCGCCGAGAACGGCGAAATCGAGGCGCTGCGCGAGGAACTGGTCGACCGCTTCGGCCCGCTGCCGTCCCAGGCCGCGGCGCTGATCGAAACGCACCGCCTGCGCCTGCGCGTGCAGCCCCTGGGAATCGTCAAGCTCGACGCGACGCGGGAGCAGGTGGCCATCCAGTTCTGTCCGCGTCCCGCGGTCAAGGCGGAACGTATCATCGAGCTGATCCAGACCGACCGCCGTTTCCGCCTCGCCGGTCCGGAACGGCTGGTTTTCAAGCGCGAAAGCGCGACGCTCGAAGAGCGCGTAAATGCGGTGAAGGAATTGCTGCGCGCTCTGGAAGACCAAGGGAAATCCGGCGCTTCCCGGAAATAGCGGAATCCCGGGCGGTCGTTTTCGCGTGCCGGCGGGAGCGTTTCCGCAGGGCGCTTTCCTTTCCCACAATCAGTCTACGCAAGGGATAAACGGCGGCGGGATTTTTTCCGGGCCTGTTGTATTTCTGTCATTTTTGCGCAGGTGGGAAAGGTAGGGATCTCTCCGAATCGTCCATCCCCATGAAAATTCCATTCCGTATCATTCCGTATTTTTATAAGTTGAATATGAAACGGTTACTGTAGTGAATTATATGCACAAATTATTTAAATAATCTGGAATTTTCCACCGGAAATCGGCCGGATATCGCTTCCGTTTCCCGCGCCATGCGTACTGTGTTTTCGATTCCCCATTGTCGTTTTTTTCCTGTTTTTTATCTCCGGCGGCAAAGCGGAGGTTTTTCCGGAATACGGGAATCGTTTTTCTTTTCATCTATCCCTCTTTAATAATTCCGCGATCTACTATACTGGTCCATTGCGATGTTCTTTCATCGCAAGTTTTGTCGTACCGTTTGGTTTCGTCGTTCTTTAATAAGACATCGGATTGCTGAGACCGTGTGCCCGGAGGAGGAGAGCATCGCATGTTTCGAGCCGCGTTTCGCTTGCGATCGCGATGGAAAATGAATGAAAACGGAAATGGAAAGGAAGGGGTCATCATGCAATCAGTTATGCGTCATCTAGGCTGGGGAGCCGTGGCAATTCTGGGCGCCTGGGCGCTCGCCGTCGTGGCATTGAGCCGGGGCGAGACGATCAACGCGCTGTGGATCGTCATCGCGGCGATCTGTGTCTATCTCATCGCTTATCGTTTTTACAGTCTGTACATCGCCAAAAACGTGATGCAGCTCGACCCGACGCGGATGACGCCGGCGGTCAGGCACAACGACGGACTGGACTACGTTCCCACCAACCGGACCATTCTCTTCGGCCACCATTTCGCCGCCATCGCCGGCGCCGGACCGCTGGTCGGTCCCGTGCTCGCGGCGCAGATGGGCTATCTGCCGGGGATGCTGTGGATTCTCGCCGGGGTCGTCCTGGCAGGCGCGGTGCAGGATTTCATGGTGCTGTTCATCTCGGTGCGCCGCGACGGACGTTCGCTCGGCGACCTGGTGAAATCGGAGATGGGGCCGATCGCCGGCGTGATCGCGCTCTTCGGCACCTTCATGATCATGGTGATCATCCTCGCGGTGCTGGCGCTGATCGTCGTCAAGGCGCTTACCGGATCGCCGTGGGGTGTGTTCACTGTGGCGGCGACGATCCCGATCGCGATCCTGATGGGCATCTACCTGCGCTTCATCCGCCCGGGGCGGATCGGCGAGGTTTCGGTCGTCGGCTTCATCCTGCTGATCCTTTCGATCCACCTCGGCGGCGTGGTCTGGGAAGATCCCGTCTGGGGGCCGATGTTCACGTTCTCCGGCACGCAATTGACCTGGATGCTGATCGTCTACGGCTTCATCGCCTCGGTGCTGCCGGTGTGGCTGCTGCTGGCGCCGCGCGATTACCTTTCGACCTTCCTGAAAATCGGTACGATCCTCGCCCTGGCCATCGGTATCGCCATCGTCGCGCCGGAACTGAAAATGCCGGCGGTGACCAAGTTCATCGACGGCTCCGGTCCGGTCTGGTCCGGCAATCTCTTTCCGTTCCTCTTCATCACCATCGCCTGCGGCGCGGTATCCGGCTTCCATGCGCTGATTTCCTCCGGCACCACGCCCAAGCTGCTGGACAATGAAAAGAACGCGCGGCTGATCGGTTACGGCGGCATGCTGATGGAGTCGTTCGTGGCGATCATGGCGCTGGTCGCGGCTTCGATCATCGAACCCGGAATCTATTTCGCGATGAACAGTCCGGCGGCGGTAATCGGCACCACCGCCGATGCCGTCGCGCAGACGGTGTCGCAATGGGGCTTCGTGGTGACGCCGGAACTGCTCACCGAAACGGCGAAGGACGTCGGCGAGGGCAGCATCCTGTCCCGCGCCGGCGGCGCGCCGACCCTGGCGGTAGGCATCGCGCACATCATCTCGATGGCGATCGCCAAATTCGGCAGCGGCAGCCACAAGGAAATCATGGCCTTCTGGTATCACTTCGCGATCCTGTTCGAAGCGCTCTTCATTCTTACCGCGGTGGACGCCGGAACGCGCGCTGGCCGCTTCATGCTGCAAGACCTGCTCGGCACGTTCGTTCCCGCGCTGCGGCGCACCGAATCGCTCGTCGCCAACCTGATTGCCACCGCGCTCTGCGTCGGCGCCTGGGGATATTTTCTCTATCAGGGCGTGGTCGATCCGCTCGGCGGCATCAATACCTTCTGGCCGCTCTTCGGCATCTCCAACCAGATGCTCGCCGGCGTGGCGCTGCTCCTGGCAACGGCGGTGCTGGTGAAGATGAAGCGCGAGAAATACATCTGGGTGACGCTGATTCCGACTGCCTGGCTGCTGATCTGCACGCTGACCGCCGGCTGGCAGAAGATCTTCGATCCCAACGTCAAGGTCGGCTTCCTTGCGCATGCCGCGAAATACCAGGCGGCGGCGGCCAATGGTGAGATCCTTGCCCCGGCCAAGACGCTCGAGCAGATGCAGCAGATCATCGTGAACGACTACGTCAATTCGGTGCTTTCGGCGATCTTCATCTTCGTCGTCATCAGCATCCTTTTCTTCACGATCAAGGTCTGCCTCCAGGCCAGGAAGAACAAGGAACCGACGGCGCACGAAACGCCGTACGAGCCGATGCCGGCCAATGGGGAAATCTAGGCCGCGCATTGAATCCGGTCTGGAATCTTGTCCGTGATTTTTTGATGCGGCAGCGGTCAAATGCAGATGACCCGCAAGTGGTCCGCAAGTGACCGATTCTTCTTCCTCCCCTATCCGCCGGTATGCGGGTGGGGGAGAGGAGCTTTCAAAAGGAAGTGAAATGTTTTCCAGACTCATGCAAGCCGGCAAATATCTCGGACAGGCGGCACGCCTGATGGTCGGGTTTCCCGATTACGACGGTTACGTGCAGCACATGAAGCTGAACCATCCGGATCAGCCTTTCATGAGTTACGAGGAATTTTTCCGCGAACGCCAGAACGCGCGTTATGGCGGCGACGGCAGCAAGGGGTTCCGCTGCTGCTAGAACGATTCAGTGTTCCGGTGATTTGTTTTCAGGGGGTAGGGGTGTGAGGCGCGCGATTCCGCGGGGCGCGTTACGCTCGTTCCTCATTTCCTGTCTTGCCCTGTCTTGCATGCGCCGGCGGAACGAAAACTTCCGCTGTGAATTTAGTCTTGACGGCGGTTTTGAAAACGGCACGTAGGGCGATATCTCCTGCCCGCTGCCCGGGCGAGGAAAATGTTTTGCGCGTTTCGCGCGAAGGCGGGCGTCAGACGGCGAATCTGGCGAGCCGCAGAACCGCTTCCTTCGAGGCCGGCTCTTTGTTGAGCAGATCGTAAACCGTGAGAATGAGGGCGGCTTTTTTCTCCGGAGTCATCGAATCCTCGGTCGTTTGCAGTCCTTCCTCGATGGCTTCGATTGCCGTCCGCATCAGTTCCATCTGCCCCACGGTCAGCGATTTATCCTGCGCTTCGTACGCGCTCTGCTCTTCTTCCACCTGGGAAGGTTTCGGCGTGCGCGACATATCTCCCGTGCCGGTCATAAGCCAGTTGGCGTTGATTCCGATACCCGTGAACGCGAGTATGAGGAGAATGCCTCCTTCGCTGATGCCGGCTTCGTTTTTCTGATAAGTCCTCAGGCTGCATCCAAACAGATCGCTGATTGCCGCCTGCGTGAGCGATAGTGATTTCCGCGCGAGTTTCATTCGATCGCCGATAGCCTTCAGCGTGGATACCGATGCTTCCACTTCCGGCGCGATAGGGTTGTCCGGCGACAGATTGGCGTCCGTCAAGAAATTTTTCTTTCTCATCGATTTGTAAAATTCCTTCAAGAGTTATCGGAGGCACTTCGAACAGATACTTGAAGTGCAGAAAAAGGCGTCAACCATGGGGTTGACTCAGGCGATTTTAGGGTGTTTAATATCATTCATCGGCGGTTGCTTTCAAAAAACGAACCAGTGGTTGACGAAATAAATGGTGTATAAGTTCAATGGTTCTCGAAAAAAAATATCGGGAAGGAAAAGCCCCGGTCAAGCGGTGCTCGGAGGCGCAAAACGCAAATATAAAATTTACTCCCTTCTTTCCTTTTCATGACATGGCATAGGATTGGATGCCAATCGATTTTCTGCGTCTGTCATGCCCTTCAGTGTTTTTGAGTGCCCTTTGCCGCATTCCATGTCAATAAATCATGCCGGTAAAGAGTGCCAGCGGCCTACTGTGCAGTGAACTGCGGCAAGTAGAAAGTATACCCCCCGTCACTTCGAGGGAGTAGACATGGGAGAGGGAAGTTCTGTTTTCCCGCCTTCGTCGAAAGACGAAATGCCAACATTGTCACTCTTTGGCCAAAATTCTTTGTCGCCCGATTCTTTTTTGTGTCATTTCCGCATCATTTTTTTGGTGTCGGAAATGTAATGGCAATGCGTTTTTTCTTGCCGGGAGGAATGGTATGGACGGAATTTCTCATCGGAAATGTTGACAAACCGGATGGTCAGGGGCCGCGATATGCTGACGTAACGGTGCGATAGTGGCCGTCATAATCCCTAAAATTGCATAAATTTCGCTTCCCTGTTGCAGTTTCGCTGCGGGCAAAAGTCGCGGGCAGCATTTTGCCGTTTTCGAGATACGGCATCCGCGCCGCCGAGATTCTCTCCCTCGCCGGTCAGATTCCCGAGCCGTCTTCTTCCAGCAGGCCGGTGCTGCCGCTTGCGAATTCGGCGAGTTCGAATACTTTCACCTGTCTTGGTTTCAGCCAGACGCGCTGGCTTTTGGCAAGCGCAAGCGCGTCGGCGCGTTCGCGGCTGAGTTCCACTTCGATTGCTTCGCCGGCATGATTCGGCCCATCGACGCGCGCGAGTTCGATGCGCACCACCGGACCGATGCGGTGAATGCTATGGACGACGGCATCGAGCGCGCCCGCGAACCAGGAGGTTTCGATTTCGATGTCGTGCGGGCGGACGAATGCCAGCGCGTCGTTTTTTTCCGTGGCGATGGGGGTGGAAAATGCGTCGGAAGCGGTGCCGTTCGAAATGGTGCCGTTCAAGGCGGCGCCGTTTTGTACGTCGTTCGTTTCCTGCTCCCGCTCCGTGCCGGAATCCGCGGCTTCGCCCGGCCGGGCGACTTCCGCCCAGGCGCCGTGCAGGCGGCTGTGAAAGACGTTGACGTTGCCGAGAAACTGGTAAACGAAGGGAGTGGCGGGGTTGGAGTAGACCTCGTCCGGAGAGCCGATCTGTTCGATTTTGCCGTGATTCATGACGACGACGCGGTCGGCGACTTCGAGCGCTTCTTCCTGATCGTGCGTCACGAAGACAGAGGAGAGATGGACTTCGTCGTGCAGCCGGCGCAGCCAGCGGCGCAGTTCCTTGCGTACCTTGGTATCGAGGGCGCCGAAGGGTTCGTCCAGGAGCAGCACCTCGGGCTGGACGGCGAGCGCCCGCGCCAGCGCCACGCGCTGCCGCTGGCCGCCGGAAAGCTGTGCGGGATAGCGCCCGGCGAGGTTGCCGAGCTGGACGAGTTCGAGAAGCTCGGTGACGCGCTCCTCGATCGCCGCCTTGCCGGGACGCTCGCGCCGCGGCTTGACGCGCAGGCCGAAGGCGACGTTCTCGAACACGTTCATGTGGCGGAAGAGGGCGTAATGCTGGAAGACGAAGCCGACCTTGCGTTCGCGCACGTGCAGGTGCGTTGCCGTCGCGCCGGAGAAGAGGATCTCGCCCGCGTCCGGATTTTCCATGCCGGCGATGATGCGCAGGAGCGTCGTCTTGCCGCAGCCGGAGGGACCGAGCAGGGCGACCAGTTCTCCCGACGGGATGTCGAGGTTGATTCCTTCCAGCGCGGTGAAACCGCCGAAGCGTTTGTGGATGTTGCGGATTTCGATGCTCATGATGTTCTTTCCGGGGTGACTGTCGCGATTGCCCTGTTCGAAAATTTCGGAGGTGGACTTCAGGCGCCGCCCGCTTTCTTGATTTCGCGTTGCAGGCGCCATTCGACGACGCTTTTCGCCGCCAAGGTGACGAGCGCCAGCAGCGCGAGAATGGAGGCGGCGGCGAAGGCGCCGACGGCGTTGTATTCGTTGTAGAGAATTTCCACGTGCAATGGCAGCGTGTTGGTTTCGCCGCGGATATGCCCGGAAACCACGCTCACGGCGCCGAATTCGCCCATCACCCGCGCATTGGAGAGGATGACGCCGTAGAGCAGGCCCCATTTGATATTGGGCAGCGTGACGCGCCGGAACATCTGCCAGCCGGAGGCGCCGAGCGAGATCGCGGCTTCCTCTTCTTCCCGGCCCTGCGTCTGCATCAGCGGAATCAGTTCCCGCGCGACGAAGGGGAAGGAGATGAACAGTGTGGCGAGGATGATGCCGGGAATGGCGAAGATGACTTTGATGTCGTGGTCGGCGAGCCATGGACCGAACCAGCCCTCGGCCCCGAAGACGAGCACGAAGAGCAGGCCGGCGACGACCGGGGACACCGCGAAGGGCAGGTCGATCAACGTCAGGAGCAGGCTTTTGCCGCGAAATTCGAAACGGGCGATGGCCCAGGCGGCGGCGACGCCGAACAGAACGTTGAGCGGCAGGGCCACCAGCGCCACGACCACGGTAAGCCAGACCGCCGCGCCCGTGTCCGATGCGCGCAGCGCGTCGAGATAGGCGGCGGTGCCGGCGGAAAGCGCTTCGTTGAATACCGCGAGAAGCGGCAACAGCAGAAAAAAGACGAGAAAGGCGAGTGCCAGCCCGATCAGCGTCCGCCGCACCCAGGGCGCTTCGGTCTTGACGTGGAGATCGGCGGTGTGGTGGTTGGCATGGCGGTTGGCATGGTATGCGGCGACGCGGGCGGCCGCGCGGCTGTCTACATGGGCGCCGTCGCCGCTTGCACGATTGGGGCTGGAGCCGGGATTGGGGCTGGAGCTGGGGCCGGGAGCGGTATCCGCGCGTCCATCCCCGGAAATGCCGGCGGGAGGGGGCAGAGGCAGCGAAAGATTGTTCCGGGGATCGTCCAGAACGCCGTCGGTGGCGTTCATGCCGTCGCTCCTTCGAGTTGCCGTGCGTCACCGGCCGTGCCACGCACGGTTTTCTTTTTTTCCGTGCCCCGGCGGTGCCTGTTGCCGGCCCAGCGTTGCAGCGCGTTGATGCACAGGAGCAGCAGGAAGGAGAGCAGCAGCATTACCACCGCGAGTACCGTGGCGCCGGTCAGGTCGTGCTGGTCGAGCTTGGAATAAATCAGGAACGGGGTGATTTCCGATTTGAACGGCATGTTCCCGGCAATGAAAATGACCGATCCGTATTCGCCGATGGCGCGCGCGAAGGCGAGCGTGAAGCCGGTGATCCATGCAGGCGCGATGGCAGGGAAAATGACCCGGAAAACCGTCTGCGCGCGCGAGGCGCCCAGCGTGGCGGCGGCTTCCTCGATTTCCGGCTCGATATCCTCGATCACCGGTTGCAGGGTGCGCACGACGAACGGCAGGCTGATGAAGATCAGCGCCACGACGATGCCGTAAGGCGTGAAGGCGATATCGATGCCGAGCGGTACGAGCAATTTGCCGATCCAGCCGGCTTCGGAATAGAGCGTCGCCAGCGTGATTCCGGCGACCGCCGTGGGCAGCGCGAACGGCAGGTCGACCAGTGCGTCGATCAGCTTCCGGCCCGGAAACGGATAGCGCACCAGCACCCAGGCGATGAGGAATCCGAACAGCGCGTTGACGGAAGCCGCCGCCAGCGCCGAGCCGAACGTGACCTTGTAGGCGGCGAGCGCGCGCTCGTCGGTGGCGATGGCCCAGAATTCGCCCGCGCTCAGGCTGCCCGCCTTCATCACCAGCGCGGTGAGCGGCACCAGGACGATGAGCGAGAGATAAAACAGCGTATAGCCCAGCGACAGGCCAAAACCGGGCAGAAAACCGGGCAGGACCCTGGC
>JAVBTC010000019.1:0-17999 GCA_031556405.1 Rhodocyclaceae bacterium
GCCAAGATCAATCAGGTCTTCGGGCACAAGGGGCTGGAAAAAATCACGCTGGAGGAAGGACTTGCCGGCGACATCGTGCAGATCACCGGCATTGAGGATCTCGTGCTCGGTGCCACCATTGCCGACATCGATGCTCCGCAGGCGTTGCCGTTGCTGCGTGTAGACGAGCCGACGCTGTCGATGCAGTTCATGGTCAATGCCTCGCCGCTGGCCGGCACCGAGGGTAAGTTCGTTACCAGCCGCCAGATCCGCGAGCGCCTGCACAAGGAGCTTTTGACCAACATGGCGCTGAAGGTCGAAGACACCGTCGATTCCGAAATTTTCGATGTATCCGGGCGCGGCGAATTGCATCTTTCGATCCTGCTCGAAAACATGCGCCGCGAAGGCTATGAACTCGCGGTGGGCCGGCCGCGCGTGGTGAAAAAGATTGTCGACGGCGTCGAATGCGAACCTTACGAAATGCTTTCCGTCGACATCGAGGAAGGGCACCAGGGCGGCGTCATGGAATCGCTCGGCCTGCGCCGTGGTGACCTGCAGGACATGATTTCCGATGGGCGGGGCCGCGTGCGGCTCGAATACCGGATTCCCGCGCGCGGATTGATCGGATTCCAGGGCGAATTCATGAACCTCACGCGCGGCACCGGCCTGATGAGCCACGTTTTCGACGAATACGCGCCGCTGAAGGAAGGCCAGGTCGCCGAGCGTAGAAACGGCGTGCTCAGTTCTCAGGAAGACGGCGAGGCGGTTGCTTATGCGCTGTGGAAGCTGCAGGATCGCGGCCGGATGTTCGTTTCCCATGGCGATCGCCTCTACGAAGGCATGGTGATCGGTATCCACACGCGCGACAACGACCTCGTCGTCAACCCAGTGAAAACCAAGCAGCTTACCAACGTCCGCGCCTCCGGCAAGGACGAGGCCATCCAGTTGACGCCGCCGATCGATCTGACCCTGGAAGCCGCGATTGAATTCATTGCAGACGATGAACTGGTCGAAATCACACCGAAGTCGATCCGGATCCGGAAGCGTTTCCTGAAGGAACACGAGCGCAAGCGCGCGAGCCGGGAAGAGAAGTAAAAAATAAAACGGCGGGCGACGCGCACATTGCGCCGGCGTCGCTGGCCGGACCGACCCGGGGCGATTGAATTCCTCCGGGCTCGCCTGAATCGGATTCCGAGAGCCCTTCGACAAGCGCGCCCGTGCCGCTTGCGTCGGGCTTTTCCTTTTGGAATCGCCGCAGAGGGATGGCCGGCGGTTTTTCCGCGCGGGACCGGAGTGATCGCCGGTTGATCCCCTGGTATCGTATTTCCCTATTTTCCCCAGATTCCCGGATTATCATATGCTCTGCAAAAACCTTGCCCGAGGGTAGTACGGGTACGCAATTCATTTACGAAAGGATGCGCCATGGCCCTGATGGACTTCATCAAGAAACAGTTTATCGACGTCATCCATTGGACGGAGGAAGGCGAGGGCGTGCTCGCGGCGCGCTATCCGATGCAGGATTTCGAGATCCAGTACGGCGCGCAGTTGACGGTGCGCGAATCGCAGATGGCCGTGTTCGTCAATGAGGGCAAGATCGCCGACGTTTTCGGGCCGGGGCGCTACAAGCTGACGACGCAGACGCTGCCGGTGCTGACGTACCTGAAGAACTGGGACAAGCTGTTCGAGTCACCTTTCAAATCCGACGTCTATTTCTTCAGTACCCGTCTGCAGCTTGATCGCAAGTGGGGCACGCCGAATCCGATCACGATCCGCGACGCCGATTTCGGCATGGTGCGTTTGCGCGCGTTCGGCATCTATTCCTACAAGCTCGTCGATCCGAAGCGCTTTCATACCGAGATTTCCGGCACGCGCGAGATTTATACCGTCGACGATCTCGACGGCCAGTTGCGCAATACGCTGATCGCGGCGATCAGCGATCTGTTCGCATCCTCGGGTGTGGCTTTCGTCGATATGGCGGCGAATCAGGATGAATTCGGCGCCCGGATCAAGGAGAAGGCGCTGCCGCTGTTCGAGCGTTACGGACTGGAACTGGACAACCTGGCGGTACAGAACATTTCGCTGCCGGAAGAATTGCAGAAGGCGCTGGATCAGAAAATCAGCATGGGTATCGTCGGCGATCTCGGTAAATTCACGCAGTACCAGACGGCGACGGCGATTCCGCTGGCGGCGCAGAACGAAGGCGGTATCGCCGGCATCGGCGCCGGGCTCGGCGCGGGAATCGGAATCGGCCAGGCGATGGCCCAGGCGATGGGACAAACGGCTGCTCCGACCGCTCCGGCCGTTCCAGCGGACCAGGCGACGCAACCCACGGCGGGTACGGTTCGTACCGCCGAGGAAGCGATGGCGATGATCGAAAAACTGCATGAAATGATGAGCAAGGGGATTATTACCGGTACCGAATTCGAGGCGAAAAAGGCGGAACTGATGAGCAGAATCGTTTGAGAAGCTCATCCGAAGAGACGGGAATGCGGCGAGGATGTGGAAAAAATTCGATGGCAAGGTGATATCGACGCGCCGCGAAAGAACGCAGAAAAAATGTGATAAGGGGCTGATCGCCCCGAGGAGGTGAATGCACGATGTTGATCGATCTTCGTGCCGCGCTGCCGGCACTTGCTCCCAAGGCGACAGCCTGGGTTGAATCGCAGCATATCCACATTGCCCAGGTCGGCCGGGCTTTGGACGATGACGAACGCACTCTGGCCGAGGGGGTCGGGGTACGGTACCCGGACCGTATCCGCATCGCCGAGGTGCCGGATCTTCCGGTGCCGGACGATCCGGACCTTCGGCAAGCCGCGAAGATGGCCGGAATCCTCGGTCCGGGCACGGCAGGGCTGACGCTCGGCTACGGGATCTACGTTCGCCGCGGCCATGGAAGCATCAAGCTGTACTCTCATGAGTTCCGGCATGTGCATCAATACGAACGCGCCGGTTCCATCGCGGCTTTTCTTTCCGTTTACCTGCAGCAGGTTGTCGAGTTCGGCTATTACAACGCGCCGCTCGAAGTGGATGCCCGTGTGCACGAAAAACCTCGTCAGCCCTGATGTCTCCGACGGCTTTGGAATTTCGGACGCGCTTATCCAGTTCTTCGATGACGGCCCGCTTGGCGGAAGCCTGAATCGGGAAAGTCCGTCGACGCAATTTTCGTTGAAGTGCCACACGGAAATTTGTGCTTCAAATTCAATGAATTCTAAATAATAGTAGAATTTTATATATTGTATGTAGTGGATCATATGGATAAATTATTTTTAATATTGGAAAATCAGCCGAATGATTTTCTCTTCTGCGGGCAAATCCCTGCATAAGCAGTCCGGCTTTCGCTTCCGCGCATTTTTCCCATGATCGACGTCTTGTCATGAAATCCGCCCTCTGTCCTTCCTGCGGCGCACCCGTCGTTTTCCGTTCGGCCGCCTCGGTGTTCGCCGTGTGCGAATACTGCAAGAGCACGCTGGTGCGCGAGGACGACATGCTGAAGCGGATCGGACGCATGGCGGAGCTGCTCGAGGACAATTCGCCGTTGCAGATCGGCAGTGAAGGCCGTTACCGGGGGCGGAATTTCACTCTGGTCGGCCGCATCCAGTTGAAATACGAAGCGGGTGTCTGGAACGAGTGGTATGCCCTCTTCGACGACGGCAGCGACGGCTGGCTGTCGGATGCTTCCGGCGAAATGACGATGACGTTCAAGGTCGGGGCGGGAGAAAAAACGCCGCCGGGTTCGTTGCCCGATTTTCTGCCGGCTGTACCGCCGTTTGCCGATTTACAGGTGGGGCAGGAGATCAGGTTCGGAAAAACGGACGGCAAAGGGGCGAAGAATTTTTTTGTCGTGACCAATCTCGAGCGGGCGCTGGTCGTTGCTGCCGCCGGCGAGTTGCCGCACGGGGTGACTTCGGGTTACGAGGCGCCGGTGGCCGACCTGCGCGGACGGGCGGAGCAAAACGAGACGCCGGTAGCGGCTGGCGGTGCTCGTAAAAATAAACCTCGCAAGGATGAAACCCAGGCAGGGGATACCTCGGCGGATGTCGTTCCGGACTTTGTTCCTTTTGCCAGCATCGATTATTCCGATACTCCGCCGTCCGTGTTCGTCGGCGAATCTCTGCCGTTTGCGGCGCTGAAGCTGAGCCGTTTGAAGGAGGGCGCCGCGTTTCCGGAGGCGGACCAGCGACTGAAAGTGCGCGCGTTTCAGTGTCCGGGCTGCGGTGCGCCGCTGTCGATGCGCGAGGAAATCGTCACGGTTGCCTGTGCCGGCTGCGGCACGGTCATCGACAGTGAAAACGAAACTCTGAAAGCACTCAAGAAAGCGCGTGGCGAGATATCCGTTCCGCCGGACATTCCGCTGGGCAGCAAAGGGCGCTTCGGGAACGATGAATACGAGGTGATCGGTTTTCTCGTGCAGGAAACGAAGGTCGATGGAATGACCTACTGGTGGCGCGAATATCTGCTGCATTGCCCACGTGCCGGGTTCCGCTGGCTGACGGAGTACGACGGGCACTGGAATTTCGTCGCGCCGCTGTCCCGCGTGCCGGGCGGCGAAACCTCCAGGAAAACGCTGGGTGGCGTCGAGTACGCGCTCTTTCAGACGACGACGGCCCGGATTGCCCAGGTGATGGGCGAGTTTTACTGGCGCGTACGGCAGGGAGATGAGAGCACCGCCGAGGATTACGTCGCCCCGCCTTATGTCCTGTCGTGCGAAAGAACCGACAAGGAAATCACCTGGTCGCGTGGCGCGTACATCGAGGGCGGGGAGGTCTGGCGGGCTCTCGGTCTCAAAGGCAGCCCGCCGGCCAAGAAAGGCGTCGGCGCCAATCAGCCATCTCCCTATGCGACACAGACGACGAAGGTTTACCTCCTATGTCTCGTCCTGGCGGCGCTGGCGATTGCCGTGCAGTTCGGATTGAAGGTTTTCGATCGTGGCGGCGCACGGCTGCTCGTTCATGACATGAAATTCATTCCGGCAACCCGGGAAGAGGCGGGCGGTGGAGCACCGACCGCGATAATTACTTCGGCCGGGTTTGCCGAATCCTCGCCGCAGCCGTTGGACCGGGCTTACGTCGCCGCTCCCGCCGCAGGCAGCAAGCTGAGTTTCACGACGCTGCGCACGCCGGTATTCCATTTCGGCGGCGGCCACCTTCTCGTCCGCGACCGTGCGACGATCGATGACAATCGCTGGTTCGGTTTCGATCTGACATTGGTCAACCGCGAAACTGGGAAGGAGATTCAGAGTTACCGCGAGCTGTACCGCGCTTCCGGCAGCGACAGCGACGGTCCCTGGAGCGAATACAAAACGAACGACGAAATCGTATTCCGCAGCATCGATGCCGGCGACTATTATTTTCTCGTTGATGCCGAATCCGGGGCTGATACGGCGGGTGCTTTTTCAAAGGGACGAGAAGACAGCTTGAATTTACAGGTATTCCCCGCCGAACCCGGTTGGGGGAACTGGTGGCTGTTCAACGGTTTTCTCGGTGCGATGTTCCTGTTTGCGGGCTGGCGCCGTGAAGCGTTCGAGGTTCGGCGCTGGAGCGAGAGCGACCATCCCCGCGTGAGCCTGGTGTCGATTCTGCAAAACATGACGGACAATGAGGAATGACGATGAAAGAGGGAGTGCCATGTTCCGTTTCAATCTGATCACCGGCGTCGGTGCGCTGCTGTTGTTCGTCTGGGCGCAGGTCCAGGGCGTCAGCCCCTTTACCGATAGCGTTTCCGCATCGTCGCCGCGTTCTTCCGGTTCCGCCGGGCGCCTTTCGCATAAATAAATTTTTCGGAGCATTCCGTTCATGGAAGACTTTATCAACTTCAAGGTTCTGGTCAATTCGCTCGTCTATTCGATCCTCGGAGTCATCATTTTCTGGGTATCGTTCATCATCATCGACAAATTGACGCCGTATGACCTCTGGCGCGAGATCGTTGAGAAACACAATCTGTCGCTGGCGATCATCGTCGCGGCGATGTGCCTGGGTATTGCGATCATCGTCGCCTCGGCAATTCATTGACACGCCCGGCCGAATTTTCCGCCAAATTTTCCATCGTGCGCTTTGCCGTTTTCCTCTGACCGGGCCGCGTTCCGGCTACGCCCACCGTCATGCATTACGCGCTGCTTTTTTCCGTTTTCATCGTCGCCTCCTGCGGGCTGGCCTATGAACTGGTCGCGGGGGCGTTGTCGTCGTACCTGATCGGCGATTCGGTCACGCAATTCTCGACCGTGATCGGTGCCTATCTGTTTGCGATGGGCATCGGTTCGTGGCTGTCGCGCTTTATCACGCGCGACCTGATGATGCGTTTCATCCAAATCGAGCTTCTGGTCGGTCTGATCGGCGGTTTTTCCGCCGCCGCGCTGTTTTTCGTCTTCGCCTATCTTGCCGGGCCGTTCCGTTTCGCGCTGTATACCGGGGTCGGCGTCGTCGGCGTGCTGGTCGGCCTGGAAATTCCGCTGGTCATGCGCATCCTGAAGGAAGAGCTCGATCTGCGCGAACTGGTGGCGCAGGTGCTGTCCGTCGACTATCTCGGCGCGCTGGCCGTCTCGGTGTTTTTTCCGCTCTTTCTGGCGCCGCATTTGGGGCTGATCCGCACGGGACTGCTGTTCGGCCTCCTGAATGCGCTGGTGGCGGCATGGGCGCTGCACCTGTTCCGCCGGCGGCTTTTCGTTTCCGGAAAACGCGCGCTGGCCGTGCAATGCTCGCTTGCCGTGGCGCTTCTGGCGATCGGCATGGGTATGGCCGGACACCTGACCAGCCTCGCGGAAGCGCATCTGTACAGCGACGAAATCGTGCATGCCGAAACGACGCCGTATCAGCGCATCGTCGTCACCCGCTGGCGCGACGACCTGCGCCTGCATCTCAACGGCAACCTGCAATTTTCCTCGCGCGACGAATACCGCTACCACGAGGCGCTGGTGCATCCGGCGCTCGCGACCTTGCCCGGCGCGCGCCGCGTGCTCGTGCTCGGCGGTGGCGACGGACTGGCGCTGCGCGAGATTCTCAAATATCCCCAGGTCGTCTCGGTGACGCTGGTCGATCTCGATCCGGTGATGACGCGGCTGTTTTCCACGGCACCGCCGCTGACGGCGCTGAACGCGGATGCCTTCGCATCGCCCAGGGTGCGCGCGATCAATGCCGACGCGATGAGCTGGCTTGATGCCAGCGAGGAAACCTTCGATTTCATCGTCATCGACTTTCCCGACCCTTCCGGCTACGCGCTCGGAAAGCTTTATTCGACGGCGTTCTACCGCGTGCTCGACAGGCATCTGGCGCCGCAGGGACTCGCCGCGATCCAGGCGACCTCGCCGCTCTATGCGCGCAAGGCCTACTGGTGCATCGTCAACACGCTCGAAGCCGCCGGATTCTCGACCGCGCCGTATCACGCGCTGGTACCGTCGTTCGGCGAATGGGGCTTCGTCATCGCCGGCCGGCAACATTACGCACCGCCCTTGCATTACGGAATCGAAACGCGTTTCCTGACGCCGGAAATCACCGCCGGGTTGTTTCGCTTTCCCGCCGACATGACCCGCGTGGAGACCGAAATCAACCGCCTCAACAATCAGGTGCTGGTGCGTTATTTCGAGGAAGAGTGGCGGCAGGTGATTCACTGATGCGCGTTTTTCTTTCCTGAACCTCGATTGCCGATATCCATGCGTCGCCGCGACTTCCTGCGTACCGCGTCTTTGGCGCCGCTTCTGTTTTCGGGCTGTTCGCGTTCTTCCAGGCCGCCATCGCCACCATTGCCGCCGGGAGAGGTTTTCGGCGCCGGCGCCGGAATCGGCCACCTGCTGCGCGATGGAATACTCGCCGCTGCAAATCCCGTCGAAATCCGGAACATTCCGCTGCTGATCGTCGGCGCCGGCGTCGGCGGCCTGGCGGCGGGATGGAAACTGAAGAAGCGGGGTTTTTCCGATTTCGTCATCGTCGATCTCGAAAGCGAGGCCGGCGGCAATTCCCGCGCCGGTAAAAACGCGGTCTGCGCCTATCCGTGGGGCGCGCATTATCTGCCGCTGCCGCCGCCGGAAGCTGCGAGCACGCGCGAGTTGCTCGCCGATCTCGGTGTATTACAGGGCGATCCGGCAGCCGTCGCGCCGCGCTATGACGAGCGTTATCTCTGCGCCACGCCGCAGGAGCGGCTGTACCGTGACGGGCGCTGGGAAGAAGGGCTGCTGCCGCATCTCGGGCTCTCCGCGGCGGAAGAAGCACAGCAGGCGCGTTTCTTCGAGCGCATCGCGGCATTGAAAGCCTGGCGCGGCAGAGATGGCAGCCGCGCCTTCGCGTTGCCGATGGCGTTTTCGAGCCGCGACCCGGAGATCCTCGCGCTCGACCGCATCGCGTTCTCCGACTGGCTGGCCGCCGAAGGCTTCACGGCGCCGAGCCTTTTGTGGCTCGCCGATTACGCCTGCCGCGACGATTACGGCACCTCGGCGCGGCGAGTATCGGCCTGGGCCGGTCTGCATTATTTCGCCAGCCGCGATGCGAAGGCGGCGAATGCAGGCGGCGACACGGTGCTGACTGCGCCGGAAGGAAATCAATGGCTGGCGCGGGGCATGGCGGAAACGCTCGAAGGACAACTACATCCTGGTTGGCTCGCGTTCGCGCTGCGGCAGGAGGAAGGTGGAAAAGATGGGAAAAACGGAAAGGGAACTGTGGTCGTCGACCTCTATTCGCCCGGCGAGCGGCGCGTCTTGCGCTATCGCGCGCGGCAGGCGATTTTCGCCGCACCGTTCTTCGTGCTTGCCGCCATCGCCCGCGACCTGCCGCCGCCGCTCCTGGAAAGCGCGCGCGGCACCTCGTATGCGCCCTGGGTGGTCGCGAACCTGACGCTTTCCGAATTTCCCGCACATGGTGGTGACAGCGGCGGCAATAGTGGCGGCGGTGCGGGTCCGGCCTGGGACAATGTGTTTTATGAAAGCGAAAGCCTCGGTTACGTCGTCGCCACGCATCAGCAATTGAAGTTGCTGCGCGGCGGTCCGACCGTGTTCACCTGGTACCGGGCGCTGGCGGAACGGGATCCCGTTACCGCGCGGCGGCAATTGCTCGATGCGCCGGGAGGAATGTCGGCGCTACGGGAATTCTGGGCGGAAGCGGCGCTCGCGGACCTCGAACGCGCACATCCCGACATCCGCGAACTGGCGACGCGCATTGACATCGCCCGCCACGGCCACGCGATGGTGCGTCCGACGCCCGGCTTCATCTGGGGCGTGCGGCAGCGTTTCGAACATTCCTGGGGCCACGTGCATTTCGCGCATGCCGACGTTTCCGGACTGTCGTTATTCGAGGAAGCGCATTTTCGCGGCACGCAGGCGGCGGAACGGGCGCTGGAGCGGCTGTGACGGGTGTTTTAAGGTTTTTTATATTCTAAATTTAAATAATAATTGTTGTTTATGTGTCACTACAGTAGTGAAATATTATTCTATTTAATATGGAAATACTATTCCGCCAACGTCCATCCCCCGCCCAGCGCCTTGTTCAGCGCGGCGAGGTTGTTGAGCTGGTTGAGCCGGTTTTGCAGCAACGATTGCTCGGCGCTGCGGCGCGTCGTCTGCGTGTCGAGCCAGGGCGCGATGGCGGTCGCTCCGGCGCGGTAGCGCACCTCGGCGAGTCGTTCGGCGCGTTGCGCGTAGTCGAGCGATTGGGCGAGCTGGTCCGCTTCCAGTGCCAGTCGGTTTTGTGCCGAGAGCGCGTTTTCCACGTCGGCGAGGCTTTGCAGCCAGGTCTTGCGATAGGTTTCGAGCAGTTCGCGGTACGTGGTTTCGGAAACGCGGATATTGAGCCGGTTGATTTCGTATTGCAGGAACGGGAACGCGACGATCGCCCCGAGCGTGCCCACCGGGTTGCGCAGCAGATCGCGCAGCGCCTCGCTTGCCGTGCCCACCGTCGCGGTGAGATTGAGCGTCGGATACATCGCGGCGCGTGTTGCTTCGGTATCGTAAAAGGCGGAAGCGAGGCGGGCTTCCGCCGCGCGCAAGTCGGGACGGCGCTGCAGGAGTGCCGCCGGGATGCCGGCGGGAACCCGCGGCAGGGATTCCGACGAAGGAAACATGACCGCCGCCAGCGCCGACGTTTCCATTTCCACCTCTCCGCCGTCGTCTTCCGGCGCCGCGCCGAGCAGCACCGCCAGTGCCGTGACGGCCTCGGTATATTGCTGTTCGAGCGCGGTATGCGTGGCCTGCTGCGCGTGCCAGGTCTGCTGCGCCTGCGCCAGATCGAGTCCGGACGCGGTACCGCTCGCGCGTCCCGCCGTGACGATGGACAGCGTGCGGGACGCGGTGGCGAGGTTATCGGTGGAAAGCTGTAATGCCCGCTTGAGATAGCCGATCTGCCAGTAGGCGTCGGCGATCTGCCCGGCCAGCGTATGCGCCAGCGCCAGACGATCCTCGGCGGTCGCGGTGGCCTCGAATTCGGCGGAACGCTGCCGGTCGGCGAGCTTGTTCCACAAATCGGCCTCGTAGGCCACGCCCAGCGTCGCGCTGTAGCTGTGTACGAAGCGCCCGGAAGAAAAGTCGTTGCTCGGGTTGCTGCCGACCGATGCGGAAAGCTGCGGCAGCCGGTTCTGTTCCGCCAGCCCCACTTGCAAGCGCGCGCGTTCGAGGCGGATCGCCGCGATGCGGAAGTTGCTGTTGGTGGCGAAACCGCGGTCGATCAGCCGGTTCAGGACGGGGTCGTCGAAAGCCAGCCACCATTGCAGATCCAGCGGCGGTTCCGTCAACGCAGCGGTGGCAGTGGTGGAGGCGGAAGAAGCGGCGGAGCCGTAACGCCACACGGCGGGTATTTCCTGCAGGTCCGGCGCCGGCGGCGCTTCGGTATGGGCACAGCCAGCGAGAAGAATCGCAGCGGAGAGGCAAATACTGTGACGAAAAAGGCCGCAAGAAAGGAGGGGCGGTGCGGGGGAGGCAAGCAAGCCGGAAAAATAGGGCCGGTAAGGTTGACGTAAGGTCATTGGGATGAAAATACACAATGAAGACAGAAGAGAAGGAAGGCCAATGGAGAAAACATGGCTGGTCGCGGCTCATGGAAAATGAGCAGATAACATGAGCCGGTATTATCGCTGTCTTCGGATTTTTTGAGTTCATGTAAAAACATACTTTATCCCTTGATAGGGGTATCCAAATAACATACATTTTTGATTGCTTCTAGTTGAATTGGAGGGTGTGATGAGCATTTTTTACAGAATTGGAACTAAAGCCTCCGTCGTGTTGGCCATGGTGCTGACTACTGGTGTGGGTTCGGTCTGGGCGGAGGATGCTACTACACTCAGCACTTCCGGACCGGTGCCGTTTTCCAACCCGGATGAATCAGGATTCGGAGCGACGATACTCTTGAAAGAAAATTTTGCCGGTGCGCTGCGAACCGCGGATGGACAACCAGGTGTCGTGGCGTTTGATTTGCTGCGCACCGAACCGTCTTCTCTCATCCCGGGTCGATGGCAGCTTGCGGACGGCCAGGGAAGTAACGGCACAAAAGCGGCCTGGTGCGGCGATCCCATTGATCCTGCCAATTTGTGGCTGATGCAGGACAGTTCGAAAGATGCTCTGGGAGGACGTCTCTATATCAGATTGCCGAGTGTCAGCGTCGGTGCGCCTTGCACGCTCGAAATCAAACCGTATCTTTATCAACAAAGGAATGTTCAACCGAACGCACCCATCAATACCGTGCTTTTCGACCCCAGCGATCCGTTGGGAATTACGAAGTGGGCCGCGGCCAATCCTTATGCTTCGCAAAGCGATATCGATACCTGGGCGCAGCCGACGGTGAATAATTCAGCAATCGTGATGCTCGGAAGGACATCCGCCGAATGGAGTTGGATAACGACGCTTGTAACAGGCGATAATCATGCGCTCAACCTGACCTGTAGATTTCGGGAGCCGCCGGTGATGGATACGGCTGCCAGAACAATTTATGTCGCGGCGATACTACCGGAAAATTCGGGATTTTTCTTCATGGACGGCGACGGCCTCTGGCATCCCTATGCCGGTCAGGGTGACTGGCCAGCATATAAGGCCGCGAATGGGAAACAGGGAAGTGTGCACGACATCGTGATAGCGCGGAATCTGGATGTCACCGGTCTGCCGAACGGCACGATGATCGCTATCGGCTGGGGCAAGGATTCCGCCGAGGTCGCCGGTAATAATCAGTATGTCCCCTGCTATATCATCAACGGTAACTGAAATTATCCAGCTCCAGTCCTCCAGGCCCCGCGTTTTCCCGCGGGGCTTTTCCTTGCGTACGACTTGAAAGTGCATGCAAGAAAATTTGTGTATCATGATTGTTTCCGCTGATCGGCGGATTGACCTGAACTGGGGGAAGGTTGCGATGAACGACGAAAAAACGGTGGTCGCGCGCGCGGGATGGATGCAAAAAATGCGGCTGCTGACCGGCTGCGCCTGGCTGCTGGCCGCGCCTGCGGCGTGGGCGCTGGATCTGAGTTCGACCGAAGAGGCCGGGCTGGTCGACGCCAAAACGTGCCAGCTCGAGACGTGGATGAACCACCGGCTTTCCGGAAACGAGGTGTGGGCGGTGCCGGTATGCGGGGTCAATGAATATTTCGAACTGGCGGTCGGCGCCGGCTGGCAGCGCTCGGAAGAATCGGGCGAACGTAAAACCGGTGCCCTGGCGCAGGCGAAGTTCCGCCTGAAGGAAGTAAAACCGGACGACTGGGGCGCGTCGCTGGTGTTCGGCCTTCAGCGGAATCCGGGACTCGATCCGGGCAGCCGGGGCGGAATGGATTCCTATTTCATTTTGCCGCTGACGCACAATTTCATGGGCGACCGTCTGTCGGTGACGCTCGACCTCGGCGCCTATCACGACCGCCAGTTGAGTGAGACGCGTCCGCGCGCGGTGCTCGGCGGGACGTTTCAAATCGACGAGCGCTGGAGCATATCGGCGGAAACGACGGCGGAACGCCACAACCGACCGAATCCGCTGGCCATGGTGCATTACTGGCTGATTCCGGAACGGATGCAGATGGATCTGGCGTATAGCGACGTCGGCTCCGGTGGGCAAGGCAACCGCACGCTGTCGGTAGGGGTGCGCGTGCTGTTTCCCGAGCTTTTGCCCTGAGATTGCGTTGGCATCCGTTCCGGTACGGAACGGGCTCCAATGTAATCGCCGCATCTTTCGCCGCCGGACGGGCAGTCCGGCGGCGGAGAGTTGTTTTCTCCTTTTTCCCGAACGCGCTGACTCGTCCGCGATACCTCCCGCGCGGACCGGAAAAGACCATCGGACCATCGGAAAAGTCGCGCCTGGCGGACGGGACAGTCTCGATTTGTGCCATGATGCGCGGCGATGTGCCGGAACGATGCTTCCGGTGTTATCCTTCTTACTTTCTCCCGGCATTCCCAAGTTCGATAATTCCCTGTTTTTCATGGGAATTTTTGTGGGAATTTTTAGCGGCCGGGCATTATCTCCTTAGTACGATCAGACAAAAATGCCCAAATTCCTGCGTATCGGGATCGATATCGGCTCGACCACGGTGAAAGCCGTCGTTATCGATCGACACGAAAAGATTCTGTACAAGAAGTACACGCGCCATCTCTCCGAGGTGAGAAAGACGGTGGCGCAGTGTATCGACGAAATGAGCCGCAACCTCGTCCTGGCGGACGCTTCCACGAAGGCGGCGCTGGTCGTGACCGGCTCGGGCGGGTTGCATGTGGCCGAGCTGGCAGGCTGCCCGTTCGTGCAGGAAGTCATCGCCTGCGCCAGAGCGGTGGAAACCTTCATTCCGCAGACCGACGTGGCAATCGAGCTCGGCGGCGAGGACGCGAAGATCACCTTCTTCACCAACGGCATCGAGCAGCGGATGAACGGTTCCTGTGCCGGCGGTACGGGGGCGTTCATCGACCAGATGGCGGGTCTTCTGCGCACCGATGCCGCCGGACTGAACGAGTTGGCCGCCGGAGCGAAGAACCTCTATCCGATCGCGGCGCGCTGCGGCGTTTTCGCCAAGACCGACGTGCAGCCGCTGCTGAACGAAGGCGTGGCGCGCGGAGATATCGCGCTGTCGGTGTTCCAGGCGGTGGCGCAGCAGACCATCAGCGGTCTGGCGTGCGGGCGCAAGATCAAGGGCAAGGTGGCGTTTCTCGGCGGACCGCTCAATTTTCTGCCGGAATTGAAGAAACGTTTCGTCGAAACCCTGCAACTGGGGCCGCACGACGTGGTGAAGACCACCGACAGTGAATTGTTCGTCGCGCTCGGCGCGGCGCTGCACGGTGAAATCGAGGATGCGAAACCGTTCGCCGAAGTACTGGCGGGGTTCACGCGGCTGGAAGCCACCAGTGGACGTGAAATCGAGACGCAACGCCCGTTTTTCGCCAATGCGGGGGAACATGCCGAATTCACCACGCGGCATGCGCGCGCGAAGGTGAAGCGGACGGACCTGGCGGCCTATCGCGGCCCGGTTTTTCTCGGCATCGATGGCGGTTCGACGACGACCAAAGCGGTGCTGACCGGCGAGAACGACGAACTGCTCTACACCTATTACGGCAGCAACGAAGGCGACCCGCTGCGCGTGGTGGGCCGGATCCTGCAGGAAGTGTACGAGGCGCTGCCCGAAGGCGCGCGGATCGCTTCTTCGGCGGTGACGGGCTACGGCGAGGCGATGATCAAGGCGGCGTTCGAGCTCGACCATTCCGAGGTCGAAACCATCGCGCACTACAAGGCGGCGAACCATTTTCTGCCCGGCGTCGATTTCATTCTCGATATCGGCGGCCAGGATATGAAATGCATCCGGGTCAAGAACGGGGTGATCGACAACATTCTGTTGAACGAAGCCTGTTCGTCCGGCTGCGGCTCCTTCCTCGAAACCTTCGCGCAGACGGTGCAATTGCCGATCGCGGAGTTTGCGCAGGCCGCGCTGACGTCGAGGGCGCCCTCGGATCTCGGTTCGCGCTGCACGGTGTTCATGAATTCGAGCGTCAAGCAGGCGCAGAAGGAAGGCGCGACGGTTGCCGACATTTCCGCCGGGCTTTCCTACGCGGTGGTGAAGAACGCGTTGATCAAGGTGATCAAGATCAAAAGCCCGGAAGAACTCGGCGAAAAAATCATCGTGCAGGGCGGCACGTTCTACAACAACGCGGTATTGCGCGCATTCGAGCTGATTTCGGGGCGCGAGGCGGTACGCCCGGATATCGCCGGGCTGATGGGCGCCTTCGGCGCCGCGATCATCGCCCGCGAGCGCTGGCAGGGCGTCGAACCGACGAGCATGCTTTCAGAAAAGGCGCTGCAGGATTTTTCCGTGCAGCAGACGATGCTGCGCTGCGGACAGTGCAATATCCGCTGCTCAATGACGTTGAACCGCTTTTCCGGCAAGCGCAAATTCATTTCCGGCAACCGCTGCGAACGCGGCCTCGGGCACAAGAAGGCGGGCGGCGATCTGCCCGATCTTTATGCCTACAAATACGAGCGCGTTTTCGGTTACGAACCGCTGGCGCCGGAAAACGCGCCGCGCGGCAGCATCGGCATTCCGCGCGCGCTCAATATGTTCGAGAATTATCCGCTGTGGTTTACGTTCCTCACCGAACTCGGCTATCGCGTCGTCCTTTCGTCGGAGTCGTCGAAAACGCTCCTGGAAAAGGGCATGGATACGCTGCCTTCCGATACCATCTGCTACCCGGCCAAGCTCGTGCATGGGCACGTCGTCGACCTGGTGGAGCAGGGCGTCGGGACGATTTTTTACCCTTGCGTGCCTTATGAACAGAAGGAATTCGCCGACAGCGACAACCATTTCAATTGTCCGATCGTCACTTCCTATCCCGAACAGATCCGCAACAACATCGATCTCCTGAAGGAAAAGAATGTCACGCTGATTCAGCCGTTTCTGTCGCTGGAAGACAAGAAAAAACTCTCGAAACGCCTGGTCGATATTTTCAAGCCGATGGGCTTCAAATCCGCCGACATCCGCCGCGCGCTGGACGCCGGGTGGGAAGAGCAGGAGCGGATGAAGGCCGATCTGCGGCTGAAGGGCGAGGAAACGCTGACGATGCTCGCCGTCAGTGGCACGCGCGGCGTCATCCTGGCCGGGCGGCCGTACCACATCGATCCGGAAATCCATCACGGCATTCCGCAGATCATCACCGGGCTGGGCATGGCGGTGCTGACTGAGGATTCGATTGCGCATCTGATGGGCCTGCATACGAAGCTGCGCGTCGTCGACCAGTGGACCTACCATGCGCGCCTCTACCGTGCCGCGACGCTGGCGGCCAATACGCCGGAACTCGAGATCATCCACCTCAATTCCTTCGGCTGCGGCCTCGATTCGATCGCCGTCGACCAGGTACAGGAAATTCTCGATACGCGGGGGAAAATCTATACCGGCCTGAAGATCGACGAAGGCAACAACCTCGGCGCGGCGCGCATCCGCATCCGTTCGCTGAAATCGGCGCTGGAAGAGCGGGGACGTAACGAAGCAGTACAGCAGGCGACGCCGCAGGTGGTGCATTTCCATCCGCCGCGCCGCTCATTACCCCATTCTCCGCCCCATCCTCAGGGTGCCAAGTCCGCCACGCACGGTTCGGCACCGGTTCGGCAGCCGCATCCGAAGCGGCCGACCTTTACCAAGAAGATGCGCGAGGAATACACGATCATCGCGCCGCAGATGTCGCCGATGCACTTCCAGTTCCTGGCGACGGCATTCAACGCTTCCGGCTATCGTGTCCGCGTGCTGGAGGACGTGACCTCGAAAACGACCGATACCGGGCTGCGCTACGTGAACAACGACGCCTGCTATCCGTCGATCATGGTCGTCGGGCAGATCGTCGAAGCCTTGCAGTCCGGCGAATACGACCCGGAAAAGACCGCCGTGCTGATCTCGCAGACCGGCGGCGGCTGCCGTGCCACCAACTACATCGGTTATCTGCGCAAGGCGCTGGCCGACAGCGGCTTCGAAAACACGCCGGTGATTTCGCTGAACGCGATCGGCATGGAGAAGCACGAAGGCTTCAAGCTCACGCTGCCGTTGCTCAACCGTCTGATGATGGGCGTCGTCTATGGCGATCTCCTGATGCAGACGCTCTACCGCACCCGGCCCTACGAAAAGGAATCGGGTTCAGCCGATGCGCTGTACCTTTCCTGGGTCGCGCGCTGCCAGGAATCGTTGAAGAAGGGCGATTTCAAGAGCTTCAAGAAGAACATTCACGGCATCGTCGAGGAGTTTGACCGGCTCGAACTGGTCGAGACGGAGAAACCCCGCGTCGCGCTGGTCGGCGAGATTTTCGTCAAATATCACCCCAGCGCGAACAACGACCTTGCCCGCGCGATCGAGGAAGAAGGCGCCGAAGTCGTCATGCCCGGCCTGATGGAATTTTTCCTCTACTGCGCCTATGACTACGATTTCAATCACCACTTTCTTTCCAAGGGCAAGCTGGCGGCGCTTGCCGGCAATCTCGCGATCAAGGCGATGGAGCTGTACCGCAAGGATCTGCGCCGGGCGCTGGGCAAGAGCCGGCGCTTCCATGCGCCGCACACCATCGACGAACTCGCCTTCGGCGCCGCGCCGATCCTCTCGCGCGGCAATCAGACCGGCGAAGGCTGGTTCCTTACCGCCGAGATGGTGCAGTTGATCGAGCAGGGTGTCGGCAATATCGTCTGCATGCAGCCGTTCGCATGCATGCCCAACCACATTACCGGCAAGGGCGTGATCAAGGCGCTGAAGGACCGCTATCCGCATGCGAACATCACCGCCATCGATTACGATCCGGGTGCCTCGGCGGTCAACCAGATCAACCGGATCAAGCTGATGCTCGCGGTGGCTTTCGGCAACATGAAAAAGAACCGCAACCGCGTTTCCTACGACGAGGAATTGACGATGGATCGCCCGCATCACCACGATGAACCTGTCGCGATCAAGGCGTAGGGATGACGCGGGAACGCGGAGCTTCAAATGTTTGAAGCGGAATGAAAAACGGCCGGGTAACCTGGCCGTGTTTTTAGTTCAAAATTTGGAAAACAGCGGTTGTTTTACAGTGAACAAACCAAAACCCCGGCGCGGGGCAACCGGTGAAAATACTGGGTGGTTTTTATTTGGCTGGG
>JAVBTC010000042.1:0-6447 GCA_031556405.1 Rhodocyclaceae bacterium
GGGGCTTCGGTCCCATTCAAACCTCGTCAAAATTTGCAGCATTGGATGCTCCAATATCCCTCTTCCCTGCAATTCCGGCAACCCCTCTTCCGCTCTAATCCCTTGATCCATCAGCATCGGAGAATTGTTCAGGACCGACTATTTATATTCCAATGATTCCTGCCGGCGGAACTTCCGCGTGGGCACGCTGCGTCCACCCACGTGAAGCGCCACCCTACGACAGGATTGCAGATGGAACCGGCAATGCCGCACCCGCCCATGCGGATCATTCCGGTAATCGGGCGCCGGGCGCCCTTTGAAGCGCTTCCCGCGAAACCGCCTTTACCGCTTCTGCGGTTTTCCGTGCGGTTTTCCACTTTCTCCCGTAACCGGAATACAGGCCGCAATCTGGCTCTCGATGGCGATTTCGGCATGTTCGATGCGCAGGATCGTCGTCGGCTTGTGCTGCACGACCGTCACCCATTCGCCGGGAACGAGGCCGTAAGCGAAAAGACGCAACTGTGTCTGCGCATCGAGCGTTTTGTCGAAATGGCCGATGCGCGCGCGGGAGCCGTGGGAAAGATCGGTAAGCGTCATGATGGTTTCTCCTGCTTTCTTCAGGCCGTCACCGTGATCCCGATCCGCCGCAACAGCCGGGTTGCGGCGCGGGCAAGCGCGGAATGGCCGGAAGGAACGAAAGTATGGTGGCAATGCGGACAGCAAACGGTGTGGCAGGCGCTGCCGCGATGCAAGGTACATTCCGCGCACTTCGTTTGCGCCGCCGGTGTTGCGGGATCGAAACGGTGCGCGCAGATCGGGCAGGAAAGCATCTGCTGATGTTGCATTCGTGACTGTGTTTGCGACTGTACTTGTGTCTGCATCGGTGTCTGCGCCTGTGCATTCGTTTTCATGGATTCATCCTCCGAAACCGATCGCCTTCAGGCCGAAGTGCAACAGTCCGCCGACCAGGAAGGCGCACGGGAAAATACACAGGCACATCAGCACCGCCATCCGCGTCCCATGTTCGCGCGCGATCATCAGCACGCTGGCAACGCAGGGAACGAACAAGGTAATCGATACCATGCCGACGACCACCTGCAACTGCGTCAAGGCGCCCGCATTGGCCAGCGCGAACAGGCCGGTGGCGCCGAAATCGCGGCGCAGGAACCCCATCAGGAACGCGGCGGACGCTTCCGCCGGCAGTCCGAGCCAGTCCGTCACCAGCGGCTTGCCCGCCTCGATCAGCCACGGCAGCATGCCGATTCTGTCGAGCACGAACAGCAGCGCCGATCCGAACAGAAACAGCGGAATCACTTCTTTCGTATACCACTCCAGCCGCGCCAGCGTTTTCACCAGCACGTTGCCCGGCTGCGGCATCCGGATCGGCGCCAGTTCGATCATCAGCGGCGCACGCTCGCCGGGCATGACGCGCGCGGCGAGCATGCCGACAATGAACAGCACGCCGACCATCACCAGCGCCCAGATCGAGGCCGCGGCGAGCGACTGGCCGGCAAGCATGCCGAGCACGACGCCCAGTTGCGCCGAACAGGGAATCGCCAGCGCGAGCAGAAAAGTGACGATGATGCGGTCGCGCCGGTTTTCGAGAATGCGCGTGGTCAGCGTCGCCATCGTCACGCAGCCCAGCCCCAGCACCATCGGCAGGACGGCGCGGCCGTTCAGCCCCATGCGCGCGAAAAGGCGGTTGACGAGCACCACCAGCCGCGAAAGATAGCCGGAATCCTCGAGGATGCCGAAGGCGATGAAAAACGTCGAAACGATCGGCAGAATCAGGGCCAGGGCATAGGTCATGCCCATGCTCCAGAGACCGTAGTCGCCGACGATGAAATCGGTCAGCCATTGCCACGGCGACCACGCGGCGACGTGGCCGATCACCCAGGGATTGACGTATTCGCCGAACAGGTTTTCTTCCAGCCAGCCGACCAGCGTACCGGCGCCGAAGACGCCGACGAATTCATAAATCGCGAACAGCACGGCGAGCAGAAACGGCCAGCCCCACAGCGGATGCACCGCCAGCGCGCCGATCCGGGCGGCCCAGCGCGGGCTGTCGGCGGCCGATTCGGCGGCGGGCAGGCAATGCGCCGCCAGTTGCTGCGCGCGTTCGCGCCGGGTACGGGCAATCACCGCCGGCAGCGGATCGGTCAGCGTCATTTGCGCCGCGTCGCGGTGTGAAACAAGCTGCTCCCGGACATCGTCCGGCAGATGTTCCGCGATCCACGCCTCCACTTCCCTGTCGCCGGAGAGCCAGGCCAGCGCCAGCGCCCGCGGCGCCACGGGAGTGGCGGAAAAATGCGGAAGACACTGCGCCACGGCCTGCTCGACCGCCTCCGGATACGCCACCGCCAGCGCCGGCACTGGCGCTTCCGCCAGCGCGGCCTCGACCGCCGCGACGCCCTCGCCGCGGGTCGCCACGGTGGACAACACCGGCGCCCCCAGTTCCGCGGAGAGTTTCGCCACGTCCGGATCGACGCCGCTGGCCTTGGCCTCGTCCGCCATGTTGAGCGCCAGCACGTAGGGGCGCTGCAGTTCCGTCAGTTGCACCGCGAGGCTCAAGGTGCGGATCAGGTTCTTCGCGTCGCCGACCTGCAACACGGCGGCATCCGCATGCTCAAGCAGGGCGCGCGCCGTCACCCGTTCGTCGCCGCTTTGCGGCGGCAGAAAAACCACGCCCGGCGTATCCACGATCGTCCGTTCCGGGGCGAAGCGCGCCTTCGCCCGCGCCACCTCGACCGTGGTGCCGGGATAATTGGAAATGTTGACGTAACGTCCTGTCAGCTTGGCGAAAAGCGAGGATTTGCCGACATTGGGATGACCTACCAGAAGAATGGCAGCGTCGGAGGCAGCAGACATGGCGGTCATGGGGCGCCCTCGATGTCGCCCCGGATTTTCACCGCATGGAACATGGATAAGAGTCTCGGAAAACTACACTACATAGCTACATAGAAAAACACGAAAAATCCGCATCACCCGCGCACGGTATTCATTCCATATAAATGATAAGAGTTATTATTACGATTATCTGTAAGTCTTCGTGTAAAAGCAAGATGCCGCATCATGGATACGATCGTTTTATCCCGGAAACGAGGAAAAAAACCGGCAGGCGGCGCGCAAAAATGCCGAAAAGCATCCGTGCTAGAATTGCGGCGCGGGTTTTCTCTGAAGTTACCCTGGGTTTACTCCGACTCCGGCATCGCCGCCATCTTCACCATCCTCGCAGTCCTTTTTCTTACTTCTCAATTCTTTCTCCGCTTTCCGTGCCATGTTTTCAGGAATCGTCGCCGCCGTCGGCCGCATCACCGGAATCCAGCCACTCTCCACGTCTTCCGCAGGCGGCGTCACCGCACCCGGGACAACCCAACGCCTGACGGTCGCTTCCGCCGGCCTCGATCTTGCCGACGTCGCGCTTGGCGATTCGATCGCCTGCAACGGCGTCTGTCTTACCGTCGTGGCGCGCGGTGACGGCGAATTCGCCGTCGACGTATCGCCGGAAACGCTTTCCTGCACGGTCGGGCTCGACGCCCTTGGGGAAATCAATCTGGAAAAAGCCCTGCGTCTTGCCGACCGCCTAGGCGGCCACCTCGTCTCCGGCCATGTCGACGGCGTCGGCACCGTATTGCGGATGGAACCGGTCGATGCCGAATGTTTCCTGCTGGAAATCCAGGCGCCCCCGGCGCTGGCGAAATACATCGCGCCAAAAGGTTCGATTGCCATCGACGGCGTCAGCCTGACCACCAATCGCGTCGACGGCGCCGTCTTTTCGATCAACCTGATTCCCCACACGCTGGAGCGGACAACGCTGCGCCGCCTCAAATCCGGCAGCCGCATCAATCTGGAAGTCGACCTGATCGCGCGCTACGTCGAAAGAATGATGAGCTCGGAAAGCAACGCACCGGCCAACGCACTGGCGCCGGTATAACCTTCGCGGACGGTTTCGCGGTCTCTATATCGCCCGCGGAAAATTTCCCAGTCCTTCCCAGCCTTCCAGCCTTTTTCCCTCCCTCCACTTCCCCGACCGGACCCAGGATGATCGTTGCCATCGACATCGGCAATACCCGCATCAAATGGGGCATCAGGCGCAAGGAAGAGCCCGTGCACGTGGGCACCTGGGACGATTACGGCACCCTGGCGACCGCGCAGGCGGATGAACTGGCGACAGCCGCCGAGAAATGGCCGCGCAATACACGGGTCGTCCTGTGCAACGTGGCGAGGCCCGAGGTCGTCGCCACGCTCGATGCGCTCTTCTCCGCGCGCGGACTGATACCGCATTGGCTCACCGCCACGGAATCCGCCTGCGGCGTGCGAAACGCATACAGCGACCCGCGCCAGCTCGGCGCCGACCGCTGGGCGGCGCTGATCGGCGCGCGGTCGCTGGATATCGGCGCCTGCCTCGTCGTCTGTGCCGGCACCGCGACCACCATCGATTACCTCGATTCCGACGGCGCCTTCCATGGCGGCATGATCCTGCCCGGACTCGGCCTGATGCGGGCCGCACTGGCGAGCGGCACGGCGCAGTTGACCCTGATGGAAGGCACGCCGGAGTTGCCCCCCGAAGTCCCCGGCGTCTGGCCGCGCAATACGCATGACGCCATCGAGCGCGGCTGCATTTCCGCCCAGACCGGCGCCATAGAACACGTCCGGCGCCGACTGCCGGAAAAAACCCCGCTCATTCTCTCCGGTGGAGCCGCGCCGCGCCTCTTGCCGCATCTGAGCGTGCAGGCGCGCCTGGTCGAAAAACTGGCGCTCGAGGGATTGTTCCAGTTCGCCTGCACGCTGCCGTAGCTTTTTTCCGCCGTTTCACCGGCAAAATTTCACCGGCCGGATTTCGCTGACCGCGCGCTGACCGCGATTTCGTGAATGCGCCCGGCTCATGTCCAGCCGGAACGACAGGCGGTATACTCGGCGACACACAAAATATCCGCCTCGTCGTCACTACCGTGGCGTTCCTTTTCTGGAGATTTCGATGACGCAATCCGACCCGTACAACACTCGCATCCTGCTGGAACAAAGCGAGATTCCGACCCACTGGTACAACATCGCCGCCGACCTGTCGACACCGCCGGCGCCGCCGCTGGGACCGGACGGACAGCCGGTCTCGGTCGAGAAAATGGCGGAAATCTTTCCGATGAACATCCTCGAACAGGAAATGAGCCTGGAACGCTGGCTGCCGATTCCCGAGGAAGTCCGGCAGATCTACGCGCTCTGGCGTCCCGCCCCGCTGTGCCGCGCCACGCGGCTGGAAGCGTTGCTGCAGACGCCGGCGAAAATTTTCTACAAGAACGAAAGCGTTTCCCCCGCCGGATCGCACAAACCGAATTCGGCCATCGCGCAGGCCTATTTCAACCACGCCGCCGGTATCCGCCGCATGACGACCGAAACCGGCGCCGGACAATGGGGCTGCTCGCTCGCGTTCGCCGGGCAGATGTTCGGCATCGCGGTACGCATCTACATGGTCAGGGTGAGTTACGACCAGAAACCGTTCCGCCGCTCGATGATGCGCACCTGGGGTGCCGAGGTCTTCGCCAGCCCGAGCGGAATGACGCAATCGGGACGCGCGGCGCTGGCGCAGGATCCGGACAACGAAGGCTCGCTCGGCCTGGCTATCTCCGAGGCGGTCGAAGAAGCGGCGGCACGCGCCGACACCACCTACGGCCTCGGCTCGGTGCTCAATCACGTCGTTCTGCACCAGACGATCATCGGCCTGGAAGCGAAAAAACAATTCGACAAGATCGGGCTTTACCCTGACATCATCATCGGGCCCTGCGGTGGCGGCACTTCCTTCGGCGGTATCGCCTTCCCGTTCCTTGCCGACCGCGCCGCCGGCGACAAGCGCGCCGAGCATCTGCGCTGCATCGCCGTCGAACCGACGTCGTGCCCGACACTGACACGCGGTACCTACGCCTACGATTTCGGCGACGCTTCCGGCTATACGCCGATGATGAAAATGTTCACCCTCGGCCACGATTTCATGCCGCCCGGCATCCATGCCGGCGGCCTGCGCTACCACGGCGCCTCACAGCTCATTTCGCAACTCGTGCACGAAAAACTGGTCGAGGCGGTCGCGGTGCCGCAGCTTGCCACTTTCGAGGCCGGCACCCAGTTCGCCTGCGCCGAAGGCATCATTCCCGCGCCGGAATCGTGCCACGCCATCCGGGCCGCGATCGACGAAGCGTTGAAATGCAAGGCAACGGGCGAGGAAAAAACCATCCTCTTCAATCTCACCGGGCACGGCCATTTCGACATGGCCGCCTATGACCGTTACTTCGCCAATGCGCTCGAAGATTACGAGTATCCGGCGGCGGCACTCGCCGCGTCGCTGGCGCATTTGCCCAAGGTCGGCTGATATCGTGACAATCCTCGTCGTTCGGCTCGTTCTCGCCAATCTGCTGTTCTATGCCTTTACCAACGGCTATCTCGGCAAACCAGAACAGCCGGATGCCGAGCGCCTGGCCC
>JAVBTC010000008.1:0-2796 GCA_031556405.1 Rhodocyclaceae bacterium
ACCACTGGATTCCCGCCTGCGCCGGGAATGACGGGGGAAATGATGGCCTGTGGCAAATGGCAGCGATCGAGCGGTGTGAACGGTGGTTTTTCCACAAAAGACAAAAAACACCTCCGTCATTCCCGCGCAGGCGGGAATCCAGAACGACGTACATGCCTGAATCAAAAAAATTCTAAATATAATTAAATTTGATTTATTGTATGTAGTTAGTTACACCAACAAATTAAATTACATATTTAGAAAAAATTTACTTTTCTTCTTTCGCCTCGTTGTTCGCTGCCGCCATCGTCTGCTCATCCGCGATTTCGCTTGCCGGTTCCCAGCCGCCGCCGAGCGCCTTGTAGAGTTCGACGAGGGAGATCAGCGCCGCGCCGCGCGTCTGCGCTTCGGTCAGTTGCACCGAGAAGAGGTTGCGCTCGGCGTCGAGCACTTCGAGGTAGCTGGTGTAGCCGTTCTCGTAGCGCTGCTGCGCGACGCGGGCGTAATCGGCCAGCGCCACCGCCTGCCGCGTGCGCGCGGCGGTGGTTTCCTGGGTCTTGACGCTGGCGACGAGGCCGTCGTTGACTTCGCGGAAGGCGTTCTCGATCGACTTCTTGTATCCCTCCAGCGCCTGCTGCTGTTGCGCCTCGGCGACCTGCACCTGGCCGGCGATGGCGCCGGCGGTGAAGATCGGCATCAGCAAGTTGCCGCCGTAGGACCAGACACGCGCCGGGCCGGTGAACAGCTTGGAGAGCACGGTACTGGAACCGCCGAAGAGCGCGGTCAGGGTGATGGTGGGGAAATAGGCGGCCTTGGCAACGCCGATGTTGGCATTGGCGGCGATCAACTGTTGTTCGGACTGGCGCAGGTCGGGGCGGCGTTCGAGCAGCGCCGAGGGCATACCCGGCGGAATCTGCGGCAGCAGTACCTGGTCGAGCCGCTTGCCGCGCGGGATGTACGAATCCGGGCCGGGAATGCGGCCGAGCAGGGAGGAAAGGGCATTTTCCGTCTGCGCGACACGCTGTTCGAGCGTCGGCACGGCGGCGCGGGCGTTTTCGAGTTCGGAACGCACCTGGCTGACTTCGAGTTCGGAAACGACGCCGCCCTTGTAGCGCAGTTCAAAAATCCGCATCGCTTCTTCACGCGCGCGCAGCGTTTCGATGGAGATCTGCAGTTCGCGGTCGGCGTCGAGCAGGTTGAAATAGGTTTCGGCGACTGTCGCGGCGATGGAAAGCGCCATGCCGCGCCGCGCCTCTTCCGAGGCCTGGAGTTGCGCTTCGCCCGCCTCGGTGGCGCGGCGGATGCGGCCGAAGAGGTCGATTTCCCAACTGAGGCTGACCGAGGCGTCGTACAGCTTGTAGATCGGGCTCTGCCCCGGCAGGACCGGCGTCGGCCCGCGTTCGGTCGCCCGCGTGCGCGCGGCGTCGGCGCCGATGCCGATCTGCGGGAAGAACTGCGCGCGCGTGGTGCCGAGATAGCCGGCGGCTTCGGAAACGCGCGCGGCGGCAATCTTGATGTCGCGGTTGTTTTGCAGTCCTTCGACGATCAGGCCGTCGAGCACGGGGTCGCCGAATTCTTTCCACCAGACGAGGTTGGCGTAGTCGATGAATACGTCTTCTTTCGCCGCGTCGTTCTTCGCATTATTCGTGCCATTCGCGGCTTCGCTGCGCGGCGCCGCGCCTTTTTCCGCATTCTTGCCGGGCACCGCCCGCCAGTCCGCGGGCGCGTCGATTTCGGGACGCACGTAATCCGGGCCGACGGTGCAGCCGGCGAGCAGCACGGAGCACAGCAGACCGGCCGCAAAAGACGGCGAAAGGCGTGCCGAAAGAGGTGCGGAAAGAGGTAGCGAGCGGCGCATCGGGAAACGTATGGACATCATGCGCCCTCCCCTTCGCGCCGGGGCGCCGGCGGTTCCGCCGCCGCGGGCGGCGCGGGCGGTGTGTTTTCCGGCTCCGCTTCTTTCTTGCCGAACATCCGCTGGCTCAGGCTGCCGAGCGCGACGTAGAACATCGGAATGAAGAAGATCGCGATGGCGGTCGCCGCGAGCATGCCGCCGATGACGCCGGTGCCGATGGAATGGCGGCTGTTGGCGGAGGCGCCGGTGGCGATGGCCAGCGGCACGACGCCGAGGATGAACGCGAACGAGGTCATCACGATCGGCCGCAGCCGCAGCCGCGCCGCCTCCAGCGCCGCGTCCTTGAACGATTTTCCTTCCTCGCGCTGCATGACGGCGAATTCGATGATCAGGATCGCGTTCTTCGCCGCCAGCGCAATCAGCGTGATGAGGCCGATCTGGAAGTAGACGTCGTTGGTCAGCGTGCGCAGGATGATCGCCAGCAATGCCCCGAACAGCGCGAACGGCACCGCCATGAGGACGCCGAACGGCAGCGACCAGCTTTCGTACTGCGCCGCGAGGATGAGGAAGACGAAAATGAGGCCGAAGGTGAAGGCGATGGTCGAGGTGTTGCCGGCCAGTTTTTCCTCGCGCGCCTCGCCGGACCAGTCGAAGCCGTAGTCGTTGCTCATCACTTCGTTCGCCACCTGCTCGATGGCTTCGAGCGCCTGGCCGGAACTGTAGCCCGGCGCGGGCTGCCCGGTGATCTTCGCCGACGGATAGTTGTTGAAGCGGGTGACGAGATCGGGGCCGACGACGTAGCGGCTCGTGGTGACGGAGGAGAGCGGCACCATGTCACCCTGCCGGTTGCGCACGTAGACGCCCTTCAGGTCTTCCGGGCTGAGCCGGTATTCCGGCTCGGCCTGGAGGATCACCTGCCAGAGGCGGGAATTCTTCGGAAACTGGCTGACGTAGAGCGATCC
>JAVBTC010000154.1:0-6123 GCA_031556405.1 Rhodocyclaceae bacterium
CGCGCGGCTGATCGAGGCGATGGAAAAAGCAGGCATCGTCTCGGCGATGGACGGACGCGGCGGACGCGAGGTACTGGCAAGGAAAGTGGAAGAATGACGACGCTGAAAAATACGACCGCCCGCCTTCGCGGCGCCGCCACACGCAGCGAACCCCGGCCCGGTCGCCCCTCGCCCGCTTGTGGGAGAGGGGAGGGGGAGCGGGTAAACAAGGACAGCTTTCCCGCCGGCGTTGCTTGTAATTCCGGCGCTTCGCCCTCTCCCCCCCCCTCTCCCGCAAGCGGGCGAGGGGCGAGCATTCCGTACTTCGCGGAATCTTCCGTGGCATGCCGCAGCTATTCCTGCTGTTCGGTCTCTTCTGGAGCGCCGCCGCGCATGCCGACGCGCTGGACAAGCTGCGCCGCTTCGCCGCCGACAAAACGGTGCGCGCCGACTTCTCGCAGACCGTCACCGTCAAGAACGGCAAGAAGCCGCAATTTTCCTCCGGCAGCATGGCAATCTCCCGCCCCGGAAAATTCCGCTGGCAAATCGAAAAACCCTATCCGCAACTGATCGTCGGCGACGGCGCCAAAGTCTGGGTATACGACCCGGACCTGCGCCAGGTCACCGTGAAAAAAGTCGACGCCGCGCTCGGCTCCTCGCCCGCGGCGGTACTCACCGGCACCGCGGGCAGCAGCGAACTGGAAAAGAATTTCGCATTGCGCACGCTCGGCGTCTCGGCGCAGGACGGCATGGACTGGCTTGAAGCGACGCCGAAAAACCCGGAAAGCGGTTTCGAAAAACTGCGCATCGGCTTCGTCGGCGACGAAATCCGGGCCATGGAACTGTTCGACGCCTTCGGCCAGACGACCTGGGTGGCGTTTACCAACATCGAACGCAATCCGGCGCTGCCGGCGACGCTCTTCAGCTTTACGCCCCCGGCGGGCGCGGACGTGATCGGTGACTGACGAATCCGCCAGCGGCGACCTGTTCTCCGGCGTGCTGCCGGAAGATGCCGCATCCGGCGCCGTGCAGGAAGCGTCGCCCTACGCGCCGCTCGCGGAAGCATTGCGGCCGAAAACGCTCGACGAGGTGATCGGGCAGGCACATCTGCTCGGGCCGGGAAAACCGCTGCGCCTGGCGTTCGAAGCGCATCAGCCGCATTCGATGATCTTCTGGGGGCCACCCGGCGTCGGCAAGACGACGCTGGCGCGCCTCATGGCCGGTGCCTTCGATGCCGATTTCATCGCGCTTTCCGCGGTACTCTCCGGCGTCACGGAAATCCGCGACGCCATCGCCCGCGCCGAAGTGAATCGCAAGCGCGGCCGGCGCACGATCCTCTTCGTCGACGAAGTGCACCGCTTCAACAAGGCGCAGCAGGACGCCTTTCTGCCCTTCGTCGAATCCGGGCTGGTCACCTTCGTCGGCGCGACAACCGAAAACCCCTCGTTCGAAGTCAATTCCGCGCTGCTCTCGCGCGCCGCCGTCTACACGCTGACGCCGCTCTCGGAAGAAGAAATGGGGCAGCTTTTCGCGCGCGTACGGGAACGCATCCTCACCGGCTTCGAGGTCGACGACAACGCCCGTGAACGGCTGATCGGCGTTGCCGACGGCGACGCGCGGCGGCTCCTGAACCTGCTCGAACAAATTCGCACCGCGGCGCAGGCGGCAAAACTCGGACGGATCGACGGCGCCTTCGTCGAGGCCACGCTGGCGCAGCAATTGCGCCGCTTCGACAAGGGCGGCGACGCGTTCTACGACCAGATCTCGGCGTTGCACAAATCGGTGCGCGGCTCCAATCCGGACGCCGCGCTGTACTGGTTCTGCCGCATGCTCGACGGCGGCGCCGACCCGCGCTACCTTGCCCGGCGCATCGTGCGCATGGCCTGGGAAGACATCGGGCTGGCCGACCCGCGCGCGTACGACATCGTGCAGAACGCGGCGCAGACCTACGAACGCCTCGGCTCCCCCGAAGGCGAACTGGCGCTCGCCACCGCCGTGATCTACCTCGCCGTCGCCGCCAAGTCGAACGCCACGTACCTCGCCTACGGCGCCGCGCGCTCCTTCATCGCCCGCGACGGCTCGCGCCCGGTGCCGCCGCATCTGCGCAACGCGCCGACGCGCCTGATGAAGGACATGGGTTTCGGCAAGGACTACCGCTACGCGCACGACGAAACCGACGCTTACGCCGCCGGTGAAACCTATTTCCCGGACGAAATGCCGCCGGTTTCCTGGTACCACCCCACCGACCGCGGGCTGGAAGGAAAAATCGCGGAAAAACTCGCCCATCTGCGCGCACTCGACGAAGCCGCGCGAAAATCGACACCCTCCAAAAAACCGAAAAAGGACTGAAACCGCCATGCTCGACATTCAACTGCTGCGCAATCAACTCGACACCGTCGCCGCCCGCCTCGCCGCGCGCGGCGGAGATTTTGCGGCATACGATTTCTCCGCCTTCCAGCGCCTCGAAGACGAGCGCAAGGAATTGCAGACGCGCACGCAGGAATTGCAGGCGCAGAGAAACGCACTGTCGAAACAGATCGGCGTTCTGAAAGGCAAGGGCGAGAGCGCCGATGTTGTCGATGGAGTGATGGCCCAGGTCGCGCAACTGAAGACCGAACTGGAAACGAGCGAAGCGCGCCTGACCGCCCTGCTGCCGCAGATCGAAGCCATCGTCTCCGTGCTGCCCAACCTGCCGCACGAAAGCGTTCCCATCGGCAAGGATGAAAACGACAACGTCGAAATCAAGCGCTGGGGCACGCCGCGAGTCTTCGACTTCGCGGCGAAGGATCATGTCGACCTCGGCGAGCAATTGAAGCTGATCGATTTCGCCGCCGCCGCGAAAATCTCCGGCGCCCGCTTCTCCGTGCTCAAGGGCCAGGTGGCGCGGCTGCACCGGGCGCTGGCGCAGTTCATGCTCGACATCCACACCACCGAGCACGGCTACACCGAACTCTACGCACCCTATCTGGTCAACGCCGCCAGCCTTTTCGGCACCGGGAATCTTCCCAAATTCGAGGCCGATCTCTTCAAGGTGCCGCGCGTCGACGCCGACCCGCTCTACCTGATCCCGACCGCCGAAGTGCCCGTCACCAACCTCGTGCGCGACGAAATCCTGGACGCGGCGCAACTGCCGCTCAAGTTCGTCTGCCATACGCCTTGCTTCCGTTCCGAAGCCGGTTCCTACGGCAAGGACACGCGCGGCATGATCCGCCAGCACCAGTTCGACAAGGTGGAACTGGTGCAGATCGTCCCCCCCGAGGATTCCTGGGATGCGCACGAAGCACTGACGCGCCACGCCGAAACGGTTCTCGAACGGCTCGAACTGCCGTACCGCCGCGTCGCGCTGTGCAGCGGCGACATGGGTTTTTCCGCCGCGAAAACCTACGATCTGGAAGTCTGGCTGCCGGCACAGAACACCTACCGCGAGATTTCCTCCTGCTCGAATTTCACCGACTTCCAGGCACGGCGCATGCAGGCGCGTTTCCGGCGCGAAAAAGCCGGCAAGCCGGAACTCGCGCATACGCTGAACGGTTCCGGCCTCGCGGTAGGCCGGACGCTGGTGGCGATCCTGGAAAACTTTCAGCAGGCCGACGGCAGCGTCGTCATTCCCGACGCACTGCGCCCGTGGTGCGGCGGTCTGGGCAGAATCGCCTGAAATCGTATAGGACTTTGTCCATAAAAGCGGAAATTAATTCCATTTTTAAATATAATTAATTTCCGCTTATGCATTGATAAATACCATAAAATTAAAACAGTTCACAGAAATATTATTTCGTCCGGTCACACCGCACCTTATCTACCCTACAAGCATAGAGTTATAATTCCAGTTCAGTTGAAAAGAGAAGAAAACGGGCGGTTCTAAACAGGTGACTTCAGGAATAAAGTGCAACCCTCGGCTCAAAAAAGGGGATATCCATGGCAGTGGACAGAAATTGTTTTTGTGAACTAACGGGTGAAAACTATCCAGATTGGGACAGTTTCAATCTTATCATATGGAAAACATTTCCAGAACGTTTTGGTGGAGGTGATAAATATAGAGATAAATATAAAGATTCATGGATTATTTACAACAGGCCCCATATCTTCGTTTCTGCAAACAAATATTTGATACCTCCTGAGCTTTTGGCAGGGATTGCATGGATAGAAGTTGGCGGGGATCCGGTTATCGTCGATAGAACGGGCTTTTATGCTCGCTCGTTTGACTGGAGCGGGCCGGATTGGATTGATAACAATTTAACGGTAACAACCCATCCCTCCAGAACTTCTTTCGGTGCAGTCAGCATTCAGCTACGTACTGCTGCACGAGAACTAGGAATTGATGCCGAAAAAATGAGCTTCAGGAATCAAATGGATCTAATCAGATGCCTGGAGAACAATGCATCTAATCTCGATATTGTAGCCAAGCATTTAAAAAATCTGATTTTATACGACTACCCCGGAACAAATACCTTTGTTCTTACCGACGAGCAAATTATAGTTGTTGGCTCCAGATATAACAGAGGAACAGCAAGAAAATTAAGCGATATTATAAATTCTATAACCCTTCCTCCTGGCTCTCCCGGTCGTGAATATTCCGAACATGGAAGAGCGCTGCTCAGGCGAACTCCGCATATCATGGACTTGCTCGAGAAATAGTTATGAAAATTCTCAGATTACTCTTTCTTGCAGGGTACGTCATTTTTTGTTTTATAAACATAAACATATGGACTACCCACAAATACGAATGGATGCTGAATGATCTCCGTGCAGATGGCAATCCAGCTCCCACTTTGTGTGACCTTCCTTTGATTAATAGAACTCCCCTTGAAATAGCGATTTTTTCTTTTACGCCATTGGCAATTTTGTTAGCTTGGGGATTATATGGATTGATCAAGTATAGAAAAATCAATCCTTCATTGATAGCATGGCTTGGTTTGTCCGTTTTTCTCGCCGTGAGCGTTTATCCGTTCTTCTCATGCGCGTATTGAGTCGTACAGGGGGAACCAAGTCCGTAGAGAGAGCAAAGCGCAGCGTGCCCACGCGGAAGAAGGAAGCAAGCGTACACATTTGAATCGAAAATGCTCCAATGCATTGTTTTCATGCAAAACGTCAACAGATTCCTAATCCGTAATCGCGAATTCCTCCCACAGATCAAGTAAAACACCGCGCCGCACCGTTCTACGATTCGTTTCCCGCAGCCCGTTCAAGCGCCGCCGCCAGCGCATCGATATCGGCTTCCGTATGCGCCGCGCTGAGCGAAATGCGCAGTCGCGCGGTGCCTTTCGGTACCGTCGGCGGGCGAATCGCCGGCGCCCAGATGCCTTGTTCGAGCAGGTTCTGCATCAACGCCAGCGTTTCCTCGTTGCCGCCGACGACGAGCGGCTGGATTGCCGTCGGCGCCTCGAGGAGACGCCACCGACCTGCCGCCTCGCGCTTTTGCCGGCATTCGTTCCAGCGCGCTTGCAGGCGCCGCGCCAGCGCCCGCAGATGCCCGCGTTCCTTCTCCGCGCCGGCAATCAGTTCGAGGCTCCGGGAAACCGCGACGGCGAGCGGCGGGCTGATCGCGGTGCTGAATACATAGCTGCGGCCGCGTTGCAGCAGCCATTCGATTGCCGTTCCGGAACCGGCGACGAACGCGCCGGCAACGCCGGCCGCCTTGCCCAGCGTGCCCATGTAGATCACCCGCTCCGCCGCCGGTAAATCGAAATGCGACCAGGAGCCGCGCCCTTCCCGGCCCAGGACGCCAAACCCGTGCGCGTCATCGATCAGCAGCCAGGCATCGAAGCGCTCCGCCAGTTCGAGCAGTTCCGGCAGCGGCGCCAGATCGCCATCCATGCTGAATACCGCGTCGCTCACGATCAATTTTTTCCTTGCCGCGCTCGCGGCCAGCAGCGCGGCCAGCGCGGCCATGTCGTTGTGTGCGTAGCGCCGGTGCTCGGCGCCGGAGAGACGCGCGGCGTCGATCAGCGAGGCATGGTTCAGGCGGTCGGCGAACACGGCATCGCCGCGCCCGACGAGCGCGGGAATCACCGCCAGATTCGCCAGGTAACCGGTGGAAAACAAAAGGGCGCGAGCGAAACCGGAGAACCGCGCCAGCGCGATTTCGGCATCTTCGTGCGGGCGCAGGTGGCCGCAGACCAGATGCGAGGCGCCGGAACCCGCCCC
>JAVBTC010000102.1:0-5700 GCA_031556405.1 Rhodocyclaceae bacterium
GTCATGGGCGGGATCGCGGACGAAACCGGCGAATTTTTCATGAGCGCGCTCCGGAAAATATACCGTGATGAAGAAACGCCGCCGTGTGGCGTTTCAGGCGCGCCGGAGTGACGTTGTCGAGCCCCGGAAGATTGCGCCAGAAATCCCGCGTTGCCAGCGGCAACAGCGTCAGGCCGATCAGTGCGAGAAAAACGAGGCCGGGTTCGAGATCAGGATGCACCGCACCCGATTTCTGTGCCCTAGTCAAAACGCCGGAGAAATGTCGCAATTGTTGCAGCGGCAGGTGGCGAAGCATGATTTCCCGCAATTGTCCGCGTTCGTGCGCGATTTCGCCTATCCACAGCGAGGGCAGCCAGGGTTTCGCGTGTGCCTGATCGGTGAAGCGTTCATGCAGCCGGGAAATCAGTATCGCGGCGTCGTCGCAATCCGACAGATCCTCCCAGACCGCCGCGATGACCGGCTGCAGGCGTTCCGCGACGACGGCGTCGAGCAGTGAGGCGCGATTGTTGAAATAGTAATGCACCATTGCCGGTGTGACCTCGAGTTGCGCCGCGATACGGTTCAACGAAGTTTCGGCGACGCCATGGCTGGCGAAAAGCGTCACGGCTGTGTCGAGCAGGCGCTCGCGCAGGTCGCTTCCATGCGCCGCCGCGGGCCGTCCGGCGCGTGAACGCGGCCTGGCGGAAGATTTTGCGGAAGAGGAGGTGGCGGATGAAGGAAAGGCTTCGGTTGGAGATTTCATGATGGAACCGTTGCGTTTTGCCATGGAGAGAAACTGTAAAGAATCGACTTATATTAATTAAACAGTTAATTAGCGTCAAGGAAAAATGAAGAGCATGTACAGGATGGCCTGGAATGGATGTCGTTTACTACCGGAGAGAATGGTATTCGGGCGTGAAAACGAACCGCGGACGGTACGAAGGGCGAAGCAAGAGGAAGTCGGAGAGCGCGTCGGTTTCCATACGATCCGTGTCGTATGGCGCATGCCGGAGACGTCAGAGGGGTAAAGGAATGAGAAGGAAAGAGAAAAGGAGAGAGGAATAGAGGACAGAGAGAGTCATCAAAGGGCGCTGAAGGAAACGTATTCGAAATCGCTGCCTTCCTGCTGTACGTGTTTCAGAATCATGCTCTGTTCCACCGTCTCCGAATTGACCGGACAGATTTCGATTCTCCGTTCGGCCTGATAATCGGCGTGCTGCATGATCAGCATTGCCGGAATATTCAATGCTTCGCTGGCCGGCAGCAGGAAGGCGCGGCTGTAGATCAGTTCTTCGTGACCGGCGTGTTCGATGGTAAAACGCACCGCGACGGCGCGCGGGATGCCGGGAAAGGCGGCGATACCGGCAATCAGGTGTCCCTGCTGCGCCTGCACGATCCAGCGCGCGTAGGCGAGAAAGTAGGCATTGCCGCCTTCGGTATGGATTGCCAGCAACTGGTTGTGCGCCACCTTCCTTCCGGGCGTGGGACGGCGCAGGCAAAGGCCACTGGCGGACTGGTTGGCGATTTTCCAGGGATCGCCGATATCGGCGGCGGATGAAGCCGCCTGGCCCGGCTGCGTGCCGTTCGTCCTGTCGATCACATCGACCGTATTGATCAGCGAATTGGCGGCAAACAGGCGGAGGCTGGAATCCTGCGGCTCGTAGCTCGTTTTGCGCTTCGTGATGGGAGAGACGAATTCCTGGCCGGAAAGAAGACGGTGGATGTCCTCGAAACCGCTGACGACATGCGCCGCGCCTTTGGAGGGATAACGCGGAAACCGGCGCGGGCGGGTCTGCAGCGACCAGGGAAGGGCCAGGATCTTGAGCAGGCGTCGGGCCCGGCCCGGTGTGCAGCGGTCGCCCAGCCCGATTTGCAGCGGAGGAATGTTCTGCTGCAATTTCGCATGGGCGTTGCGCATTTTTTTGATCAGGCGCGCGGTTTCGAGCCGGCGCAGGTGTTCGCGCTGTCCGTCGCCGTTCGTGCAGGGCTTGATACCGGTATCGCTGCGCAGGTCGATGGCCAGTTCCGGCAGTTCCTCGTTGGCGCCGATGGGTTCGAGCTGAACCAGGGGAGCCCACCAGCTTGCCCAGCGCTGTGCCAGTTCCTGATCGCGTATCGACAGGCGGTACGGAGTTCCGAGCGCCACGAGCAGGGTGGCGACATAAATGGCGGCACAGAACGTGTGGTGATCGGGGGGAAGCAGGGGGTCGTGAACCAGCGTCTGTGTCACGCCGGACTGTTCGGCAAGCAGAAAGCGGCGATGCAGCTCCGGCCAGATGCCGAGCGGTAATTCGCGCCTGCTGCGGTAATGCTCGTTCATGACCTGGCCGAAGTAGTACATCGAACGGCAGATCAGCGTCGCGACCGTGCCTTCGTAGTCCTCCTTCTCCACGTCCTCTTTCTGGTTCTTGAGACACCAGGAATAACCGTTGGCCATTTTCCGCCAGAGCCTGACCGCAATCTGGAAAGCGACTTCCTCGAAATCGTCGAGCGGCAGAAAGCGGTTGCTGTATTGCCGCGCAAGTGCTTCGATGGCAACGGCAATCGGCGCCCTCGCCTTTTCCAGCAGGGCGAAATAAACCGGCTGCGAGGGGGGATCCTTTTGCAGGGAATCGAGGAAATTCTCCAGCGCACTGCTCTGCTGTGCCGGATCGTTCGGCAGGTTGACGAGCAGTTTCAGGCCGGACTGAAGATCGGTGATTTTCGGGATTACGCTGTTGTCTGCAAACCCTTCCATTCGCGGTAGCCTTTCAGTATTCCATGCTCGTCTATGTGAGGGAGGCGGCAACCGCCGTCTCCCTTGCCTTCTCCATGGCCGCCTTGGCTGCGGCCCCAGTGGTACCAATGGCAGCTTCGACGGCCGCCGCGATTTTTCGCTGATCCGGCGCGGGGCGTGCCGGCGCTGTCTCCCGTTGCGGCGGTCCCCAGATCGGAAGTGGAAAATGCCGGTCGTCGAGCCAGCGGGGAATGACATGCCAGTGCAGGTGCGGCACCGCATTGCCCAGGCTGGCCAGATTGATCTTGTCCGGCCGTAATACCTTGCGCAGGCTTTGTTCGACAGCAAACACGACAGACATCAGACGTTCACGCTCTTCCGGTGAAAGATCCGTCATCTCGCGAACATGGCGGCGGAGGATGACGCGGCAAAAGCCGGGGTAATGAGGATCGTTTACGCTGAGGACATAACAGAAATCGTCGGCCCACAGTATATTCTCTTCCTGATCGCTAGTTAGTATACATAATTCGCATTGAGTCGGCATGACATTTTCTCCCATTCGTCTCGCTCCGTTTTTTCCCGGTTCCGGCACTTTTCTTTTGCGATTATATACCGTTCGAATTATGTCCGGAAACTGGCGGGGACGATGGCCGGATTCCGTCCCTTTCCACTTTTCGATTCCGCTTTTCGATTCCATTTCGCCCGCATTCTTGAAATTGCCGGGAACCGTCCCCATTTCTCGCGGGCTATCGTTTTCAAATACGTTTTTCAATGGAGCGAACCAATATGTCCGGCAGTGAAAAGAAAGGGCCAGAAACCGAAAACCAGGGGGGGAGCCACAAGGAAACCCTCGGTTTTCAGGCGGAAGTCAAACAGCTTCTGCATCTGATGATTCATTCCCTGTACAGCAACAAGGAAATCGCATTGCGTGAACTGATCTCGAACGCTTCCGACGCCTGTGACCGGCTGCGTTTCGAGGCGCTCGACAACGCCGCGTTGTACGGCGGCGACACCGAGCTGGGAATCCGGGTCGATTACGACAAGGATTCGCGGACGCTGACGGTTTCCGACAACGGCATCGGCCTTTCCCGCGACGAGGCGGTGGCCCACCTGGGAACGATCGCCAAATCGGGTACGCGCGAGTTTTTCCAGCGGCTGACCGGCGATCAGGCCAAGGATGCGCATTTGATCGGCCAGTTCGGCGTCGGTTTCTACTCGGCGTTCATCGTTGCCGACAGGGTCACGGTGACCTCGCTGCGCGCCGGTCTGCCGAACGATCAGGCGGTGCGCTGGGAATCCGGCGGGGAAGGGGATTTCTCGATCGAGCAGGTGGAAAAGAAAGCGCGCGGCACCGAAATCGTGCTGCATCTGCGCGAGGGCGAGGATGAATTCCTCTCCGGCTGGCGGCTGAAATCGATCATCAAGAAGTATTCCGACCACATCGCCCTTCCGATCCGGATGAAAAAGGAAGAATGGAAGGACGGCGCGGAAACGAAGACCGACGAGGAAGAGACCGTCAATCAGGCGAGCGCGTTATGGTCGCGGCCGAAAGCGGAAATTTCCGACGAACAGTACGAGGAATTCTATAAGCACGTCGCGCACGATTTCGAACCGCCGCTGGCCTGGACGCATGCGAAGGTGGAAGGACGGCAGGAATACACCCAGCTTCTCTATATTCCCGCACACGCGCCGTTCGATCTCTGGGACCGCGATGCCAAGCATGGCCTGAAACTTTATGTGCGGCGCGTCTTCATCATGGACGATGCCGAACAACTGTTGCCTTCCTATCTGCGTTTCGTGCGCGGCATCGTCGATTCCAACGATCTGCCGCTCAACGTTTCCCGTGAAATCCTGCAGGAAAGCCGCGATATCGAGTCGATCCGCGGCGGCTGCGCGAAAAAGGTGCTCGGCATACTCGAGGATCTGGCGGCAAACCAGCCGGAAAAATACGAAACCTTCTGGAAGGAATTCGGGCGCGTGCTGAAAGAAGGCACCGGCGAGGATTTTGCCAACAAGGACCGCATCGCCAAACTGCTGCGCTTCGCCTCGACGCACCGCGATACGCCGGATGAATGCGTCTCGCTCGCCGACTACGTGGCGCGGATGAAGGAAGGACAGGAAAAAATCTATTACATCACCGCCGATACGTTTACTGCGGCGCAGCACAGCCCGCATCTGGAGATTTTCCGTAAGAAAGGTATCGAAGTCCTGTTGCTCTCGGAGCGCGTCGACGAATGGGTGGTCGGTTATCTCACCGAATTCGACGGAAAGCCGCTGCAATCGGTAGCCAAGGGCGGGCTCGACCTCGGCGCGCTGGAAGACGCAGACGAAAAGGTGGACGATGAAAAACATGCCGACGAAAACAAGGCGATGCTGGAGCGGATCAGGGAATCGCTCGGCGAGCGCGTGCGCGAAGTGCGGATCACGCATCGCCTGACCGATTCGCCTTCGTGCCTGGTGGCCGATGCGCACGATCCTTCCGCGAACCTGGCGCGCATTCTCAAGGCCAGCGGCCAGAAAATGCCGGAGTTCCGCCCGATTCTCGAGATCAATCCGCGCCATCCGGTCGTGCTGCATCTGCGCGACCGGGAAATGGGGCTCGCGGATGCGCCGGCAAGCCATTTCGGCGAGTGGGCGAACCTGCTGTTCGAACAGGCGGTGCTGGCCGAGGGCGGCACGCTCGACGACCCGGCCGGATTCGTGAAACGCGTCAATACCCTGATGCTTGAACTTTCCGACTCCAGAGAGAAGTTTACCGGTGCGGAAGTAGAAGAGGAATAAATTGGGATTTGCTTCAGCCAAAAGATGATGGCCACCGAAAAATCGGCGGCCATCATCTTTTTCGGTCATTTTTTCTCCACACGACTAGTGCCTGTTCACAGTATCGAATATGTGTTCGTATTCTGAATTTTGGGAGTGTGGTGATGAACAGACGCATGCTGCGGAACGATCAATGGGAACGAATTGCTGATCTACTGCCTGGCAACCCAACGGATAAAGGTGGT
>JAVBTC010000052.1:0-29901 GCA_031556405.1 Rhodocyclaceae bacterium
CGACGGAGGGCTGGCCGGCCATGAAATTCCTGACGAAGCGCGCTTTTTTCCCCGGCGAGAGGTCGAGCATGTCGTGCAGCACCAGCACCTGACCGGAACAGGCAGCGGAAGCGCCGATGCCGATGGTCGGAATCGCCAGCGCTTCGGTCAGCGCCGCCGCGAGCACCGCCGGCACCGCTTCGAGAACGATCAGTGCCGCGCCCGCGGCTTCCTGTGCCTGGGCATCGGCATGTAATTTCTGTGCCCCGGATTCGTCGCGCCCCTGTACCCGGTAACCGCCCAGTTGATGCACCGACTGTGGCGTCAGTCCGATGTGGGCGCAAACCGGGATTCCACGCGAGGCCAGAAACTGCGTGGTTTCGGCCATTTCGACGCCGCCCTCCAGTTTGACCATTTGCGCTCCGGCCGCCATCAACCGCACCGCATTGGCAAAGGCGGTCTGTGGCGACTGCTGGAAAGTGCCGAACGGCATGTCGGCGATCACCAGCGGTTTGCGCGATCCACGCGCGACGGCGGCGGTATGGTAGGCGATGTCGTCGCGCGTAACCGGCAAAGTGGAATCATGTCCTTGCAACACCATTCCGAGGGAGTCTCCGATCAGCAACGCGTCGACGCCGGCCTCCTCGCACAGCGCGGCGAAGCTGGCGTCGTAACAGGTGAGCATGGCAATTTTCTCGCCGGCGGCGCGCATTTTCGCCAGATCGAAGTGAGAGAGGCGCCGGGTCTGAGTTTGAGCGGACATAGGCTGGCTTTCCGGGGCTGGTTATCTGAAAGAGGTTCGCGCTTTCTCGCGTCGTCAGTCGGCACGATTGAAGTAGGCCCGCTGGCCGCGCATGGCGGCGAGGCGTTCGAGCAGGAGTTGAAAGTCCCCATCGTTTTCGGCGGGATTCAGGTGCTCGGAATTGACGATCATCAGCGGCGCTTTGTCGTAATAGTAAAAAAACTGGCTATAACGCTCGACGACCAGCGCAAGATAAGCGTCGTCGATATTCTGCTCCATGTCGAGGCCGCGTTTTCGCACGCGGGCAACCAGCGTTTCCGGTGCGGCCTGAAGATAGATTACCAGATCGGGCGTCGGCGCCTGCGGCGCGACATATTCATAAATCCGGTGATAGAGCGCGAACTCCTCGTCGGAAAGCGTCAGGCGCGCGAACAGCGAATCCTTTTCCAGCATGTAATCGGCGACGACCCGGGGCCGGGCGAACAAATCGCGCTGGGCCAGATGGCGCTGCTCCTCGATACGTTGAAAGAGGAAAAAAAGCTGGGTCTGCAACGCGTAATGTTTCTGGTCCTGATAAAAACGGGGCAGAAAAGGGTTTTGTGCCGGCTGCTCAAGCAATTCCTGGGCTCCCAGATGCACCGCCAGACGCCGGACGAGCGAAGTTTTGCCGACCCCGATCGGACCCTCGACGACGATATGGTGGGCGTTACTGAACAGGGGATTCACGGTTGAGAAGGATTCCGAACCATCGGAAACGACGAAAAATCCAGCGGAAATACGCCGGAAATATAAAATCGGGACCGGCGGATTTAGATTGAGATTGGATAACAGTCAAGGGAAGCCGCACTGGAGCCGGAGCGAAACCGGCTCCGCATCAACCCTGTACCCACGGCAGTCCCGCGAAACGCCAGCCTCCGAGCCTGTTGCGCTGTCCGTTGGCGTCCTTGTCGCCTTCGAATCCTTCCAGCACATTGTAGCTTGACGTATATCCGGCATTGACGGCGGCCATGGCGGCAGCGTGCGAACGTCCCCCGCTGCGACAGATGAAAAGCACCAGCGATTGCGGGTCGACCTGCCGCTGCAACTGCGCGACGAAATTCGCATTCAGCGCGTTGCCGGGATAATGCAGCCATTCGATTTCGATTGCATCGGGAATGCGCCCGACCCAGTCCAGCTCGGCGCGCGTACGGACGTCGACGAGCTTCGATCCGGGCGCAAGCTGCAGCACTTCATGAGCCTCGCGCGGCGTCAACGCCCCCTCGTAAGGCAATTCCAGTTCGCGCGCACGCCCTTGGGCCAATACCAGGAGGTCGGAAAGTCTACCCATGATGATAAAGTAATGCCGGAAACGAAAAGTGGAGAAAGTATAACAGGCACACCGATGCCCAAAGGAATGGGATCGCGTTTCGGCAATGCGTGCAAGAAACCCCGTATGAAAAACATTTTCCCCGGCACCGGAGGCGTTCCCGGAGACCAGCCATGACACATTCGAATCTCCGCCCGCCGGTTCTTCCTCCGGATTCACATTTCCCAACCCCGCGGCCGTTCGCCTGGGCCGCAATGGCAGGCTGTGCTTTTTTCATTTTCTGCGTCGTATTCCTGACGTTGACGCAGGCGGATTACGATTCGCGCACGCAATTGATGAGCGAACTGGCACTGGGCCGCGGCGGGCTATTGATGCTTTTCGCTTTTCTTGCCCTGGCGTTGGCCACGGGCATGCTGGCGCTGGCGCTCAGATATGCCGGTACAAAAGCCGGTACCGTTCCTGTCCTGTTTCTGGCGGCCACGGCGTTTGCCGCTGCCGGAATTTTTCCGCTGGGCAGCGCCACCACGCCGCATATCGTTTCGATCGGCACTGCTTTCATCGCTTCCGGGCTGGCAATGTATCTATTGCCAGGAAGCCTGATACTTTTCTCCGGCCGGCGCTGGCGGTTGCTGTCCTGGGGCTGCGCCGCGACCATGGCACTCGCGGTCGCGCTCGGGTTGTCACTGTTGCCCGCCGGGTTGGCGCAGCGGCTGGCGGCGCTGGCCTTGCTCATCTGGATCGTGGGCAGCGGCTGGCGACTGTCACGCGATTGAAAATTCAGATCCGTTTGCACACGATGTAAAGCTCATCCCCGCTTTCGTCGTAGTCCTTGACCGGCACCGATGTCGGCAGACCGGCCGTATCCGTGTCGGGAACCGCACGCACCGAGCCGGTTCTGGCGTCTCCGTTATCGAGTTGCGCATCCAGCGCCTGCGCGATTTTCGCCGGCAGTTTATTGGCGCAGAGCATCAGTCCGCCGCCCAGACCCAGCGCGTTGTTCTGCTCGACGCCGAAAATGCCGCCGGCTGCGTGAACCGGCTGGGCGGACGCGCTCTCCAGCGTTTCGGCGTCGCCGCCGATGAACCCCGACAGGCGCAGCTCGGCCCAGAACAGACGGGTTTTATCGGCAGTGCTGGTGGAATGATATGTCCCGCTGAGGCGCCCGCTGCCGGCATTCTGCGGCGCCACCAGGGCACTGCCGCCGATCTTCCAGCGCCCGGCGCGGGCATCGTCCCCCGGCAATGCCTTGTAACGATCCTGATACAGCGCGACGGCGGCGGCGATATTGTTGAATTCATTGCCGATGTTGCGGATTTTCGCTTGTGTGATCAGTTCCTGCCCTTTGAAAATTCCGCCGAGCAATAGCCCGACGATGATCAACACGAGCGCGATTTCGGCCAGCGTAAAGCCGCGTTGTCCGGATTTCATCCCTTCTCCCTTTATTCGAATGGCGCGGGCCATAACCATATCCGCACGGTGGGCACAAATTTAGCAGATTTCCGGAGAATTATCCCAAGTCCGGTTGATGGCAAGCGCTTTTTCTGGAAAGACACGCAGCGGACAACCGGTGGGAATGGCGGCAAGCGGTGTGGGACAGGGGTGTTGCGCCTGGTTGCTGATGGCGCGGTCGAGGCAGTAAGGCCGCTGGCAATCCTTGACTTCGCAATGAATCTTTCCCAGAACTTCGAGACGGATGCCACGGCTATCCCGCTGTCCCGACAGTATGACGTGTGGAGGTTCGGTCGGGCCGAAATAGACTGTGGCCGGCAGATTCATCGCCGCGGCGAGATGGTAAAGCCCTGTGTCAGTGGTTGCCAGCGCACAAAGCTGCGACAGTTCGGTAACGAGCTGCGTCAGACGGCTGAAACGGACGACGCGGACATGCTCCGGCCAATGAGCGGCGATAAGTGCGTCGGCGCCTTTGTCGGCGGAATTGAGAATGAGATGCACGCTACATCCCGGCCAAGAACGCGCCAAGGCTTCGAGCCAGACGGCAACTATCTCAGGGGAAGCACTGCGGCGCATTTCGTCCGCCAGTGGCACCAACCCCACAGGAGCAGGGGTTTCGGACAATTTTTCTTCCTGCCGGCGGTGCAAGGCAATCAGATCGGGCAATACAAGCCGTTCCGGGCAGGGCAGGGAATGATCGAGCAGACGCGCAACGTTCCACGAGGGTGCAATCCGCGGGCCAAAGGGCTGCGCTTCCGGCGTTTCGGGAAAAATTTCGTCGAAGCGCCGGTCAAGATAAATCTTGCGCCGGGCTCTGATCCAGCGCCCCATCAGTTTCACCGGCCAGCCAAAACCCCACAGGACGGCAAGCGCATCGAAAGACGGCATACATCGCAGGCGCAGAAGGTGCGACAACAGGTCGGCGCGCCCTCCCAAAGGCAACAGCCGGATGTGCAGTCGCCGGGCCTCAGTGGCAATCAACTGGGCATACGCCTTGCGGACCAGGAGATGGATTTCGTCTTCCGGATGCCTCTCGCGCCATGCCTGGACGGTAGTGAATGCCAGCAGGCTATCGCCGAGCTTGCCGCGAATCACGAAAAGAATGCGCATCGAAAACGGGTCGGGAAAACGCCAGAGAAAGGAAAAGGCAAGGGAATTAAGGGAAATCGACACCGGGCGACCGCTATAATAGCGCACTTCGCAAAGCCCACAGAGTAAGTGTACCGTGTCCCGTAGCATTTCCCCCGTCGCAACCCCTGCCACTTCGCTATCACCGTTGCCTTCGTGGTTGTTGGCAGGCCCGGCCTTTTATCTGTTCATCCTTCCCTTTTCGCATGTCACTGCACTGCGCAGTCTGGGACTGGGATTGACACTGTTTTGCGGCCTATATACTTGGTTACGCTTGCGCCGGGGAGGCGAAATATTGCCGGCTCCACCATTAAGCATTGCATTTGTACTCTGGTTGCTGGCGGCAATGGTTTCATTGCCGTTCGCGCTCGATCCCGTCCATTCACTCGAAGCGTTAAAAGGTGATTTTCTGTATTCGCTAATTGCGTACGGAACACTTTTCTTCGTTACCGCCGATGCGCGGGCCATGATATTTTTCCGTCGCGCGCTGGGCGCTTCGCTGCTGGTATTGTCGGTTGTGGCAATCACCACATGTCTTTATTATGGGCAATGGGTCATCGGCTATCAAAATGCCCTAGGGGAATACGCAACGACCGTGATCACGCTACTGCCGCTTCTGGCAACGGCATTTTTTCCGCGGCGGGTTGCAGGGGCGCTAACCGCCGGTAAAAAAGAACAAATTTTTCTAGCGCTGACCTTTCTAGCGGCAGGTATCGCGACCTACTTCACGTTGAGCCGCGGTGTCTGGCCGGTAATTGCGCTGATCGTAACCACCTTTCTCGTTTTTGCCGCCATTCAACGTACAATTCCGCGCTGGACGCTGGCACTGGGCGCACTAGCCATCTTTTTCGGAACACTTGCGCTAGCCGAACATGCCGCCGAGGAACGCAACACCGAATTGACCAACCTGCATCGACGCGAAATGATTTATGCGCTAGCGTGGGAAGAAATCAAAAAACGACCGTTGACCGGTATCGGATACGGTCGCGATGCCAATCGAGCAGTGTACCGTGCGGCCTTCCCGGACGAACCCTTGCTCCACGCACATAATGTTGTGCTTTCGTGGGGAGAACAAATGGGGGCGCTGGGTATTGTCGCCATTCTCACTATTTTCTCCGCCCTGACATGGCATTTTGCACGCCTGCCGTGGCGACGAAACACCACCGGGATAAATGCTGCCGCCCCTAGGACAAACACGGCGCCAGCCGGACTTGTCTGCGTTGCCGGATTGACCGTCACTGGTGCTATTTTTCTGAAAAACATGAGTGATATGTTTTTCGTCAATGAAACGCTAGTTCTCTTTTTCGGCGTCTGTGGCATTTTCATGGGCTATGGCATGCGCCTGCCCACGCTCCCAGCAAGTTCAGGCAGCAACACCGCATAAAAACGTGAACACAGAGACCGACTGTGAGTAGAGCGACATCCATCGCGCCGAAAAAAATTCTCGTCATCCGCAGCGACAATATCGGCGATCTGGTCTGTACCACGCCGTTGCTGACCGCGCTGCGGCAGCGTTTTCCCACCGCCTGGATCGGAGTGCTCGCCAGCGAATACAACCACGCCGTACTGCGCGGCAATCCCGACATCGATGCGGTTTACGCGTACCGAAAGGCGAAGCACCGCTCCGAAGGCGAAAACGCGCTGGGGGTTTACACCGAGCGGACGCAATTGATTCTCGAATTGCGCCGGCAACGGATCGACGATGTCGTGTTGGCGGGATCGGAAATTTCCGCGAGCGCCTGGCGTTTTACGCGCTGGGTCGGGCCGAAACGGGTGCTTTGTCCCGGCTCCGGGCTGCGGCCCTTCCGTTTCTGGCAGCGTCCGCCGCAACCCGTGGCGGACGAAAGCACCATGGCCGGCGGGCATGAGGTCGAACGCGTTTTCGCGCGGCTCGCCCCGTACGGCATCGTCGGCAGGCCGCCGTCCTGCCGTGTGTATCCCGACCCGGAAAGCGTCGAGCCGCTGCGCCGCCGCCTCGAATCCATTTCCGCTTCTTTTTCCGCCGAATCCCTTGAGGAACGGCCGTTGATCGCGCTGCACATCAGCGCCCGCAAACCGTCGCAGCGCTGGCCGCTGGAACGTTTCGCGGCACTGGCGCGCACCCTTCACGAACGCGAAAATGCAGCTTTTCTGCTCTTCTGGGCGCCCGGCGAAGCCGACAACCCGAAGCACCCCGGCGACGACGAAAAAGCCGCGGCACTGGTGCAAATGCTCGACGCGCCGGCACGCTTTCCGTTGATCCCGGTCCCGACGCACGAATTGTCCGAACTCATCGCCGGCTTGTCGCTGTGCGACCGTATCATCTGCGCCGACGGTGGCGCGCTGCACCTGGCTGCAGGTCTGGGCAAGCCCGTCATCGCGCTTTTCGGCCAGTCCGATCCGGCGCGCTGGCGTCCGTGGGCGGTGCCGCACGTATGCCTGCAAAAGCCCGAATGCGACGTAACGGCAATCGGAGTGGAAGACGTGCTGGCGGCGGAGTACAAGTTGACCGCCGGCAGATTGAGCGTGGAGTTCGTGGTAATGAACCCGATTTCCAGATCAAAAAAATAATTTGCTTCTGAAAAAATCTGCAGCAAACGATCAATATTTAACAATAATTAGAATTATTTAATTTTTCCGGATATCTGTGCAGAAAAAACCGGAAATTTCATCCGTGCGTTTCGATGGAAATCGCCGTAAATATTTCGCCGGGGGAAAAATCTCCGCGCGGGCGCACTGTTCGCTGCCCACGCGGGATGTGCATATATTATCGTCACGCCCGACCATGAAAGCGGAAACCCCGGAAAATTTCGCCGCCTCGACCGTATTTCCAGTATTTCAATCGTCGAATACCGCCGACGTATACACGGCCTGCACGTCGTCGAGTTCCTCCAGCGCGTCAAGCAGGCGCTGCATCTTCACCGCATCGTCGCCGGAGAGTTCGGTTTCGTTCGCCGGCTTCATCGTCACTTCCGCCAGTTCCGGCTTGAATCCCGCTTTTTCCAGCGCTTCCTTGACCGTCGCGAAATCGTTGTTCGGCGCGGTAAGGATTTCAATCGATCCATCGTCGTTCGTCACCACATCCTCGGCTCCGGCCTCGATCGCCGCATCCATCAGCGCCGCTTCGTCGCTGCCCGGCGCGAACAGCAATTGGCCGCAATGGCTGAACAGGTAGGCAACGCAGCCGTCCGTGCCCAGATTGCCTCCATGCTTGGAAAAGGCGTGGCGCACGTCGGCAACGGTACGCGTTTTGTTGTCGGTCAGGCAGTCGACCATCACCGCCGCGCCGCCGATGCCGTAGCCCTCGTAGCGGCATTCCTCGTAGGAAACGCCCTCGAGTTCGCCCGTGCCGCGCTTGATCGCGCGTTCGATGTTGTCGGCGGGCATGTTCTCGCCCTTTGCCTTGTCTACCGCCATACGTAGACGCGGATTGAAATTGGGATCGCCGCCGCCCATTTTCGCGGCGACGGTGACTTCCTTGATCAGCTTGGTGAAAATTTTGCCGCGCCGGGCATCCTGACGCCCTTTACGATGCTGAATGTTCGCCCATTTCGAATGACCAGCCATGAATTCCTCGAAAAATCGGTTAAATTGATTCACCTGAAATACCACACGAAACATGTCTTTTGAATTATATTTCCGTGCGGCCGCAGGTAATCGCACAGGTGATCGTATACCTGCTTACCTGTTGATAAAATTGAAAAATTCTACCATAGCCGCTGATAGTCCCGCTTGCAGCCCCGCTTACGGCCCATTTCTGCAGCCCATTCTTTGCGGCTTATTTTCACGGCCCGACTCACGAAAGCCCCGACAATGACGACCGATTCTCTTTCCCACGACCTCCTTCTCGCCCGCACCGCTCAAGCGGAGCTCGCGCTGCTGCCCGCGCTGGCCAACCGCCACGGCCTGATCGCCGGCGCCACCGGGACCGGAAAAACCGTGACCCTGCAACGGCTGGCCGAAGGATTTTCCACTCTCGGCGTACCGGTGTTCCTGGCCGACGTAAAGGGCGACCTCTCCGGCCTTGCCGCGCCGGGCACGGCAACCGCGAAGCTGCGCGAACGCCTGACGCTGCTGGGAACCGAGGACTGGACCCCGACGGCCTTTCCCGTCGTTTTCTGGGATGTTTTCGGCGCCGCCGGCCATCCGCTGCGCGCCACCATTTCCGACATGGGGCCGCTCCTGTTGTGCCGCCTGCTGAATCTCAACGACATCCAAGCCGGCGTGCTGCAATTGATTTTCAAGATCGCCGACGACAAGGGCCTCCTGCTGCTCGACCTGAAGGATCTGCGCGCGATGACGCAGCACGTCGGCGAGTGCGCCCGCGACTACCAGCAGGCGTACGGAAATATCTCCGCCGCCTCGATCGGCGCCATTCAGCGCGCTTTGCTGGGATTGGACGAAGCCGGCGGCGACCGCTTTTTCGGCGAGCCGATGCTCGACATCGCCGACCTGATGCAAACCGAAAACGGCAAGGGCGTCATCAACATTCTCTCCGCCGACGCATTGCTTGCCCAACCGCGCCAATACGCGATGGTGCTGCTCTGGCTGCTCTCGGAACTGTTCGAGCATCTGCCCGAAGTCGGCGACCCCGACCGGCCCAGAATCGTTTTCTTTTTCGACGAGGCGCATCTGTTGTTTGCCGAAGCGCCGCCGGTGCTGCTGGAAAAAATCGAGCAGGTGGTGCGGCTGATCCGCTCCAAGGGAGTCGGTATCTATTTCGTGACGCAGAACCCGCTCGATATTCCTGATACCGTGCTCGGCCAGTTGGGGAACCGTGTGCAGCACGCCCTGCGCGCCTTCACGCCGCGCGACCAGAAAGCGGTGAAGGCGGCGGCGCAGACGCTGCGTGCCAATCCCGCGTTCAATGCCGAAACGGCGATCACCGAGCTGGGCGTAGGCGAGGCGCTGGTGTCGCTGCTGGACGAAAAAGGTCGTCCCGGCATCGTCGAGCGCGCTTTTGTTCTTCCTCCGGCCTCGCGCATCGGCCCGCTTTCCGACGGGGAGCGGCAGGCCGTGCGGAGCGCCTCGGTGCTTGCCGGACACTATGAAACCGCAATCGACCGCGAGTCGGCCTATGAAAAGCTGAACGCCGCCCGCGCCGAAGCGGCGGCGTCGGCACCGGCAGGCACACCGGCAAAAAGCCAGCCTCAAACCCCGGCACGGCGCGGTGACTCCTTGCTGGACGCGGCGCTCAAGAGCGCGGCGCGCGCGCTCAGTTCACAAATCGGACGCGAAATCGCACGCGGGGTTTTCGGCACGATCCTGGGTAAAAACAAGCGATAACCATGTGAAAAAGCCTGAAACGGCTTATGCCGTTTCAGGCTTTTTACTATCTGCCACCGGAAAGAAGCAGGAGTGGCGGAGAACCGCCACGGGCTTATTTACCGCTGCCGAGCGGCAATTTTCCGCGCGCGGTGCATTCGGCCTTGTAGACGGCCTTTCTGACGCTCTTGGAAGCATTGCGGAACAGCACTTTGGCGTAGCGCGACAGGCAGCGGCGCTCGAACGCGGGACGGCTGGTGCGATTGGAAGTCGAAGCCATGACAAACTCCTGCAAAAAATAAAAAACGGAAAAGCGGGGAGGGGAACCGAGAGCGGAAACTGATGGCATCGCGGCAGCATTGCAATTGCCGCATTTATCACGCCCTATCTATGACACCCTGTCCCACTGACAAAAAATCCAGAACCGTGAATTCTAGCTTTTCCACCGGCGCAGCGCCAGTCTCTCCGTCAGAGCCCGGTTTTCAGGTCGCGGCCAGGCCGGATTCCACTCCGGATTCCACTCCGGACTCCGCCCCGGATTCCGGCACCATCGCTTTTTCCAGAAGGAATACCATCATGTCCCCCTTGCCCTTGAGGTGCATGATCTGCATCTTGGAAAAAAGAAAGCTCCGTTGCAGGCAATGATGGGTCGCGGCATCGACGAGTATCGTTCCGGGCGCGGCATCGTTGGCGATACGACTGGCCACGTTCACCGTGTCGCCCCACAGATCGTAAACATACTTCTTGCTGCCGATCACTCCCGCCGCCACGGCGCCGGTGGCAATTCCGATCCGCACCTGCAGGCGAATGCCGCCGATACCACCATCGCGATTCAGCAGTTCGCGGATTTCCAGCGCCAGCGCGGCAATCGCCTCGACGTGATGGTCGCGGCCGTGGGTCAGCCCACTGGCAACCATGTACGCGTCGCCGATGGTTTTGATTTTCTCCACTTCGTATTTTTCCACCAGTTCGTCGAACGACGAAAACAGCCGGTTCAGCAGCGAAAAAATCTCGGAGGGGGGCAGCGCGTCGGCCAGCGCGGTGAAGTCGACGACATCGACGAACATCACCGAGACATCGGGAAAATGGTCGACGACCGTTTTCTTGCCGTATTTCAGGCGCTCGGAAATCTGCGCCGGAAGCACGTCGGCAAGCAGTTTCTCGGCCCGCGCCTGCTCTTCCTGCAGCAACAGATGCGCTTCCCAGAGGCGGGCGCGGGCTTTCTGTTTTTCCACGGTCGCGTAGCGCAGCAGCAGGTAAACAATCGTCGATACAGCAGTGAAATTGAGAACGAAAAAGAGAATGCTGACGCGCACCGGCACTTCCAGCACCGTAAGGAACTGCATGCCGACGAAAGAATGGTCGAACACGCCCGAAAGCAGCGTCAACGCGATATAGGCCAAAAACCAGAACCGGGATTCCTTCGGGCCGATGCACAATAACGCGCCGACCGGCGCCAGCAGCCCCCAGAGACTGATGCCGCTGGCGGTAAGGAAATTTCCCATGCTCCACTGGGAAATAAAGGGCGCCAGCAGAAACAGCACCAGTTGCGAAAAACGGAAGGAACCGAATTTCCCCGTTTTCAGATAAACGATGAGGTTGGCGAGAATCAGCACTTGGAAAATGAAGGGGACCGTCATCGAGACGCGCAGATTCAGGCTCCAGTAGATCGCGAGCCACAGGGCCGAGGTCAGGCAGAACAACCCGGAAGCGAACACCAGCAACGTCTTCTGCAGCCGCAGTTCTTCCGTGTCGCCGGGTGCGATGCCGGCATTGCGCAGGAAATTCAGGCTGAAGGGCGAAAAACGCATGACACCGATCCCGCGCGCAATGCGTGACGGGCACCGCATGCCGCCGGTCCCGGGAAGAATGGAAAATCAGCGCATCGATATGTCTGAATCATGGCCTGCATGATACCCCAAGACACCAAAAATGCTCTTATAAATTCCTAAGAGATTTTGGAAAAATACACAACATCACGAAAATTCCAGTTTTTAAAAAATATAATTTCACTACAGTAGCAGGTTCAACCCGAAAATTAATTCAATTTATAAAAATTCAATGAACATTTTCCAGGTATCTTGAAGAAGGTGTTCGCGGCTTGGCCCCAAATGGCGACACGACCGGCTGGCCGTTCCCGTCCCTCCGCTTCCGGAAATGCGGGAATCCGTTGCGCTTATAATGCGCTGCCCGGCCATCCCATGCCGGGCGGGATAAACGGCAACCATTCCGGCAACCATTCTTCATCCGCTCAGGGGCAGCGCACAGATGATCGACAGCACACCGGTCACTATCACGTTCTTCATCTACATTTCCGCGATGATGTTGATCGGCTATTACGGCTGGAAACACACGCGCAATCTTTCCGACTACATTCTCGGCGGGCGGCGCCTCGGGGCGCTGGTGACGGCATTGTCCGCCGGCGCTTCCGACATGAGCGGCTGGCTGCTGATGGGATTGCCGGGCAAGGTATTCCAAGTCGGCATCTCGGGGGCCTGGATCGCCATCGGGCTGACCGTCGGCGCCTGGTGCAACTGGCGCTGGCTCGCCGGACGCCTGCGCGTCTATACCGAACTCTCCGGCAACGCGCTGACGCTGCCCGATTACCTGGCGAACCGTTTCGAAGACAATCGGCATTTGCTGCGTCTTCTGGCGGCATTGATCATCCTCGTTTTTTTCACCCTCTATTGCGCCTCCGGCGTCGTCGCCGGCGCCCGTCTGTTCGAGAGCATGTTCGGGTTTTCGTACCGTGCCGCGATCTGGGTCGCGGCGCTGGCAACGATTTCCTACGTTTTTATCGGCGGCTTTCTCGCTGTCAGTTGGACCGATTGCGTGCAGGCTGCGCTGATGATCACAGCGCTGATCCTGGCACCGCTGATGGTGATCCATGCCGGCGACGGCATCCCCGCCAGCCTGTCGCTGGTACGCGAGGTCGATGCAAGCCTGCTCGACATGGGCCGCAACCTCGATTTCATCGGCATCGTCTCGCTGGCGGCGTGGGGACTGGGTTATTTCGGACAGCCGCACATCCTGGTGCGTTTCATGGCCGCCACCTCGCTTTCCGCGATCAACCCGGCGCGGCGGATCGGGATGACGTGGATGACGCTATGCCTTTCCGGCGCCGTCGCGGTCGGTTTTTTCGGCATCGCCTATTTCCAGGCGCATCCGCAGTTGGCGGCGGGTGTCGTCAAAAACCCGGAAACGGTGTTCATCGAGCTCTCGCGGCTGCTCTTTCATCCCTGGATCGCCGGAATGCTGCTGGCGGCGATCCTGGCGGCAATAATGAGTACCTTGTCGTGCCAGTTGCTCGTCTGCTCCAGCGCGCTGACCGAGGATATTTACCGCGTCTTCTTTCGCCGCCACGCCTCCGGACGCGAACTGGTGCTGGTCGGACGCAGCATGGTGCTCGCCGTCGCCGCAGTGGCGATTGCGCTTGCGCATAACCCGGAAAGCCGCGTGCTGGACATGGTGAGCTACGCCTGGGCGGGTTTCGGCGCCGCATTCGGGCCGGCGATCCTAATTTCGCTGTTCTGGCCGCGGATGACAAAGCATGGCGCACTGGCAGGCGTTTTCACCGGCGCCGTAACGGTGCTGATCTGGAAACAGGGAGAATTCTTCGGACTCTATGAAATCGTTCCCGGATTCCTCCTCGCCACCTTTGCCATCTTTGCCGTCAGTCTCATCGATACGCCGCCGCCTCCGAGCGTGCGCGCCACGTTCGATCGTGTTACAGCGGCGATGAAAACTATGGCAAAACCGGCGCAGTAACTCTGCCGGCATGGCTTTTCAACACCGGAACCGACGCCGGAAACAGACTCGCAACAGACTCGCGTTAGAATATAAGGTTTCGACCAGCGCACCGCTCACCGGACACGATGACCCCACACAGCAAACCCAATACCGACGACCTGCGCATCCGCGAAATCAAGGAACTGGTTCCGCCGGCGCACATTTTTCGTGAATATCCGCTTTCCAACCGCGCCGCGCAGACGACGTTCGACGCGCGCCAAGCGATTCACCGCATCCTGCACGGCGCCGACGACCGTCTGCTGGTCGTGATCGGCCCCTGCTCGATCCACGACATCGATGCCGCGCTGGAATACGCCGACCACCTGGGTCGCGAAGCGGACCGCCTGAAAGACGATCTGGTCATCGTCATGCGCGTCTATTTCGAAAAACCGCGCACTACCGTCGGCTGGAAAGGGCTGATCAACGATCCCCGGCTCGACGGTTCGTTCCGCATCAACGAGGGAATTCGCCTGGCGCGCCGCCTACTGCTGGAAATCAACGAAACGAAACTGCCGGCGGCGACCGAGTTTCTCGATACGATCACCCCGCAATACACCGCCGACCTGATCGCCTGGGGCGCAATCGGCGCGCGCACGACGGAATCGCAGGTGCACCGCGAACTGGCTTCCGGACTCTCGTGCCCGGTCGGATTCAAGAACGGTACCGACGGCAACGTGAAAATCGCCATCGACGCAATTCGCGCCGCCAGCGCGCCGCATCACTTTCTTTCCGTCACCAAGGGCGGCCATTCGGCGATCGTCTCGACCACCGGCAACGAGGACTGCCATGTCATCCTGCGCGGCGGCAAGGCGCCGAATTACGATGCGAAAAGCGTCGACGAAGCCTGCCGCGAAATTTCCGCCGCCGGGCTTGCGGCACGGATAATGATCGATTTCTCGCACGCCAACAGCAGCAAGGAATACAAGCGCCAGATCGACGTCGCGCGCGATGTCGCCACCCAGGTCGGCGGCGGCGACGAGCGCATCATCGGCGTCATGGTCGAATCGCACCTGAAGGAAGGGCGGCAGGATCTCTCGCCGGATTCGACGCTGGAATACGGAAAAAGCATCACCGACGCCTGCATCGGCTGGGAAGATTCGGTACTCGTGCTCGACACCCTGGCGCAGGCGGTACGGGCGCGGCGGCTGGTCGAAGCCACGACCTGAATGCGAAGCAGCGGGCGGCGTACCGCCATCAGGGAATGTTCATTTCTGCTCCGCCCCAACCAAATTCTATTCTTGAATAGAACTTGTGTTCTTTTATGTAGCTTGATTTAAGCCATAATTATTTAACCAAGCCAAATATTGCGATATCTTACGCCCGAGTTCGTGCCCGCAAAACATTTTCTTTCGCTCCCTCCTCGCCGCTGGCTTTTGATTACCGCGGCGGTATTGCTCGTTTTCCGTCTCGTCCTTTCGGCGCTGGTTCCGATGACCGGCGACGAGGCCTATTTCATTTTCTGGGGTGAACACCCGGCCGGCGGCTATTACGATCATCCACCAATGGCCGGCTGGTGGCTGACGGCGCTGCTTGCGGTCTCGCGGGCGGAATGGTGGCTGCGCCTGCCGTCCACATTGATGCCGTTTTTCCTCGCCGCCATGCTCTGGCATTGCGTGCGGCAAAGCGCCGGTGTGGGGTCCCCCGGTACCGGCGGGGAAGAGGAACGCACGCAACGCGCCGATTTCGTTGCCCTCCTCGTACTGCTGCAGCCGGCAGGTGTCTGGAACGTGCTGTTTACAACCGATACGCCGTTGCCTCCTTTCGCGCTGCTTTCAATGCTGGCGTATGTGGCCGCTTTGCGCTCTCCCGCCATTTTTTCATCCCTTGCTTGGCATGCGGCGGCCGGGCTGTTCCTGGGGCTGGCGTTCCTGAGCAAATATTTCGCGGCACTGCTCGGCTTCGCTTATCTGGCGCATGTCATCTCCGCGCAGCGTGCCGCCGCCCGAACTGGTGGTAATGGCGGCGATGGTGGCACAGATGGCGGCACAATCAGGCGCTGGACCGGATTCGCCGCGCTCGTCGCCGTCGCGCTGCTGGCGCCGGCGTACAACCTGTGGTGGAACAGCGGCCACTGCTGGACCAACCTGCTGTTCAACTTCATGAACCGCAACACCGATGCCGGATTTTCGTGGACGAACCCGTTGCTCTATGTCGTTTCCGTGCTTTATCTGGCGCTACCCTTCCTTTGCTGGGAACTGTGGCGCGCGCGACGGGAAGTGGCGGAGCGGATGAAAAGCAACATGACAGTCGGCGTCGCGTTTTATTTCGCCGCCATACCGCTGCTTCTGTACGCGCTGATGTCCCTGCAAAAAACCATCGGCCTGCACTGGCTGCTGGCTTTCACGCCCTTCCTCGCGCTGCTCGCCGCGCTGACTCTGCCGCTGTCGGCGCTGACACGCGTGCTGCGTGCCGCGATTCCATTCGCCATATTGCACATCGTTCTTTTCGCCGCGATTTTTGTCTTTCCGTTGTCGACGTGGCAGAGCCTGCCCCTTTACAAAGGTATCGTATTCACCGTGCGCACGCCGCAACTGCTGCAGGCCGCGATGCCACATCTCGAACGGTGCGGCGGCGGGCGGGCGGAGAATTGCATTCTCGCCAGCAACAGCTATTCGGCGGCGGTGACGCTGGCCTATGCAGCCGACCGCCACGTGCCGGTATTCGGCGAAGGCTCCCGCTACGCGCGGCAGGACGATGCCGTAACCGACTACCGCGCCTTCGCGGGACGGAACTTTCTGATCCTGCGCAGAACTCCATCGCCGCCAGGAGAGTACGACGCCTATTTCGCCCGTACCGAGTCGGCGCAGGTCGCCATCGAAGGCGTGCCGTTCTACCTGGTGACCGGCTATTCATTCGCTTATGAGCCCTACCGCGAACACGTCCTTTCCCGCGTGCGCGAACGCTATTACCACATCCCGTCCTGGCTGCCGGGATCATGCCCGTTCTGCGAACGCTATTTCCCGGAGACGCCGCGATGCTATTGAATCTGCTGCGCCTGATGCGTCCGTACCAATGGGTGAAAAACGGTTTCGTCTTTGTCGGCCTGATTTTCAGCCATCGCTGGAACGAACCGCTCCTGATCCAGCAAGTCATCATGGCGGCAGTCGCTTTTTCGCTCGCGGCCTCCTGCGTCTACATCGGTAACGACATCGCCGACCGCGAGCGCGACCGGCAGCATCCGAAAAAATCGCGCCGCCCCCTCGCATCCGGCACTGTCAGCGTCGGCGCCGCGCTTGCGCTCGCCGGCATCTGCCTCGTCGGCGCGCTGGCGCTGGCCTGGCTGGTGACCCCGGCGGTATTCTGGATCGTCGTCGCCTATCTGCTCTGCAATACCGGCTATTCGCTGGGACTGAAACACGTCGTCCTTCTCGACGTATTCATCATTTCCATCGGCTTCATGCTGCGCATCCTCGCCGGCACGGTCGGCGTCGGCATCGCGCCGACCGACTGGATGCTCCTTTGCGGCCTGATGTTGACGCTTCTGCTCGGCTTCTCCAAACGCCGCGCCGAACTTGTCGCGTCCCGCCACAAAGGCGACAAAGGCCATACCCAGCGCCGCGTGCTCGAAGATTACGATCCCGTATTACTCGACAAATTGATCGGTATCTGCGCCGCGACCACCATCGTCAGCTATAGCCTGTATACCGTCAGCGCCAAAAAACTGATGATCCACGGCCTTTCCGCGCTGATCTTCACCATTCCGTTCGTCATTTATGGCGTCTTCCGCTATCTCTTTCTGCTCCACCGCCGCTCTCGCGGCGAGGATCCGGCGGCGGAAATCGCGCGCGACCCGCAATTGCTGATCGCCGTCATCGGCTGGCTTGCCGTCGTGATCTGGGCGCTGGGGTAGGGCTGAGTGAGGGAATGTTCAATCCCGGGTATGAAAACCGCCTGAAGGGATAGCATCGTCGTCGAGTGGACGGGACAACAAGACAAGAAGACAGAGAAATTCCATATTAAAATAATTTAACTCGGCTATCGTAGCGATTTTTCATCAAAAATAAAAAATATAATTAGAATTTCATGCCGAATTTCCCAATGGGCGCCAAGAGAAAGCGCTTGCATCGTCGCCTCCCTTCCGCGAAAAACGTTACGCAATTCTGGACTACGCAGAATCCGACAGTAGCCCTTCCTGATAGTCGGATAACATTTTCAACATCCAGTCTGGATACACATACGATCCGTGTTCAAAATTTTTCAATAAGATTTCGGCATCGGAAATATTTTCAACTCTCGATTGAAAATAGATGAATCCGTCTTGAATTCCAAGGCACTGACCAGCATGGCTATTTGACGAAACCACATATCCATGATTTTCAAATAGCAAAAATACATAAATAAGATTCACCAGTAACAGCTCAGTGGCAGCATTTTCTTTTTGGTCATTGGAGAATTCAAACAAAAATGTCCGCAGTGTTTTTGAATTATTGAAATCTATTATTTCGTGCGACCCGAACAAAAGCCGGCCGAATAGATAGGCATCGTCGAACTGAAAACATGACGAATCATCGATTTGAAATATTTTCCAGCTTCCTTTTGGAAGCCAGTTCGCTACTTGATGAGCAAATAAATACAGCGCCAAAGCATCTCGTGGCGCCCGATAATTTATCCATGAAATAGGATTGTTTTGAGTGCTTGGAATCCCATTTACCCTGTTCCAGTATCCGGTTTCCATATTGACTTGCTTAAGGTAATCGTTGGCCTCTTCAAATGATAATGCCCTCATCCTTGCCCCGTATTTTTGTTCGGACGATTCGGAAGGGCGATTTCAATCAATTCGACCTTGTAACCGTCAGGATCCTCGACGAAAGCGATGACGGTGGTGCCATGCTTCATCGGCCCGGCCTCGCGCACAACCTTGCCGCCACGCCGGCGGATTTCGTCGCATGCCGCCTTTGCATCGGGTACGCCGATAGCGACATGGCCGAACGCAGTGCCTGGCTCGTAGCGGTCAGTATCCCAATTATGGGTAAGTTCGAGCACCGCTGTTTCGGATTCGTCGCCATAACCGACAAAAGCGAGCGTAAACCGGCCTTCCGGGTATTCCTCGCGCCTCAGCAGACGCATTCCGAGGACTTCGGTGTAAAACGCAAGCGAACGCGAAAGATCGCCGACGCGCAGCATGGTATGCAACAGTCTCATTACAGCCTCCTGGCCGGAAGGTGAATCGGGGAAAACGAAAAGGAGATTCTAGGGCCGGTTTCACCGGTAATGGAAGCCGAAATGGAAATCGGGGAAAGCCCCGCTGCGGAAACGCTCACAACGCCCGGCTATTTGCCGATGCAGAACCCGATTATCAACGCTACGAGATTGATATCGTTGAATTTTCTGGAACCCTCCTAAGGCGCTTGGACCTATTCTTGGACCCAAAAACCTGTTCCGTATCGCCTTGGCTCTTCCTGATCTGCAGTGGACGACTCTGCTTTTCCGAAAGAGCGGTTTCACATCCCCTGCCAATGAATTATCCACAGACGGTGCTCTACCAGCCGTATCTATCAGTGTCTACCAAGGGTTTCGGCTCATTTCCTACTCGAAAACAAGAGAGTGTTCTGCCTTCTTTCAGCCCACGAACAGGGAGGTCACACAGTTTGCATTGTTTGCTGCCGCAGCGTCGAGCCTTGGGTGACATGAGAACTCCCGCAGTCACCGTACTGCCCACTTCGGAGTTCCTGTCATGTCTTATCCTAACCCACAAGCCCCTGGTTTTTTCGTTCCGCAGGCACTGCTCCTAGACAAGCGCCTGACTCCGTTGGAGCGCAACGCTTGGCTGGCGTTCCGCTCCCAGGCCGATGACGATGGTACCGTCATCCTGGGTCATGAAGATTTGCGCCGCTTCCTGTCCAGTGCCCCTGGCAGCGAGAAAGCCGCACCGGAAACCGTCTCGCACGCAGTGCTCTGTCTGCGCCTGTCCACCTGGATCGACCTTATCGAGCACCGCCGCGACCCGCACACCGGCTTTCCATTGCCCAGCCGCTACGCCGTACGCGCCGCCCCCCGCCCTTTCGAGGAAGCCTGTTTGGCGGACAGCAACTATGTGCCATTACTCGAACGCGCACTGGGGCATTCCTGCGTAACGGTACGCCGGTTGGGCCAGGATATCCTTGACGACGCCTGGCGTTACCCTGAGCGGCTCGCCCACCTTCCGTCCGCCTTGCGGGAAGACATCGCACGGCTTCATCGCCAAGTTTATCCCGATCGCCACGATGACCCAGAAGATCCCGAGGGTAGTCCGCCATCTGCCACCAGCACTCAGTCAAACAGCCAAAGTAGCGCCAATACCAGCATTTCGAAGCCCACCACGGCGGTTCCTGCAGCAGTACGTACAGTAAGTAATGTATTTAAAGAAGTACGTACGTGCCGCACCGGTATGCCACTGCATACAGAAACTTCCAACGCCTTGATGCCACGGTTGGAAATGCCAGAACGTTTCCAGCGGCTGACTCCCGATCAGAAGCGCTGTTTGGCGAATCGTCTCGAAGATTTGACCTTGCAGCAGCGCCGCGATGTGCTCGCTGAGTGGAACGTGCGTTGTGCCGCAGGCTATGTGCGAGATGCTGCAGCCTACCTCTATGGACTGATCAGGAAAGCTTTGGCAGGAACCTTCCGTCTGTGTGCCGCACGCCAGCAGGTGCAAAAAGAGTATCCCCGGTCACCCGTCAGCACCTCAGTTGCTCGTCCCGTTTCACCTGCACCAGAAACCAATTTGCATAAACCATCAGTAATCAGCCGTGAGGTAGCGCAGACCTACCTGAATCAGATACGCCAGATGCTACGCAACGTTCCACACCCGAGCACTATGGGATCCGGAGAATTTTGTCATGCGTCCGCATGATTCGACGTTGATGCCCTGTGCCAACGCATGACAAACCATGCGGTTCGCGGCAGCGGCAATTGGAAAACAGCAACCTTTACTGGGCTGGGCCATACCACATTGCATGATCCACCGAAATCCAATTCCTCTCCTGCCGACTTCTGTCGAAACACCGGACGAATGCTAGATTTCCATGGAACGCCCTGGCCTATACCACTGGTATAGTCTACTGAAGTCTGTTCAACTGATTCGTCGACTTCTGTAGAAGCGTTCAATGAAAACCCAAACCTCATAGAGCACCTTACTTTATGCTCATGGGATTGACTGGCTCAGCAGGAGGCGGGGGTGCTTACCCACCGATTCCTCGATTATGTTCGACATGAACGTCGGAGCAAGGTGGATGCGGAAACCTGAAACCAGTAAACCTATGCCATTTCCCGGGCCGTCACTGCTCGCCGCAGTGACGGCCCGCTAAACTGCAGCAACAATGCGGGTTGGCGCAGCTTCCTATTGAATGCAGCGCACGTGATGATGCCGCAGCACACTAGCTCTGCAATGACCTGCCGGTGGGTATGAACACCGGAACCCTGGCGCAGGGCAGCAAGCGTCACATGAAACAGCATCACCATGCTTTCTCATGCCGCATCTATTTGCGGTGTCCCGATAGCGCAGGTTCCTGCAAGCGCTGATCCGGCTTGCCGGATGGAGCCCTCCCAAGCACACCTCGGCTCGTTTTGGTGTGCGGCCCTTCCCACGGGCAGAGCCTTCCTCATCCTTGGTTAGTCGACCAGTCGCTTTCTTCATCACATAGCCATCCGGCGCTCTGTCGTCCAGAACACTTTCTGTAGGTCACCGACCTGGCACAGCGTGTCGATTCGTTTTCTCACCACATCACAGGAGGTAACCATCTCTGCACACAGCGTTGTCATCTTTTGCAAATCATCCGTCTGGCCTTCCTGCAGGAAGCAAGGCGGACGCCTCATTCGAGGCAGCAGGTGAACTGAGCACCTGGCCCTTGCCCTTCGAGGATCTCGCCTTGGCGAGTTGGCAAAAACACTAACCCCTGATTCTCAGCCCCAGCAACCGACAACCGATAAGAGTACCCGATGGATGACTTGACCTACACCTTGCGCCAGCTCTGTCTGCGCAACCGCGACGGCAGCCACGCCACACAGGCCGATCGGCAACGCTCGCTGACCCTGGCCGCCCGCCAACTGCGTGAAGCTGGTTTCCGCCAGATGCGCGCCACCTCGCTCAAAGGCAAGCATGTCGAAACCCTGTTACAGCGCTGGCAAACCGAAGGCTTGTCTGCTGGCACGCTGAAAAATCGCATGGCGCACCTGCGCTGGTGGGCCGAGAAGGTCGGCAAAGCAGGCATCCTGCCGGCGGACAACACCAAGCTGGGCATCCCCGAACGGCGCTATGTGACTAATGAAAGCAAGGCCAAGGAACTTGACGGCAATCTAGACAGGATCTCCGATCCCCACGTCCGCATAAGCCTGCGCCTGCAAGCGGCTTTCGGACTGCGCCGTGAAGAGTCCATCAAATTCCAACCCAGCTATGGCGACCGCGGCGACTACATCGCGATCAAAGGATCGTGGGCCAAAGGCGGGCGTGATCGGGCAGTGCCGATCACGACGCCGGAGCAGCGCGCCGTGCTGGATGAAGCACATCGGCTGGCGGGTTCGGGATCACTGATCCCGACGCACAAGACCTACATCCAGCAGCGACATGTCTATGATGGACAGTGTAAAGCAGCCGGACTAAGCAACATGCATGGGCTACGGCATCGGTATGCGCAGATGCAGTATGAAGCCTTAACGGGTTTGAAAGCACCAGCGGTTGGTGGCCCCCATCGTTCGAGCCTGTCCCCTGCTCAGCGTGTTCAAGATCGCCAAGCTCGACAGAGCATCAGTCGTGATCTAGGGCATGAGAGGATCGATGTCGTCTCGATCTACCTGGGTCGGTAGAACGACATTCAAGTTGTTGGTCACAACGGGAGCGCATTCAATTCCGCGCGAGCTTCCTGCCAAGTCGGATAGAACTGATCCAGCAATGCGATGAAGCGCTCACTGTGCGTTGGTTCGATCAAGTGGATCATCTCGTGCACGATCACATATTCGAGCAAGTCACGAGGCTTCTTAATCAGTTCCGTGTTCAGTCGGATATGGGCGCACCGGTGATTGCAACTGCCCCATTTGGTCTTCATGCGTTGAAGGAAGTAGCCGGTCACCTTGACGCCAATTCGCTGTTCCCAATGTTCGATCAAGGGTGGCACCGCGTGGTGCAACAGGGATCGTTGCCAGCCTCGGTAAATGGCCTCGCGCTTGGCTGTCTCGGTTCCCGGACGAACGCCCAAAGTGATTCGTCGGTGATCCATTTTCACAGCAGGCGGCGCATCCCGCTCAACCACTGTGAGCAGATAGCGACGGCCCCAGATGTAATGGCTCTCTCGCGTTACGAACTGACGGCGCGTTTCGCGCGCCTGCCCCTGCAACTGAGCCTGCTGCTGGCGAATCCAGCCCAGTTTGGAAATGGCATAGGCACGCGCCACTTCCAGCCGCGTGCCGATTGGTGCAACGAGCGTGACCTTGCCTTGCGGTGGATGCACGGAAAGGTGGACGTTCCTGACTGCCTTGAAAGTGACGGCGATTGCCAGTTCGCCCAGTTGTATGTGCGTCTGCGTCATGGGTAACCCGGCCGGTCTTTCAGCAGTTCGAACAACCTGAGCGTGGCTTCTCGGTTCCGGCCCGTCAGCGGATACAAGAAGTTTTGCACTGTACGTTCCTTGGCTTCATCGCCACGCCAACCCGCTGGGGCCCGTTCATGCATGATGCGGTCAATCCTCAACGCCAACAAGGCCATGCGATCGACATAGTCTGCCACCTTCTCCTGCCCAATATTCTCGGGAAAAGTGCCATCCGGAAGAATGTCAGGCAGATTACGATAGATGGCCAGCGCGTTCGCGTTGCCGTACAAAACGATGGGCTCATTACCGTCAGATTGCTTCTCATACAACTTCTTCACCAAGGCTTCCGCATCTCGCAGGAATTTCTCATAGGCTTCAGCGTCATCGCGGCTTTGCTGGATCAAATCGTCCAGCAGCTTGGACATCTGCTCATAGAAGCGCGGGTCAGTCAGGCGGTCCCGGATGATGGTCTTGCGGACGTTGTTAACGATGGTTTCTGCGATGGCATTCTTCGATAGCCTGCCCTTCTCGTTGAGCTTGTGAGCAATGGCATCGTGGATGCCGGTTTTGATGATCAGATCGGTCAGTGACAGCTCGCCGAGTTCTCCCAGGGCCTGCGCCGGTTCCGCCTGGATATAGGTGTTGATGAGGTGGCGCATGTCGGCTTCATAGGGCTTGATGTCCAGCTCTTCACCGCTGTAGTGTTTGATTGCCGAACGCACTTCCGCATAGAACTCGGTTTCCCGCCGCAGGGTATCGCCTTCTACGTCCGAATAACCAGCCTCGGTCAGATCCTGGGTGATAGCGGCGAACGCGCGCAGGTAGATCGCCACGGCCTTGTAGAAGGCAATGCGCAGCGCCTCTGTTTCCACTAGGGCTTCCGGATTGCCGGCATAGCCGCAGAAGTAATGGATGAACTGCTCTAGCTCGCGTGGCTGCAGCACCGGCTCGCACAGATAGTGCAGCGCTTCGCGCGCCTCGTCCAGTTGCTTGCGGCCCTCATCCAGCCAGTTCTTCAGGTGGACGTTGTTGTCGCCGCCATTGCCCTCGTCAATATCCAGTTCATCGGAGCTGTATACCGCAATCGCTTTCTGCACGTCGCCGAACAGTTCCTTGTAATCGACGATATGACCATAGTCTTTATCGTCGCCATCTAGCCGGTTGGTGCGACAGATAGCCTGGAACAGATTGTGGTCGTGCAGTTCGTTGTCCAGGTAGATGTAGGTACAACTGGGCGCATCGAAGCCGGTGAGCAGCTTGCTGACCACGATCAGCAACTTCATGTTCGCCGGCTCTTCGATGAAACGGCGCTTGGTCTCGTCTTCGTACTGCTTGGTCGTCTGGTTGTCGCGAAGCACATGCTCCTTGTAGGTGTCGTACTTGTAGCGCTCGTCGCTGTTCCGGGGTTCCCGCGAGACGGCGGCAGGGTTGGGTTCGTAGGAAGTGACGACGCCCACACAACGGCTGAACGGGGTGTTCTGGAACAGCCGGTAGTAATGGCAGGCATCGTAGATCGACGCCGCCACCAAGATCGCCGTACCGCGATCATCGTTCAAGCGCGGCTTGAGGCTGAAGTCCTCGATGATGTTGGCAACAATACGATCCTTGCGCTCCTTGGCGCTCATCAACTCTTCCATCGTTGCCCAGCGCTTGCGCAGGATAGCCTTCTGAAAGTTGTTCAGCCCGCGCGTCTTGTTCTCGAACCAAGCATCGATGGCCTTGCGCGAGGTCAGCCGCTGCGGCACATCGCGGGCTTCGTACTTGAGATCCAGCACCACCTTGTCGGCCACCGCTTCGTGGAATTTATAGGTGTGAATGTAGGTACCGAACACATCGCGCGTGGTCTGCCGATCCTTGCGCAGCAATGGCGTGCCGGTAAAGCCGATGAAGATGGCCTCGGAAAACCAGCGCTTCATCTGTTTGTTCATATTGCCACCCTGGGTGCGGTGACATTCATCGACAAACACGTAGAAGTGCCCGTGGATGAGCGGCGGCGCCCCCTTGAGGTCAGCGGCATCGAACTTGTGGATCAGCGCGCACAGCAGGCGCGGCGTAGTGGCACCGAGTTTTTGCACGAACTCTGAGCGCGAGGTGATGCGGGGCGAGGGCGATTCCGGGTCGATCACCCTGGAGTTGCGCATGACTCCCTCGATCTGTTTGTCTAACTCGTCGCGGTCGGTCACCACCAACACCCGAGCCTGCGGGTCGTGCTCCAGCAGCCACTTGGCCAGCAACACCATCAGAATGCTCTTGCCACTGCCCTGCGTGTGCCAGATCACACCGCCTTCGCGCTGCACAATGCGTGCCTGCGCAGCTTTGATGCCTTGGTACTGGTGCTGCCTCGGTATCTTCTTCTGCCCAGCATCGAAGATCACGAGATTGTGGATCAGGTCGAGCAGCCGATCCTGCTGGCACATCTGTGCAAGCGGACGGTCCAGCAGGGCGCCCGATGTTCCCGAAAGGGCCTCTCCCGGCGCTTCGTCCTTCCACTGCACAAAGAATTGTTCTGGCGTGCCCGTGGTGCCATATCGCAGCCCCTGCGCATCGCTGCCCGCCAACAGCAACTGAACAGTGCTGAAGAAACTCTGGTTGAAGATCTGTTCCTGGTTGCTGATCAACTGGCGAACGCCATCGCCCACCTCCACCGAACTGCGCTTGAGTTCGACCACCGCCACGGCCAGACCGTTGAGATAGAGCACGATGTCCGGCCGGCGCGTGTTCTCCCCTTTCAGCGTGACCTCCTCGGCCAGCGCGAAGTGATTGCGTTCCGGATGTGCCCAATCGACCAACTGTACTGTTTCATGGGATTGACCGACGGCTACCTGCACCTGTACGCCATAGCGCAACAACTGGTAAGTACGCAGGTTCGCCTGGTAAGGCGTGATGCCTGTGACATCCACCGCCGTCTCCAGCTTCTGCAAGGCGGCGCTGATATGCGCGGGCGAATAGCCACGCGCGCTCAGGTTGTCGCGCAACAACTCGACTTCAATGCCGCGGTTGTTATCGCGCTTGCTCCAGTTGCCGAGGTAGTCGTAGCCAAGGCCATCTTGCTTCTGCGGCATCGTGAACAGCCCGACCACACGATCTTGTGTATTACGTTCCGAGCGGGGTACAGGATGAGCCATCACATCATTCCTCGGTTCCGTCTTTTGCATAGACTGCCAGCTCGCGTTCGATCTGTTCGATGCTGGGCAGGTTGGTCTGCAACTCCGTGGGCAGGGATTCGAGCAACTTGTATTCGGCAATGCCCATGGGCTGCGATTTGTCACCCAGGGCGTACTCGGCCACTACCTTGTTCCTGCTCTTGCACAACAGCAGGCCTATGGTCGGGTTGTCGTCTTCGCTCTTGACCTGGCGATCCACTGCCGTCAGATAAAAACCCAGTTGTCCCAGGTGCTCTGGCTTGAACTTGCCGGCCTTGAGTTCGATCACCACATAGCAGCGCAGCTTGAGGTGGTAGAACAGCAGGTCGATGAAGAACTCTTCGCCACCCACGTCCAACAGCACCTGCCGACCGACGAAGGCAAAGCCCGCGCCCAATTCCAGCAGGAATTCAGTGACATGCCGTACCAGCGCGTGCTCGATCTCGCGCTCTTGCGCCGTCTCGGTCAGGCCGAGGAAATCGAAGCAGTAGGGGTCTTTCAGGGATTCACGGGCGAGGTCGGATTGCGGTGCAGGCAGCCGCTCTCCAAAGTTGGTCACGGCCTTGCCACTGCGTTCCAGCAGGCGGGTTTCGATATGGATGTTCAGCACATTGCGCGACCAGCCATGTTCCAATGCGGCAAGGGCGTAAGCCAAGCGTTCTTTGGACTCTTTCAGACGGTCCAGTAACACCAGATTGTGGCCCCAGGGCAATTGTGCAGCAGTCTGTTGCACAATTTCGGCATCCGGCCACGCCTCGGCAAAAGCCCGCATGTACTTGAGATTGCGCGGCGAAAATCCTTTCATGTCCGGGAAAGCCGTGCGCAGATCGTGCGCCAGCCGCTCGATCACCTTCGCGCCCCAGCCCTGATCCGCTTGCCGCGCCAGAATGTCGCGGCCGATCTGCCAGTACAGGCCCACCAGTTCCCGATTGACCGACAAGGCGGCACGCTGCTGCGCCGTGTGAATGCGGCTCTTCAGCTCGGTCAGCCAATCGGCATAGCCTTGCGGAGCGGAGGTAAGGGAGATTGGCTTGTCGGCCATTTCTGGCACCTATCCTTGTTCGGCAAACATTACGCTGACGCTGCGAATGGCTCGACGGATATTGAAATCCGAGAATATCTCTCGCTCCAGCTTGGGCTTCCATTCAGGATGCGTGGCAATCACGGATTTGACGTTTTCCAGATTGATGATTGAGCCTTTTTGCTTCAAATCTTCGACCGACATATCTACCGTTGTCAGCAGCTCCAGTTCATCATTGGTCTTCCTGCGGAACTGTTCGAGCCAGCCCAACACTTCTTGCCCATACCAGTCCATGAAGTAGGTTTGCGCTTGAATGATGTTGTCCGCCGCAACGAAGCCGGAGAAATTCCCGTTCTTGTGAGGGCGGATATAGCCGTTCTTCTGTGCAATGTCTTCCGGCCCCTTGTATTTCACATCGGGGTTGTACGGCCCGGCAGCCTTTTTCCGGAAACCTTCCGCAACATGCTCTACATGGCGATGCAGCAGATAGGCTAGTTTGGTGCAACGCTTGCGTCCGAGCGGGTACTGTTCGGAACCGAACCGGCTTGCCAGGACAGAGATTACAACTGCTTCGTTGATCTGCCAGTTGTGTCCTTTTGCTTTGACCTTCTCCACTTGGAAATCCACAACATTGCCCGGAGATTCAACAGCAGGCACCACCAGTCGCGTTCTGCCGGTCAGCAGTTCCTGCATCATGCCCAGCTTGATGTCGCGGGTCTTGGCGCGGCGAGTTTCGAGGGCGGTGATTTCGGCGTCCATGTCGCGAAGTACAGCCGCGATGGCTGTTTGCTCTTCTATGGAAGGAGGCAGAAGATAAGAAAAACCAACGAAATCCTTTTGATAGAGATGGTTAATTGTTGAACCCGCACTTAGTTCGTCAAGGAACTCTTCAAACGCCCTTGAACGAAGCAAATAGAAGAAAAACTCGGGAGCAAAGCCACCTTCCTTTGGGCGAATGACAAATACGCCACTATTTAATGTGGCGGGTTTATCGAGTTCTCTCACTAATGCGACTTTTCCAATAGTTCCATCCTTCGTGACGAGAATATCTCCTGTACGGACTTGGATATAGCTGTCTTGGGCGTACCGCATTTCTGTTACGAAATGGCATCCGCCCCAAGCAATTTCACCGTCGATAAAATCTGTTCCTGTCACCAAGCAATAGTCACCAGAATCCAAATATTCTGCTGTTGTAAGACCTTGCCAGCCGATTCGAGCCTTCAATTCGGCAGATAAACCCAATACCTGGATATGCCACGCCCCACTGAACCCCGGCAGGCGGGTCTGGCCGGTGAGAAGTTGCTGCATAGTGGCCTGTTTGACGGCGCGCTTTTTGGCGATCAGGCGGTCCAGCCCGTCCAGCAGCGCATCCATGTCGCTAAGGGCAGCGACGATGACGCGTTGCTCATCCTGCGTCGGAAGAACAACGGGAAGCTCTCCTAAAGATGTTTTGTTTATTGAGGCAAGATTTGTTGTTTGCTTTCCCGCAATAAGGAAGTACCGCCTTGCCTTGGTTCCAGAAGACCAGATGGTGAGATATTCCGGAGAAACAGACGAACCACAGCGCACCACAAATACATGGTTTTGATGGATACATGGCTGAAACTCGCCACGCCAAATGGAACCTCTCCCTAATTTATCCAGATCTCCACCCTCATTCATGAGAACGTCACCTGGAAGAACGGAAAAACGGTTGAGATCACTGCGTGAGACTTCTATGTGGCTCATGTCCGTGAGGTCTAAGAAACCATCTTGGACATTCGCTACACGAAGATAATGGACACGGATTGGGTCAGATACACTCGTATTTGAGTTCTTTGCAATGCCTGAGCGAATATTAGCCAATGCACGTAGTGGCTTCACGTCCCAGTCTTCCGGGATCACTCCTTGTTCTGTCTGCTTGTAGCCCTGCCTCACTTCCATGTCGCCCCCATCCGTTTCAGGTGCGCTTCCACCTTGGCGCTCAGGGCAGCCACGTCTTCTTCCAACCTTGGCAACGGGGTATCGTAGCGCTCGGCCAGTTCACGGACGCGCTGGGCGAGGGTTTGTGAGATACGTTCCAGCTCCTGCTGCACGTCCGCTCGCAGGCGTGCCAGCCATTTGTCTTGCACCACCAGCGTTTTGACTTCGGCCTCACTCAGGGTGGCGTAGTGGTCGTAGGCCTGTTGGTCGAGTTCCGTTTCCAGCGTTTTGATAGTCTTTCTCAGTGTGGCTTCCTGAGCGTTGAGTTGCAGCCACCGCTGGAGCACGGCGCGTTCGTCAGCGCTGTCGGCGTCGTCACCGATTTCGGCAACGCGGTCTTTCACCTGCGCAGCATTGATCTTGTCGAAGCCGGAGAAAACGCCATCCTCACCGCCGTACTCTTCCTCCAGCTCGACAATCTGGCTGGCTACGCTTTCGAGTTCGACTTGCTTCGCGTCCAACTCGGTTTGCTCGAGGGCGAAGTAGCGGGCGACGATATAGGGCTTGGGCAGCAGGTCGCAGGTCCAGCCTTTGTCGCGGGTCTTGCCTTTCTTGTCGGCTTCCAGAATGCGCCGAGGCAAAGCAACCCAGCCATCGGCGGCGATCAGGTACACGTCATCCTGCATGGTCTCGGCCCA
>JAVBTC010000117.1:0-5744 GCA_031556405.1 Rhodocyclaceae bacterium
GACGATGGACGACGGCGTTTCGAGGATTCCGTAACGGCGGGTTAGCAATAAAATAGCGCAGCGATTGCGCGGATGTCGTAAAATTCAACAACTTGGTTTTGATTCTCAGGAGTTATTTTTCATGGCTGTTCAGCAAAATAAAAAATCCCCCTCCAAGCGCGGCATGCACCGTTCGCATCAGGCGCTGACCGCGCCGGCACTGGCGGTCGAACCGGTTCTGGGCGAAGTCCACCTACGGCACCACATCAGCCCGTCCGGTTACTACCGCGGCAAGCAGGTCATCAAGAACAAAGGCGAATAATTCTCTCGAAAAGGCGGGGCGCTCGATAAGCGCCGTTCCGCCTTTCGTCCTTTATGGCTACCACCATTGCAATCGATTGCATGGGCGGGGACCACGGTCCATCCGTTACCGTGCCGGCGGCGCTCGCCTTTGTGCAAAGCCACGAAAATGCTTCCGTGATTCTCGTCGGGCGCGAGGAAACGATCCGCCCGCTGCTTGGCACCGATATTCCGGAACGTGTGACGGTACAGCACGCTTCCGAGGTCGTGAGCATGGACGAGTCGCCGGCATTGGCGATGCGCAACAAAAAAGATTCCTCGATGCGCGTGGCAATCAACCTCGTCAAGGAAGGACGCGCCGATGCCTGCGTTTCCGCCGGCAATACCGGCGCGTTGATGGCGACTTCGCGTTTCGTCCTGAAGATGCTGCCGGGTATCGAACGGCCGGCGATCTGCGCCGTACTGCCGACGATGACCGGGCGCGTGTATTTCCTCGATCTCGGTGCCAATGTCGACTGCGAAGCGGAACATCTGCTTCAGTTCGGCATCATGGGCGCGATGCTGGTTTCCGCGATCGAACATATCGAGCGGCCGAGCGTCGGCCTGCTCAATATCGGCGAGGAAGACATCAAGGGCAACGAGGTCACCAAGTGCGCCACCGAATTGCTCGAGGCTTCCGGCCTCAATTTCGTGGGCAATGTCGAAGGCGACGGCGTTTATAAAGGCGAGGCCGATGTCGTCGTCTGCGACGGATTCGTCGGCAATGTGGCGCTGAAGATAACCGAAGGCCTGGCGCAGATGCTGGAAACCTTCCTGCGCCGCGAATTCGAGAAGAATTTTCTGACCAAGCTTGCGGCATTGGTGGCGTTGCCGGTAATCAAGGCGTTCAAAAAGCGCGTGGATCACCGCCGTTACAACGGCGCGTGCCTGCTGGGCTTGAAAGGAATCGTGGTCAAAAGCCACGGATCGGCGGACCGCTACGCGTTCGAATGCGCTCTCGGCGTTGCCTGGGAAGCGGCACGCAATGGCCTGATCGAACGGATCAGCGACCGCATCGCACGGGAAGCGAAACAAAATGAACCGCACAACATCGTGCTTCATCTGACCGATGCCGCCGGACGCACGCCGTGCGTGCAAATGGCGGAATCGCCATCATCGTCGCCGTCGCCGTCATTCCCGCCGCCGATGCATGCTGCGGCCACGGCAACGGATAATCTGCGGGAGCGTGCCTGATGTTTTCCCGAATCATCGGCACCGGCAGTTATTTGCCGCCGAACCGAGTCAGTAACGACGATCTCGTTGCGCGCGGGGTCGATACCAACGACGAATGGATCGTAACCCGCACCGGCATCCGTACTCGCTATCTGGCCGAGCCCGGGCAGACTTCGAGCGATCTCGCATTCGAAGCGGGTCGGCAGGCACTGGAAATGGCGGGGGTTGCGGCGGACAGCCTGGACCTGATCATCGTTGCCACTTCCACTCCGGATTTCATTTTTCCCAGTACCGCCTGTCTCGTACAGAACCGGCTCGGCAATCGCGGAGCGGCCGCCTTCGACGTGCAGGCGGTGTGCTGCGGGTTTGTTTATGCCTTGGCGATTGCCGATAAATTCATCCGTTCCGGTTCACACCGGCGCGCGCTGATCGTTGGCGCAGAAGTGTTTTCGCACATCCTCGACTGGAACGATCGCGCCACCTGCGTTCTTTTCGGCGACGGTGCCGGCGCGGTACTGCTCGAAGCCTCCGACCGTCCGGGGATCCTCGCCACCGCGCTCCATGCCGACGGCTCGCAGTACAAAATCCTTTCCGTCCCGGGCAGTATCTGCGGCGGCAAAGTGACCGGCGACCCGTTTTTGCGTATGGATGGGCAGGCGGTATTCAAATTCGCGGTGCGCGCACTGGCCGAAGTCGGGCAGGAATGCTGCAGAATCGCGGATGTCGGCATTGATACCGTCGATTGGCTGATTCCGCATCAGGCCAATATCCGTATCATTGATGCGACGGCGCGCAAGCTGGGAATACCGCAGGAAAAAATAATCGTTACCGTGGCGGAACACGGTAATACCTCGGCGGCGTCGGTGCCGCTGGCGCTCGATCTCGCGGTGCGCGACGGGCGGATCAAACGAGAGCAGAAAGTCATGCTCGAAGGCGTCGGCGGCGGCTTTGCTTGGGGCGCGGCGCTGCTGGAATTCTGAACGGACTATCCGAAATTAAGGACGATCAATGTCTTTTGCATTCGTTTTTCCCGGCCAGGGATCGCAATCGGTCGCAATGATGGCCGCTTATGGCGAAGCGCCGGTAGTACGATCCACGTTCGACGAAGCCTCCTCGGCCTTGGGCGAGGATCTATGGCAACTGGTGGCGAATGGCCCCGCCGAAGCGCTGGCGCAGACGCTCAACACGCAGCCGGTAATGCTTACCGCAGGGATTGCCGCCTGGCGCTTGTGGCGGGAAAAAGGCGGAAAACTGCCTGCCGTGGTTGCCGGACATAGTCTCGGGGAATATTCGGCACTGGTCGCCGCCGGTGTACTTGCCTTTGTGGACGCAGTGCCGTTGGTGCGCCTGCGCGCCGCCGCGATGCAGGAAGCCGTTCCTCTGGGTACGGGGGCGATGGCGGCGGTGCTCGGGCTGGACGATGAAAATATCGTCGCTGCATGCGCCGAGGCCGTGCTCAACGAGCGGGGTGAAAAGGAAGTGGTCGAACCGGTCAATTTCAATGCCGCCGGACAGACGGTGATCGCCGGCCATAAAAGCGCTGTCGAGCGTGCAATGGAACGCTGCAAGGCCAGAGGCGCCAAACGAGCGCTGCCGCTGCCGGTTTCGGCGCCGTTTCATTCCTCGCTGATTCGTCCCGCAGCCGACAAACTGGCGGCGCGGCTGGCGGAAGTATCTTTTTCAGTGCCGCAGATTCCGGTGATCAATAACGTCGATGTCGCCATCGAGAATGATCCGCAGCGAATCAGGGATGCCCTCGTGCGCCAGACTTACCATCCGGTACGCTGGGTCGAGACGATCCGGAAAATGGCGGCGATGGGAGTAACCCAGGTTGCCGAGTGCGGCCCCGGCAAGGTCCTCGCCGGATTGACCAAGCGCTGCGCCGATGGCGTCGGCAGCGTGGCGCTGGCCGACTCCGCTTCTCTCGAAGCCAATCTGAATCTGGAGTGAACGCGATGCCGAATGCAGTATTGAGCGGGCAGGTTGCCTTGGTTACCGGAGCTTCGCGCGGAATCGGGCAGGCGATCGCGCTTGAATTGGGCCGCCAGGGCGCGGCCGTGGTCGGTACCGCGACATCCGAAAACGGAGCGGAAAATATTTCAGCCGCATTCAAGGCGGCGGGGATAAAGGGGTGCGGCGCCGTGCTTGAAGTACGCGATGCTGTTCGGATCGATTCGCTCGTGACCGAAATTGAAAAGGAATTCGGCGCCGTCGGCATTCTGGTCAACAATGCCGGAATCACCCGCGACAATCTTTCCATGCGCATGAAAGACGAAGAATGGGAAGCGGTCATCGACACCAATCTGAAAGCCGTATTCCGCCTCTCACGCGCGGTAATGCGCGGCATGATGAAGGCGCGCGGCGGTCGCATCGTCAATATCACATCGGTAGTCGCCCATGCGGGCAATCCCGGTCAGGCCAATTATTGCGCCGCGAAAGCCGGTGTTCTGGGTATGACGCGTGCTTTTGCACGCGAGCTTGGCGCCCGCAACATTACGGTCAATTGCGTCGCTCCGGGATTCATCGACACCGACATGACGCGCTCGCTCGATGAGAAGCAGCGCGCTGACCTGCTCGGCGGTATTCCACTCGCGCGACTGGGGACGCCTGGGGATGTGGCGGCGACGGTGGCTTTTCTGGCGTCGCCGGCGGCCTCCTATATCACCGGCACCACGATTCACGTCAACGGAGGAATGTTGATGGATTAGAGCGTTTTTTCCGGCGGTGCTGCGAAAACCCGCTGGAAAAAGCGATCTGAGATTCACCGACTCCGCTGCCGGTAGCTGCCATTACGGTTATTTCGGCCGGGTCGAAAAAGGGAAAACCTTCGCTATGTAATTTGGCGAGGTCTTTGGTAAAATCCGCATTTCGTTTCATACCTGTAGAGGGAAGGAGCACTGAATGGAAAACATCGAACAGCGTGTCAAAAAGATCGTCGCCGAACAACTCGGCGTTGCCGAAGCGGAGGTCAAGAACGAATCTTCCTTTGCCGATGATCTGGGAGCGGACTCGCTGGATACCGTTGAACTGGTGATGGCGCTCGAAGAGGAATTCGAAACCGAGATTCCCGACGAGGATGCCGAAAAAATCACCAACGTCCAGCAAGCGATCGATTACATCCTTGCGCATAAAAAATAACTCCATTGCGGTGTCTTCCGAGGGGGCCGGCGTCCAGCCGGCCTCGATTTTCGAGAAGTCCTTCAATCGCGACGGGGGTGGTTGCTCCCGTTTTTTCATTATCGTTTCCGGAATTCCTGTATGACACGCCGTAGAGTCGTCATTACCGGCCTGGGAGTCGTTTCTCCCATTGGCAACAGCGTCGAAGAATCTTGGCAGAACCTGATTGCCGGCCGTTCGGGCATAGATCGCGTAACGCGTTTCGATACATCGGCTTTCCCGGTGCAAATCGCCGGCGAAGTGAAAAATTTCGACATCACGCAATACATTCCGGCAAAAGATGCGCGTCGCATGGCGGCGTTCATTCATTACGGCATGGCGGCGGGAATTCAGGCGGTCAAGGATGCGGGGCTGGATTCCGGGACGGTTGACAAGGAGCGCATCGGGGTCGCCATCGGCTCGGGCATCGGCGGTTTGCCGTTGATCGAGGAAACCCACGTCGAATATGCGGCGCACGGGATGCGGAAAATCTCTCCGTTCTTCGTGCCCGGTTCGATCATCAACATGATTTCCGGCAATCTTTCTATCCTCTATGGATTCAAAGGGCCGAACATCGCGCTGGTGACGGCCTGTACCACCGGTACGCACAGTATCGGCGAGGCCGGGCGGATCATCGAATACGGTGATGCTGACGTGATGGTCGCCGGTGGTGCCGAATCGACCATTTCGCCGCTGGGGCTCGGCGGGTTCTGTGCGCCTCGAGCCTTGTCGACGCGCAACGACGATCCGGCTACCGCGAGCCGTCCGTGGGACAAGGACCGCGACGGTTTCGTGCTCGGAGAAGGCGCAGGCGCCGTGGTGCTCGAATCCTATGAACATGCCAAGGCGCGTGGTGCGAAGATTTATGCCGAACTTTCCGGCTACGGTATGAGCGCCGACGCCCATCACATTACCGCACCGCTCGAAGATGGCGATGGTGCGCGGCGCTGTATGTTGGCAGCGTTGAAAAACGCGCAAATGAACCCCTCCGACGTGCAATACGTCAACGCACACGGCACGTCGACTCCTCTCGGCGATTTGGCGGAAACCATCGCACTCAAGGCAGCTTTCGGCGAGCATGCGAAGAAACTGGTGAT
>JAVBTC010000164.1:0-5689 GCA_031556405.1 Rhodocyclaceae bacterium
ACCACAATCCGGGAATATGTTTTATAAGGCGTCTCTTGCCTCTATCCGCAGCCTGCTCCGCAGAGACGACCGGACCCGGACCGCCATTCCGGGTTGTTCCACGATGGACGGCAGCCAATAACCGTCGCAATCGCCGCAAGACAAGCAGTACTCGCAGCGGCGCGCGGCGGCGTTATCCAAGATCATCAAGATCATCAAGATCATCGATCCGATCCCGCTGTCCGGACACTTCCCCGGCGCGGACCGTATATTCGAATCGGCGTGGCGGGCGGGCCACGGCGCAAAGCACGCTTGAGACGGCGTGAGGGAGAAAGCATGACCCTGAATTCGAAAACCGCTCGTTTTACCTGCGTTTTTTCGTTGGTGGCGATGGCCTGTTCCCCGGCATGGGGCGACATGGTCGATCCGTCCCGGTTTGCCTCCATGGCGGACCCTTTTTCCGCACCCTTTACCTCTTCGCTCGAACCCGGCGGTGCCGGTGAAAGCGCCATGGCCGGGGATACGGCTGAGAACTCAACTGAGAATTCGGCCAAAAATTCGGCCGAAAATCCGGCTGCTGCGAAAACGGCGGAGGTGTCGGAATCCTCACAACCCCCGGCGTCTTCCTCGGAAGACGCAGCCGCTTCGGAACACAAGGCCGTTTCCGCAACGGCGGAGCCTGCCGCCGAGGTGGAAAAATCCACGGTCGCCGCGATCGCTCCCGCAGCCGCAGCCGTCCATTCCACTCATGCCGATACTTCGGTTTCCGCCACCGGAAATCCAGAATCCGGCAGGGCCGCTGATCTGCCGCCGTTGCCGGAAATCGAGGTGAAGTCCGTACAGACGTCGCTGACCACGCTCGATCTCACCGCGACCCCGGACAGCCTGCTCGAGCGCGTCCGCAAGGGCTTCGCCATGCCCAATCTGGACAACGACCTGGTTCTGCACCACCAGATGTGGTACCAGAATCATCCCGACTATCTGCGCCGGATGCTCGAACGCAGCCGCCGCTATCTGCATTACATCGTCGAGGAAGTGGAAAAGCGCGGCATGCCCACCGAACTGGCGTTGTTGCCGATGATCGAGAGCAGTTTCGATCCCATGGCCTATTCCCGCAGCCATGCTTCGGGGCTATGGCAGTTCATTCCCAGCACGGGAAAGAATTACAACCTGCGCCAGGATGCCTGGATCGACGAGCGGCGCGACATCGTCGCTTCCACCGCCGCCGCGCTCGATTATCTGAGCACCATCTACCAGATGCATGGCGACTGGTTTCTCGCGCTGGCTTCCTACAACTGGGGCGAGGGCGCCGTGGCCCGCGCGATGAAGAAAAACGAAGGCAAGGGATTGCCCACCGATTACGCGAACCTGACCCTGCCGGCGGAAACGCGCAATTACGTGCCGCGGCTGCAGGCGCTGAAAAACATCTTTTCCAATTCCAAACTGCTTGCCGAACTGAATTTGCCGCAAGTGCCCAACCGGCCGTATTTCACGACAGTCGCCAAGCCCGCGGACGAAATCGATATCAAGGTCGCGGCGCGGCTGGCGGAAATTCCGGTGGATGAATTCGTTGCCCTCAACCCGGCGCACAACCGGCCGGTGATCAGGGCGGAAGCGCCGCTGGTGCTGCCGGCGGACAAGGCGGAGGTTTTCGCCGCCAATCTCGAAAGCCATCGGAACGCCGACAAACCGCTTTCTTCCTGGTATTTCTACACGATCAAATCCGGCGAACGGCTGGACAAGCTTGCTTCCCGGTTCAAGATTTCCACCGCGGAACTGAAACGGGTCAACGGTATCGGCAAGCGCGAGCATGTCGGCGCCGGATACACGCTCCTGATCCCGGCGGGCAAGGGCGTCGCGGTCGAGGATCTGGAACTGGCGCTGAGCCTGGGTTCGCGAACCGCGGGGCTTCAGGCTGAATCCCGCGCCGAGGGAAAGAGCAGGATGGAATCCGAGCTTCCGGCCGAACCGATCCTTTTTTCGCATCGCGTCAAGCCGGGCGAAACTTTGTTCAGTGTCGCGCGTAAATACGGCGTTTCCGTCGCCGAATTGAAAAAACAGAACAAACTGAAAGGCGATCGCCTTTCGACCGGTGCGCGGCTTACGGTCCTCAGCGCCAATGTCAAACCCGTGGCGGATGCCTCGGAGTCTTCCCGGCGCGCCTCCTTGGTCAAGGCGGACGTAACCGCGGCGAAAGTGGAAAAAAGCGGGAAACGCGTGGCAAAAGCAGCCGCGGAAAAGACGACCGGTAAAGCGGCCAGAAACACGCGTTACACCATCCGCCGCGGCGACACCTTGGCTTCGATTGCCCGACGCTTCAATGTCGAGGAAGACGATTTGCAGCGCTGGAACAAGGTCGTTCCAACCCGGTTGCAGCCGGGACAGACCCTTACCATCGGACAGGCACAAAGCGAATCCTGAGCGGGCGGGCGCGATTTTCACAGGAATCGCGCCGCATCGCATGAATTCCATCCCGGCCTTTAGTACGGCGCGGGAACAATACGGGCGATGAAAACCGTTTTTGCAACAGTTTTCATCGCCCGTGTAATTTTCTAAATAATAATTAAATTTACTTCGATACTTGTAGCTGGTTTCGAATGTAAATTATTTGAATAAATTAGAAAAAAATAGGCTTGTGAGAAATCAGCTTACCAAGGCATCCGTCAGCGCCGGATAGTCGGTGTAGCCTTTTTCGCCGCCGCCATAGAAGGTTTTCGGATCCGGGGTATTGAGCGGCGCGCCCTGGCGGAAGCGCTCGACCAGATCCGGGTTGGCGATGTAAAGCTTGCCGAAGGCCACCGCATCGGCGAGGCCGGCGGCGATCACGGCTTCCGCCTTGGCTGCGTCGTAACCGGCGCAGACGATGATCGCGCCGGAATAAGCCTTGCGCACCCGCGCGAGAAAATCCTTCGACCAGGGACGGCCGCCGGTGCCGGAGGGATCGACCAGGTGCAGGTAGGCGATTTTCAGCCGCTGGAACTGCTGGGCGAGATAGACCGTCATTTCTTCCGCTTCCGTGTCGTCGATGTCGTGTACCACGCCACCCGGAGAGAGACGCACGCCGACTTTTTCGAAACCGACCGCGACGCCGAGCGCCTCGACGACTTCCAGAAGCAGCCGCGCCCGGTTTTCCAGGCTGCCGCCGTAGGCGTCGTCACGCTGGTTGCAGTTGGTGGCGAGAAACTGGTTGAGCAGGTAGCCGTTGGCCGAATGCACTTCGACCAGATCGAACCCGGCACGCATCGCGCGGTGCGCGGCAACGACGAAATCGCCGACGATGCCCGGAATTTCTTCCGTCGTGAGCGCGTGCGGCGTGTCGACCGGAACCATGCCTTCGCCGGGCACGAAGCAGGAGACACCCTGCGCCGCCAGGGCCGAGGGCGCCACCGGCAAGGCGTTGCCGGGCTGGAAGTAGCGGCAGGAGAGCCGTCCGACGTGCCAGAGCTGCAATGCGATTCTGCCGCCCTTGGCGCGCACGGCGGCGATGACATTCTTCCACCCCGCTTCCTGTTCGTCGGTATAGATTCCCGGCGTCGCGGCGTATCCCGTGCCCTGGCGCGAGATCGGGCTGCCTTCGCTGACGATCAGCCCGGCGCCGGCGCGCTGCGCGTAATAACGCGCGTTCATTTCCGTCGGAACGTCGCCGGGTTGCCCCGCGCGGGAGCGGGTCAGCGGCGCCATGACGATGCGGTTGGGCAGCGTCAGAGGGCCGAGTTTCAGGGGGGTGAATAATTTTTGTCCGGACATTGGTCGCTCCTTGGCTGAATGAAAAGCGGAAACGATCATTATGCCGAAATCCAGGGGAGAGAAAAGGCGGAAATCCATGCCGAGGTTCAGGTCCGCGTACAGCGGCGATATTCCTTTGCTTTACGGATTGGCCATAAATGGCGCGCACTTGGTAAACTGTCCGTCCCGCTTGTGTCATTGCCAATTTCCTATACTTCATTTTTCATTTTTCATCTTTCAGCGCCGGCATTTCCTGGTATCGGCGTTGTTCACTCATCCATCATCATGCTTGACGACATCGCACGCCTCATTCACGACTCGGAACGTATTCTTTTCATCACCGGCGCCGGGATTTCCGCCGATTCCGGACTGCCCACCTACCGCGGTTTCGGCGGACTGTACGAAGGCAACGGCACCAGCGAGGGCTATGCCATCGAAGAAGTTCTCTCCGGAGAGATGCTAGCCGCGCATCCTGAAATCACGTGGAAATATCTGCGCCAGATCGAAATGCACTGCCGCGGCGCCGAGCCGAACGCGGCGCATCGCATCATTGCCGAAATCGAGCGTGAGAAGCCCGGCGTGCTGGTGCTGACACAGAACATCGACGGGTTGCACCGTACCGCAGGTTCACGGCAATTGATCGAAATCCACGGCAATCTGCACCGGATCTTCTGCGCCGCCGGCTGCGGTTACGACGCCGAAATACATTCCTATGCCGAACTCGGGGAATTGCCGCTCTGCCCGCGCTGCCGCGCGCCGGTACGGCCGGAAGTGGTGCTGTTCGGCGAACGCCTGCCCGACGACGCGGTGGAACGGCTGGGCAACGGACTCGACGAGGGGTTCGATCTCGTTTTCAGCATCGGCACTTCGAGCCTCTTTCCCTACATCATCGAGCCGGTCCTGTGGGCATCCTATAACGGCATCCCCACCGTGGAAATCAATCCCTCCGACACGCGCATCACGCCGATCGTCGATTACGCGTTCAAGGATGGCGCGGCCAGCGCGATGGAGCAGCTACGGGACCGGCTGCAGCAGATGTAAAGCTTCCGAAGTCACATTGCGCGGGTTATCGATTTTGCCGGTTGCCGCCGTCGCCGTGTCTCCGAATATCAAAGAAGCTCCGGCGTCAGGGGCGTTATTCCGGACAGCAGGTAAGCATCGAGTCCCTGTTGTACCAGATCGTAGGTAAGCGCAAGATCGTCGAGAATGATATTTTCTTCCAATGTTCCCAGCCCGTTGAGGATGGCGCCCGCCTCCGCGAAACCGTTTTCGAAGCCATCGCGGACCAGCGCGATGAAGTCGGAGACCAGTTGCTCGGAGTCCTTGCCCGGATTTTCAGCCACATAAGCTTCGAAAAAACCCGCGGATTCAGTCAGGATCTGCGAGGCGGCGGCTGTTGGGGAAATATCGTACGTGGCCGGAAATCCGCCGGTCTGAATCGCGGTCGTCTGAAAGGCCGCCGCCTGTAATGCGGTTGTGGACGTAACGGCGGGTGTCGTGGCGGGAAATGCGGAGGCGGGCAGCAACGCGCCGATTTGGTCGCTGGCGGCTCGATAGAGCAGGGTCTGCGGCTGTTGCCCCGCACCGATCGAGACGGTAGTGGAGGCTTGAGGAATCGTTATGCCGGCGATGGATTGTGTCGTGCCGCCGATTCCGGTTATCCCCGTCGGCCCCGTTACGGTTTCCGTTGCATTTGTACCCACCGTTGCCGGTGCGGGGATATTCGCGGCGGTTATGGTCTGAGACGCAGCATCGGGCGATGTGACATTCTGCTGTGCTTCCCGGTTGCGGTTGTTCTGCAGAATCCGGTCAAGTGTGGAAGTCGACGTGTAATACGCGTTCAGCGGCAGATTCGTGCTCAAGGGAGAGACGTCCATGCTGTCCTCCATCGATAAAGATCATGCGGCGGAAAAGACCCGGCCGCCCGGCCGGAACACCACCGCTTCGTTACGAATAAGACAGAAAGACGGGTTGTTGGTTCGTG
>JAVBTC010000054.1:0-9550 GCA_031556405.1 Rhodocyclaceae bacterium
CGCCCCCCGTGTCGTTTGTGTCACCCGCTTCTGCGTTTGCTTCTGCGTTTGTTTCCGCGTTTTCCTGTTCCGGCAGATGCGCGGCGACCTGCTTCAAAGGCGCGGTGGCGCGCGCGGAAAGCGTCAGCACGGCATTGCCCGGCTGCACCTGCACCTGGAGGCGGTTTTCCGCGTCCAGCCGCGCCGGCCAGGGAGCGGCCAGCGCCAGCGGCGAAAAACCTTCCGGCAGCACCGGCCCCAGGCTGATCTCGCGCGCCTTGCCGGAGATATGCAGATGAAGCTCCGTCGTCAGTTCGGCGGGAATGCCGTCGCGCAGTTTGCGGAAGACGCGGAGTTCGAGGCTGTCGGCCTCCACCGTGCCGGCGGCCGCCTGGCGGCCCAGCGTCAGTTCGCCGCCCTCGCGTTGCAGATGCGGCACCGTTTTGCCGTCGATCCGCAGTTCGATCAGCCCGACCGCCTCCGGGACGGTCAGCGTCTGCGGGCGTTCCTGCCAGGGGAGGTAGGCGGAGATTTCGTATCGTCCGGGCTGCAGCCACAACGCCGGGCCTTCGTGATCGACCACGGCGCCCGGGGCGCCATTCACCCGCACCTCCTGCGGCCAGTACTCGCGGCTGCCGGGCAGCGGAACCCAACCTGCAATCTCGACCCGCCAATTCTGGCGCAGCCGCGCGCCCTTACCGTCGGCATCGAGCGAGAGCTTGCCCGGCCAGGCGCAGAGAAAATCCTCGCCCGTGGCGCCGTCAGTGCCCGCGATCAGCGGACAGGCACGGAATTCCTGGCGGTACATCGCCCAGCCGCGCCAGTTCTGCAAGGCGGGCGGCAGGGAAAGTTCCGTAGCGGAAGGAGAGGACGAAACCGGGGCCGTCTTATGCGTTTCGGCAGCCGATGCCGCATTGATGGAAAAAAATGCGGACAACAGAGCGCCCAGCATCAGGATGCGGGCCGGGATGCGGATCGGAACGCGGAAATGGGAAAAAAAGGAAAAAACGGTCAACATTGCGGCCCCCTGATCGTGAGATGCGCGCCGGGAAAAAACGGAGCGCGTTTTGTCGTATTCAATTCCGGATCGGCATGCGGCATGACGGCGCAACCGTGCCTGCCATGAGGTAGACGCCGGTGCGGCGGAAAAAGGGTTAAAACGCTTCGTCCTCGCCTGAGATACCTTGCTGTTTTCCATATTTTAATTAAATTTCATCTGGTCATTGTATTGATTTTCAGTAAATAATTATTTTTATAATGGAATGTGCCGCAGCCAAAGACAAGCGGCAATGCGGCAAGGCTTTGTACCGCAGCGGGAGTTCGATGCGCAAATGCTGCGGCGCGGCGTTTTTTACCGGCTTTATTCCGTGGCAAGACGCTCCACGAAAGCGAGCGCCTCTTCCCGTTTCGACTCGGGAAGGCGATGAGCCGAAAGCAAAAGCCGGGCGAGCAACTCGTCCGGGCAGTAGAAATAGGCCACCGGCACGTTCAGAACCTCCGCCAGTTTTTCCGCCGTCGCAAAGGGCGGCTCGTGAATGCCGGTTTCGTAGCGGCTGATGCGTGTATTGCTGCTGCCTTCATCCAGGCCGATGAGCACCCCAAGCTGGTCTTGGGGCAATCTCAAGCGTTTCCGGGCAGTGCGCAGTCTGCGGCCGAACAGGGGCGATGGAGGATTGCTCATCTCCCGATGTTCGTAAAGCAGACTTGTTAAATCTATACGGTATTCGTATATTATGTTATATGTGAGTTGTTGACGTCATCTTGCGTAGGCAACAGGTAGTGGCATGACAACGTATCAACAACGCGAATGATCGATGCCGAATTTCGGAAAGGAAGCATCGCCATGGCGAATATTTTTCTATGAAAAAGGAGAGGAACTATGTGGATTTTTACCAGCGCGGCGGATTGGTTCGATGAGCAAAAGAAGCGGTCGAATGTCATGCTCGACCGGATGGTAGAGGATTCCGATTACAGCCAGGGTGCGATGCTGATGGCGGCGTCGGGGCATGCCTTCATGGAGTTCGGCGGTGGTTTCGTTGATCTGCTGCGTCTTGGGGATGGGGTCAAGAAAGGCGGACTGAGCGGATGGGGGCAGGATGGCTTGCGGGTGGTGGCGATATTTCCGGTGGGCAGAGCAGCACATTTGTTGAAGACAGTAAAAAACACTCGGGCTGCAAAGGTTCTTGCCGATATTGCACCTAAAGAACCTATCTGTGCATGGGTCGGATCGGCCAAGGCGTTACGCCAGGTTGGGCATGTTTTCAAAGGTAAAGTATTTGCTTCAGTTGATGATCTGGCTAAAGCTGTGGGTACTTCCATTGATTCTATTGGCCCGATTCGTAATCTTCTGGTTATTTCAGAGAAGTTGCGCCAAATTGGCGCGAGGGTTGGGCCGATTCGGAAAGTGTCTAACATGCGGCAGGTGGAACAAATGGTTCCTCGTGGAGGGAGCGTTGTATTACTCGCTTTATCAGGAGTTCATTGGAAAAAACGAAAATTGATTTCGCATATGGTTTATGTTTATCGTGATTTAGCTGGTCGTATACGTATCATGGATCGTTCAGTGGATGGTGTTGTACGAAATAGTTATATTAGTTTGTCTGAATTGGTTTCAAATTATCCAGTAACGTCTTTTGCTCCGTTCGAAGCTGCGGTTTTGGAGAATGTTTATGTTCGATCGGTATTGCATGAATTACCTCGCCTTGTAATTCCGGTTCCGGCAGTGGTTGCCGCTTATGAGGAAAAGAAAAAATGAGAATTCCTATTTGTTTCTTGTGTAATAAGAGGCTTGGTGTTGATGACCGGGCAGAAGATGGTGCGGAGTGGGTTGAATTTGCGAACTACCGTCCATGGCCTAATGGTGAAGTATGGCTTGATGAACCTCCGGGGTTGGAGTGTTTCTGTAAAGAACATTTACCTGCTGCATCGAAACTTTCTCATCTCACTTCAAAAGAAGCTTTGATTGAATTAGAACGCCAGTTCGGGAAGTTTCCGGAACCTGTGTATACGCCGGTCAAAATGACCTGGTGGCAGTGGTTGAAATCGTGGATACCGTAGAGATATGAAAAATCTGCTTGAGCAGATCAAAAAAAGCCCGTCGAAGCGGGCTTCTTTTTTGCATTCAGTCGTATAAGGCAGGCAGCCCGTAGGGCGGAAAAGCGAAGCGCCTTCCGCCGAATGCGGGCATTTGAAATACCACTGATTTTATTTTTAACCCGAAGCGTTTCATGCCGTGGATGATAGGTCATTTTTACCAATATGAATTACGACCGACAGAAGGCGCTTCGCTTTTCCGCCCTACGGCCCTTTGCTCCCTCTATGCGACTTGCGGCAATGAGTATTGGTGGAATTTCCCTGGATTCCCGCCTGCGCGGGAATGACGTGGATATTTTCTGCCCTTCGCTGATAATGACAGTTCAGACTGCTGAAACGTTGTCATTTTTCTCTGACGGTAATTTCCTCCGTCTGACCCGCGCAGGCGGGAATCCAGGATTTGATGCCACAGTCGCATAGGGTGGCGCATTTACACGGATGGGCGCAGCGTGCCCACGCGGAACGATTCCTCCGAACCGAAAATGCTTCAATGCCGCGAATGCGTTTCCCGAACGGCGATTTTTCTAGTTTTTATAAAAATTATCAAATGAAACCCGCTACAGTAGGCAAGGTTAATTTAATTCAAATTTAGAACAAAAGGCTGCCAAGATACCAGAAAAGCGCCGCGATCAGGGCGCTGCAGGGAATGGTGAGTATCCAGGCCCAGATGATGCTGCCGGCGACGCCCCAGCGCACGGCGGAGAATTTCTTCGCCGAGCCGACGCCGACGATGGCGCCGGTGATGGTGTGCGTGGTGGAGACGGGAATGCCGAGCGCGGTGGCGAAGAACAGGGTCGCGGCGCCGCCCGTCTGGGCGCAGAAGCCGCCGACGGGTTTCAGCTTGGTGATTTTCTGCCCCATCATCTTGATGATGCGCCAGCCGCCGAACGCGGTGCCGACGCCGATCGCGGTATAGCAGGAGATGATGACCCAGAGCGGCGGCGTGTGGGCATCGGCGGCGGTGTAGCCGGAAGCGATGAGCAGCATCCAGATGATGCCGATGGTTTTCTGCGCGTCGTTGCCGCCGTGGCCGAGCGCGTAGGCGGAAGCGGAGACGAGTTGCAGCCGGCGCGACCATTTGTCGACGCGCCCCGGCGTGCTGCGCCGGAAGAGCCAGGAGACGGCGATCATCATCAGGGAGCCGAGCAGCATGCCCAGGAGCGGCGAGATGAAGATGAAGGCGACGGTTTTCAGCACGCCGCCGGAAATCAGCGCCTGCGGCCCGTCCTTGATCAGCGCGGCGCCGATCAGGCCGCCGATGAGCGCGTGCGATGAGGACGACGGTATGCCGTAATACCAGGTGATGATGTTCCAGGCGATGGCGCCGACCAGCGCGCCGAAAATGACGACATGGTCGATCGTGACCGGCTCGATGGTGCCCTTGCCGACGGTGGCGGCGACCTTGAGTTCGAAAATGAAGATGGCGACGATGTTGCATACCGCCGCGAGCATGACAGCGGTGTGCGGCTTCAGCACCCGCGTCGATACCACCGTCGCGATCGCGTTGGCGGCGTCGTGGAAGCCGTTCATGAAATCGAAGACGAGCGCCAGCACGACGAGGAAAATGACGACGCCCAGACCGATGTGCAGATGTTCCATGCGTGCGGGAAAAAATGTGCGGAAGGAAAAATGCCGGAAACAGAGTATCCGGCGAAGGGAATGCGGGGGTCAGGAATTTTCGAGGACGATGCCTTCGAGAATATTGGCGACGTCTTCGCAGCGGTCGGTGATCGTCTCCAGGAGTTCGTAGATCTCCTTCAGCTTGATCAACTGCCGCACGTCGGGCTCGGTGCGGAAGAGGCGCGCCATTGCGCTGCGCATCAGGTGGTCCGCCTCGCCTTCGAGGCGGTCGATTTCCTGGCAGAACTTGAGAATGGTGTTTGCATTCTCCATCGAATGCAGGAGCTGCACCGCCGAACGCACGTGCTCGCAGGAGGTCAGCGTGATATCGGCCAGCCCGGAGGCTTCCGGGGTGACGTTGCGGACGTCGTACAGGTACATCGACTGGGCGACGTCCTGGATCAGGTCGAGGATGTCGTCCATCCGCGTGATCAACGAATGGATTTCGTCGCGGTCGAGCGGGGTGATGAAGGTGGTGTGCAGGAGCAGCACCGTATCGTGCGTGATCTTGTCGGCGCGGGCCTCGATTTCGTCGATGGCGGCGGCGTGGCCGGCGGCATCGGTAGCGGAACCGGTGGCGGAGTCCGTGGCGGAATTTGCGGCAGATTCCGCCGGCGAAGCCGATGTTTCGGCAAATGCCCGCATCAGCGCAACCAGCGCCTTGCCCCCCTGGACGACCTCTTCCGCATGCGCGTTGAAAAGATCGAAGAACTTGCCCTCTTGGGGCATGAAACGTCCAAACATATTTTGATCGGTTTCTTTTTTGCGACGACGGCGAGTGTATCACTTGCGCCGTATCGACGGCAGATGTCGGATCAAAAAGAGGGATTATGGAAGCGGGGCTGCCTCCGTGCATTCAATATGGCAAACCGTGCCGGCCGCCTCCGGGCGGCGTCGGGCGTCGTCGGGTGGAATCGGGTGGAATCGGCAAAAGGCAGCGCCGGCACGGCGCCGCCGGTGGGGGAACGCTCACTCCCGGAACATCAGGGCGGCGTGCCACATCAGTTTATGTCCGCGCCAGAGCACCTCGCCGTGACGGCGGCGCGCGTTTTCGCTGGGACGCGCCAGCTTTACAACCGCGCTTATGCTCTGGTTGTCTTCCTGTATGATGCTGATTTGTTCGATATCGGTAATACTGAATTCTTCCAGCAGTTCCCGGACCGTTGCTTCGTTGGTATCGGGGGGAAGGTTGAAAATGCTGACCTGCATGGCGATTCTCCAAGCGTGAACGTCTGTGGGAAAAAATAACGGTTTTGCCTCTCGCCGGCACCGTCTATTCTTAATTCCGTGCGCTGCCGATAGGGCAGGAGCGGAATGAGCGGTGAGGGAAAAAGAGGAATAACCCTTAGAACCGATGGAACCAGTAGGTTCAATACGATATCAGAATGTGGTGGCAAAAAATGGAACATCACGCACGAGACCAGGCATCACAGCCCCAAGAATCGCAGCCAAGCCTTTCGGAATCGGACATCATGACCAATAAGATTTCCCCGCGCCCCTTTTCGTTTACCCCATCCTTCGCTGTTGCCGTTACCGTTTCACTTTCCTTTTCCCTTCTCCTCGCCGCCTGCGGGAACAAGTCCGCCGCGCCGCCTCCGCCTCCGCCCGAAGTCACCGTGCTGACCGTGGTTCCGCGCGAGATTCCGGCCAGCGTCGAATACGTGGCGCAGACGCAGAGTTCGCGCCAGGTGGAAATCCGCACCCGCGTCGCCGGCTTTCTCGACCGGCGCGTCTATACCGAAGGCGCCTTCATCAAGGAAGGCGATGTGATGTTCCTGGTCGACAAGAAACCCTTCGAGGCCAAGCTCGCTTACGCAAAGGCAGCGCAGGCGCAGCGCGAGGCGGCGTGGGAAACGGCGCGCGCCAACCTGGCGCGGGTGAAGCCGCTGGCCGAACAGAATGCGCTGTCGAAAAAAGACCTCGACGATGCCGTCGGCAACGAAAAATCCGCCGCCGCCGAAGTCGAGGCGGCCAAGGCGCAGGTGTTCCAGGCCGAACTCGATCTTTCCTACACGACGATCAAGACCCCGGTCACCGGCCTCTCCAGCTTCGCCAAGAAACAGGAGGGCAGCTACCTGCCGGCAACCGGCAACGACAGCCTGCTTACCTATGTCGCGCAGCTCGATCCGATGCGCGTCGTCTTCAGCCTCTCCGAAAACGACTTGCTCAAATACCGCGAGGAAGTTCAGAGCGGGCGGCTGAAAGCGCCGGGGAACCACAACTACCAGGTCGAACTGAAACTGGCCGACGGCACGACGTACGACCGCCGCGGCCATATCACCTTCACCGACGCTTCCTTCAGCCAGGATACGGGCACCTACCTGATCCGCGCCGACGTCGAAAACCCGAAGGGAATTCTGCGCCCCGGCCAGTTCGTGCGGGCGCGGCTGGTCGGAGCGGTCTGGCCCAACGCCATCGCGATCCCGCAGAGCGCCGTGCAGCAGGGCGCGAAGGGCAATTTCGCGTGGGTGGCGGGCAAGGACGACAAGGCGGAAATCCGCCAGATCGAAGTCGGCGTCTGGGATGGGGATGACTGGCTCGTCACTTCCGGGCTGTCCGGCGGGGACCGTGTCATCACCTCGGGCGGCGGCGCGCGGCTGGCGCCCGGAGCCGCGGTGAAAGTGGTCGCCGCGCCGCCGAAGGAAACACAGAAAGACGCACAGAAAGACGCGCAAAGTGCCGCACCCGCCGCACCCGCCGCACCGGCTCCCACCTCGAACGCCGCGCCGAACAAGACGCAGAACGCGGCCCAGGGCGGGGGCGCGAAATGATTTCCCATTTCTTCATCGATCGTCCGATTTTCGCGATCGTCATTTCCCTGATAATCAGCATCGCCGGGGCGGTGTCGATGTTCAGCCTGCCGATTGCGCAGTATCCCGAGATCGCGCCGCCGCAGATCACCGTCAGCGCCACCTATCCCGGCGCGGACGCCAACACCGTGGCGCAGAACGTCGGCGCGCCGATCGAGCAGCAGGTCAACGGCGCCGACAACATGATCTACATGCAGTCGACCAGCTCGTCGACGGGTAATTACACACTCACCGCCTATTTCAATATCGGCACCGATCCGAGCCTCGCGCAGGTGGACGTGCAGAACCGCGTCGACATGGCCGGGCCGCAACTGCCGTCGGTGGTGACGCAGCAGGGCGTGCAGGTGCAGAAAAAGAGCAGCACCTTCCTCATCATCATCGCCCTGTATTCGCCGGACGGACGTTTCAGCGACGACTACGTCGCCAACTACGCCAACGTCAACGTGCTCGATTCGATCAAGCGCATTCCCGGTGCGAACCAGTCGTCCATCTTCGGCGTTGCCGACTACGCGATGCGCGTCTGGCTCAAGCCCGACCGCATGGCCTCGCTCGGCGTCACCGCTTCCGACATCGCCAACGCGGTGTCGCAGCAGAACAGCCAGTTCGCCGTCGGGCGCATCGGCCAGTCGCCGACGCCGCAGCCGGTGCAGCAGACCTTCCCGATCACCACCACCGGGCAGATGACCGAGCCCGCGCAGTTCGAGAACATCATCCTGCGCGCCGAATCCGAAAACACTTCCATCGTGCGCCTTAAGGACGTCGGCCATGCCGACCTCGGGCGCAAGGACTATTCGCTGCGCACCAACTACAACGGCAAGCGGGCGACGCTGATCGCCGTCTACCAGCAGCCCGGCGCCAACGCGCTGGAAGTCTCGAAGCAGGTGCGGGCGACGATGGAAAACTTGAAGCAGAGCTTCCCCGACGGCCTCGAATATGAAATCTCGCTCGATACCACCAAATTCGTTTCGGCCTCCATCGACGAAGTCATCCATACCTTTTTCGAAGCCGTCATCCTGGTCGTCTTCGTCGTCTTCGTCTTCCTGCAAAGCTTCCGCCTGACGCTGATTCCGACGCTGGCGGTGCCGGTATCGATCCTCGGCACGATGATCGGCATGCTGGCGCTGGGCTTCTCGATCAACATGCTGACCCTGTTCGGGATGATCCTTGCCATCGGTATCGTCGTCGATGATGCCATTGTCGTTATCGAGAACACCGAGCGCAACATGACCGAGTTCGGACTCGGGCCGAAGGAGGCCGCCAAGCGCGCGATGACCGAGGTCACCGGGCCGGTGATGGCGATCGTCCTCGTGCTTTGCGCGGTCTTCGTGCCGGTGGCGTTCCTCGGCGGCATCACCGGACAACTGTACAAGCAGTTCGCGGTGACGATCGCGATTTCGGTGGTCTTCTCCGGCATCGTCGCGCTGACCCTGTCGCCGGCGCTCGCGGCAATCCTGATCAAGCCGCACCATGGCGAGAAGCACGGCTTCTTCCGCTGGTTCGACGACCGCTTCGACCGCACCACGCAGGGCTATGTCGGCGGCGTGCGGCGCCTGATCGCCAGCCCGAAGCGCTGGCTGATGGTCTTCCTCGGCATCTGTATCGCCGCCGTCGTGATGTTCAAGCACTGGCCGACCGCGTTCGTTCCTGCCGAGGATCAGGGCTACGTCTTCGTCCCCTATTTCCTGCCCGACGCCGCGAGCCTGGACCGCACCGAGGCGGTCGGCAGCCATGCAGGCGAATTCATGCGCAAGCAGCCGGGCGTGGCCAACGTCACCGAAGCGAACGGTTATTCGCTGATCGACGGCCAGTACAAGACCAACCGCGGCGTCCTCTTCGTCTCGCTCAAGGATTTCGAGGAGCGCAAGAAGCCGGAGGAAAACGCCTTCGCGCTGTTGCAGACGGCGGCGAAGGAGTTCACGACGGTCAAGGAAGCCTTGCTCCTGCCGATCAACCCGCCTTCCGTGCCGGGCCTGGGCGTCACCGCCGGCTTCGAGATGTGGATCGAGCAGAAAGGCGAGGGCGACTACGGGCAACTGGTCGGCGTCGTC
>JAVBTC010000043.1:0-15831 GCA_031556405.1 Rhodocyclaceae bacterium
CCATCCGTTTTTCCTTCGTTTCGTCCACGGTGTGGTTCACTGTTTTGGCCACCGCTTTGTCCAACACTCCGCGCTCGATTCTGTTTGGTTCCCGCGCGCGAAGTCCAGGAGACATTCCGCCCGTGTCAGATCGCCGGGATAGGTTACCTTGAGATTGGCGAGGCCGCCCATGACCAGCAGCGGGGACAATCCGCAGGCTTCGATCGCGCCTGCTTCATCGGTAACCTCCGGGTGGCGTTCGAGCGCGGCGCGCAGGGTTCCGTAGCGGAACATCTGCGGCGTCTGTGCCTGCCACAGGTGCGCGCGCGGCAGCGTCGCCTCGACGCGGGGCGCTCCGTCCGCCGGGGTTTCGCCGCCGCGTTTGAGCGTGTCGGCGAGCGGCACCGCCAGAAGACCGCCCACCGGATCGTCGCCGACGGTTGCGAACAGGCGCTCCAGCATTTCGGAGGTAAGGCAAGGACGGGCGGCGTCGTGCACCAGCATCCAGTCTTCGTCCCGCACCGCTGTCGCCGCCGCTGCCAGCCCGTTCTTCACGCTCTGGGCGCGCGTGGCGCCGCCGCAGTGAAGCGTTTCCAGCTTCGGGCCGAGCAGGCGCCAGTCGCAGCCGCCGCGATAGCATTGGTCCCAGTAGGGATCGTCCGCCGCGAGCACGACCCAGACGCGTTCGATTTCCGGAGCGCCGCAGAGCGCGGCAAGCGTATGAAAAAGAAGCGGGACGCCGGCCAGCAGCAGGTATTGTTTCGGCATTTCCGCGCCAAACCGTGCTCCGCTGCCGGCAGCAGGAATAAGCGCGTAATAACGGGGGGCGGGAGACACGGAAGGCATGCTGGACGACCGGGTTTCCCCTGGCCTATTCTGATTTTTCATTTAAGCGATTTTCTGTATGAAAAGGAATTTCAGGAAAAATCCACCAAAAACGAGCCGATTGCAACGGCGGCCAGCAACATGAACGGCAGCGCGGCCCAGATCACTTTGCGCAGGGGAATCCGCGGCGCGCCGAAAAACCAGTCCGTTTCGAGAAAAGCGAACGTCACTCCGCGCCCCGGACGCCAGTCGAGGCTCCACAGCAATCCGGCGCTGCAATAGAGTACGGAGGAGGCAAAGATATTGGTGAACCAGGTCTGCGGGTAATATCCGTCGCGCAGCAGCAGGTAGAGATCGTAGGACCAACTCGCTGAAAACATCCACAAACACAGCGCCAGCACCGTTTGCCGGCCGCAATGCCGCTCCCGCAGCGAGCGGAACAGAATACCTACCGACCAGGGCGCGGTGAGGAATGTCAGCGCCGACATGAAGGCGGCGTCGATATAGTCCCATGTCGGATCTCCCGTATAGGGGGCCGCGAACGCGAGTCCGCCGGCGGCAACGGCGAACGTCGCCAGTTTCCAGGGAGCCAGCAGAAAACGCCGATATGCCGGATCGACAATCGAATACGCTTTCACGTTGGACAAAAACAGCGCCAGAGCGATGCCGCAGAAAAGCACCCAGGCGGACAAATACAGCCACAACATCAATGTCATAAGAACTGTTTTGTTTCACTGTTTCCGGCGAAACACCCATTTTTCATCATCGGAAGCCTGCGGCGCGAACTCGTAGCCTTCGCTGTCGAAGCGCTTCAGTCCTTCGGGGTTACACAACCGGCGCTCGATCGTATAACGCGCCATCAATCCGCGGGCGCGCTTGGCGTAGAAGCTGACGACGCGATATTTTCCGTTTTTCCAGTCTTCGAAGACGGGATGCAGAACGCACACCGGCAGGGATTCCATTTGCACCGATTTCGAATATTCGTTCGAAGCCAGATTGACCAGCGTTTTCGCGTCCGCCGCCTTCAGGTCGGCGGCCAGCAGCCCGGTGATGTGTCCGCCCCAGAAATCGTACAGATTCCTGCCGCGCGGATTGACGAGTTTGGTCCCCATTTCCAGGCGATAGGGCTGCATCAGGTCGAGGGGGCGCAACAGTCCGTAAAGTCCGGAAAGAATGCGCAGATGTGCCTGGGCGAATGTAATTCCGTCCGCGGCAAGGCTCGGCGCATCGAGTCCTTCATAAACGTCGCCGGCGAAGGCGAACAGTGCCTGCCGCGCATTTTGCGGCGAAAAAGGCGGATTCCATTCAGCATAACGGGAAAAATTGAGCGCCGCGAGCGGGTCGGAAAGCCCCATCAGCGAGGCGATTTCGGCCGGGGAAAGCTTGCGCAGGCGTTCGATCAGCAGGCGCGCCTCGTCCAGGCAGCGCGGCTGGGAGTATTCTCCGGTCGGCACCGCGCGTTCGTAATCCAGGCGCTTGGCGGGAGAAAGAATCAGAAGCACGTCGGTTCCTCTCTGGTTTCGTCGATAAGGTAATATGAATGTCTCTTTTCTGCGCATTCCACGTTCAAACGCCGCCCGCGCAGCGCCCTGCAGCGCCGGTCAATGACATAAAGCTTCCAATGACGCGGAGCTTCCTTCGTCGCAGGAAACGAAAGTGTAACGTGCATGAAACAAGATACTGAAAATAAAGGTCGTAACGGGCAACGGGTTCCGGTAACGGCCGCCTTCGGGAAACCGCCTCCTTGAACACGGAAAAATCGCAAGCAAAACAGACCCCTGCCCTATCGAAAGAGTGGGAAGAACGGGAAGAGCAAAAACATGATCCCTTCCACGATCCATTTTTCCTGAAATTTATGGAAAGCATTCTTCGCCGTTTCACCCTCCCCGACAGCGCACCGCTGCCGCTTCTTGCCGAAGTGGTCGCGGCGGTGCGCCCGCGCGATCCGGAAGATACGGAAGGCGCCACGCGCGCGCTGTACGCGATGTGCTATCTGCTCTCGCGCGATCCCGAACTGCGCGCCGGGTTCCGGCGGGCGCTGTTTTCCCTGTTCGAGTCGAAGAAACAGATCGATCTGTACGCGTCGTCGGGAATTTTCCCCAATGCCGGCTTTTTCTCGGAAATGTCGCGCCGCCTCTCGCATACGCTGCTGCCGGATGTCGTCGATCCGAACAGCCTGAAAGATCTGATGCCGCGCCTCTTTTCCGAACGCAGCGACGAAATCTGGATCAACGCCCTTGACGATGCGGTCTGGATCGATTTTTTCACCGCGCTGCGCTTCGACGAGGAATCCTGGTCGGATGAAATTCCCTTCACGTTGCAGCAACTTCTCGAATCGCTGCGCGTGCTTTCATACCGCATCGCGGCGCTCGGGGTCGAACCCGAACTGCTGCGCATCGATCCGGCGCTGGAACGTTTCGAGTCGCCCTTTTTCGCCCAGAACCAGGAAATGATCCTCTATTGCGAACGTTATCTCGCATGGTGGAAGCAGCGCACGGAACCGCTGGAAGACGAAAAACATTTGCAGGTATTGCTCGACCAGTGTTACCAGGTCGGCGAACGGATCAAGAAACGCGCCGAACAGGACGGCACCAGCCTCACCCTCACCTATCGCCTGCAACGGCTGCGCCAGCATCTGAAACGCTGCGAGCGCATTCTCGACATCCTCGGCGCGCTGCACCGCAACCGCCTTTCCACCGAGCTTTTCGTTCCCGCCGTGCGCCTCTTCAAGAATCTCGTGCGCGCCGAATGCCACAGGAACGACCTGCGCTATTACTGGCGGCAGAACATCGAAATCCTGGCGCTGCGCGTCACCGAAAACGCCGGGCATCAGGGCGAGCATTACATCACCGAAACGCGCCGCGAATATTTCGAAATGATGCGCGCCGCCACCGGCGCCGGCCTGATCATCGCCTTCATGGCGGCCTTCAAGCTGATTCTTTCAAGGGAAGGCCTGGCGCCGCTGAACGAAGCAATCGCCTTCTCGCTCAATTACGGGCTGGGCTTCGTGTTCATTCACATGCTGCACCTCACGGTGGCGACCAAGCAGCCGGCAATGACCGCCAACGCGATTGCTGCCAGCATCGGCGAGGCGCGCGGCAAGACGCGCGACCTGGAAAACCTGACGACGCTGATCGCGCGCACGTTGCGCACGCAGACCGTCGCCATTCTCGGCAACGTGCTGGTCGTCGTCCCCATGGCCATCCTGATTTCGATGGCATGGCAGGCGATCAGCGGGCATCCGTTCGTCGATGAGGAAAAAGCCGGCCATTTGCTCGCCGAGCAGCATCTCTATAAAAGCGGCAGCATCTTCTATGCCGCGATTGCCGGCGTCTGCCTGTTTCTCTCCGGACTGATCGCCGGTTACTACGACAACTACGCCGCTTACAACCGCATCCGCGAACGCCTGATCCACATGCCGCGCCCGAAATGGCTGATCGGCGACGCGCGGATGCGGCGCATCGCGCACTACATCGAAGACAATCTCGGCGGACTGGCCGGCAATTTCTTCTTCGGCGTCATGCTCGGCGCCATGTGGGCCGTCGGCATGCTGTTCGGCCTGCCGATCGATATCCGCCACGTGACGTTTTCTTCCGCTTACCTCGGCGTCGCGCTCGTCACCTTCGATTTTCATCCGGACTGGGCGACGTTCGCCTGGAGCGCCGCCGGCGTCGCCGCGATCGCCGTCATGAACCTCGTCGTCAGTTTCTCGCTTGCCCTCTTCGTCGCGCTGCGCGCGCGGCAGGTGACTTTCGCGCAGCGGCGGCAACTGCTCGGAAGCCTTCTGCGCCGCTTGCGGCAATCTCCGCGCGAATTCTTCCTGCCGCCCCGGCGTGAGAAAACAGAATCCAAACCGGCGGAACCTTCCACGGAGTCTGAACCGGAAGCCATGGAAAACGGCGATGCCGTGCCGGAACAGGCGACGACGGATAACGCTCCGCTGGAACAAACACCAGGACTCGAAAACGGGGAAACGCCTGCGCGGTAAAGCCCGACGCCCAATTTCCATTCTAAAATGAATAGAAATTGATTGGTGTAGCCGGTTAAAACGAATAATTATTTAACCAATCAATTCATTGTACGAACAGCCCGCTATGTCCGATTCAGGCAACGGCCTGCGGCATCAGGCATGTCCCGCGCTGAAACCTTCCTTGAGCCTGGCGCCCCATGTCGCCTCGTAGAAGGGTTTGACGCTCTTGAGAAAATATCCGCTCAATCCCTGACCGTCGTCCTCGTTTATCCTGTAGAGATCGACGATTTCGCCGGCGGACACCGTATCCGCAGCAACGTTGCCGGCCTCCCGGAAAAGCGTCTCGTCGAAATGCGCTTCACCGTCGTCCATCAATATGCCGAGAACCAGATGCGGCTTTTCATCGCGGGAAGGATCCTGCATCAGCGCCAGGTAGGCGGCCTTGACATGGCCGCGTCCGGAAAAGAACGTGGTAAGCGCATCCACCATCCTGGACGGATACTCTTTCGGCTGTCCGAGCAGTACCTGGGTATCTTTCTGGGTGATTCTCTGCTCGGGCAGGCGGTTGCTTCCCCCGATGAGCAGCGCTTCGACCTCCGGCGGCGGAAATTCCTTTCCGTAGAGGGAATAAGGATTCAATACCAGCGTCGCCCCTTTCGTCAGTTCGAACAGGGAACGGGCGGGAAGAAGAAGGTAGTTCGCCTCTTCGGCAACGGCGTTCCGAAGGGCCTCCAGGGAAGTGAAAAACGGAATCACGGCGCTGCCGTCATCCTTCACCCAGTTCTGAATCTCTATTTCTTCTCCGACCGCGACCGTTTTCATCCCCTGATCCCATGCTCCGGAGCGGCCGATGACATAGACGCTCGCGTCGACCAGCAGCCGATAGAAATCGGGGCGGTTCGCGGGATCGTCGGAGGCGAGCCGCAAAGCGCGTTCGAGTTCGTTCTCTTCATTCATGTCGTGTCCCTGCCTGATGCGCCTCGATGATGTCTAACGATGGACGAAACGCCATTGTACCGTCCGGGGGAAAATCGCCTCCGGATGCGCACGCGAAGGTTGATATAATGCTCGGTTTTGTAAATCCCGCCCGTTCCCACTGGCTCTCATTAGTTCCCATTAGCGATTAGCGCGGCACTGCGTATTTTTCTACGCATTCCTCCGCGCACCTAACTCCCGGACCCCACATTCGACATGAAACGCCCCCGATCCGCCGCCAAAAGCCGTATGTCCACCGATGCCACGGAACTCGTGCGTCTTGCCGTCGGGCTTTCCGAATCGGGCAGCCATTTCGAGGATCTGTTCTGGGAACAGAAACTGATCCTGCTCATCGACCGGATGCTCGAATCCGGCGCGGAAGACGAATTCAACGCGGCGCTCGACCATCTCTACGAAGCCAACGGCAATGCCTACAACGCGCTGGCCGATACGGTCGAAAGCCGGGCCGAATCGACATCGCTGACGATATCCCAGGCGGAATCCCCGACGGAATCTCAGTCGCCCGAGCGGCAGGAACGCTTCTTCGACGTGCAGCTCTTCGCGGCGCCGGTGCTCGCCTGGTCGCGCTACGCGATTCCCGCCGGACCGTTGTCGAAACCCGTTACCGAAACGCTCGCGGTACAACTGGGGGCCCACGTATTCGCGCGGGACGCGCAATTGGCGCTGATCGATTACCTGTTCAGCCCCGACCAGATGCCGCCCACCTTCGTCGCCACCCGGCAGCTCCTGGATGCGCTCGCCGCCGCCGCGCTGATCGGGAAGCACCTGAACCTGGATACCGACAACCTGCCGGAAACCAATCCCTTCCTTTCCGACACGCGCTATCTCATCGGCGCCGTCGTCGTTCCGCGCGGCGCCCCGCTGTTCCGCTGGAACGAACCCGGCGCCACGCGCGAATCGGCACTCAAGGAATGGCTGCGGCAAGGCAGCCCGAATCTCGAACCCCTGCTCACCGGCTGCGCCTACCAGGCCCTGTTGCCGGACGCCTACCACGCCGCCCGCCGCCAGGCCGACATCGCTTCGCGCGAATACTCCCTCAAAGCCTCGATCACCTTCCTGCAGGCCACGGCCGGCATCGCTCCGGAAGAATTGCGGGCGGTGGTCGCTCCTTTCCACGAAGAGCGCCTGGAGGAATACCGCATCGGTTTCGGTCCACGTACCAGCCCCGCCATCTACCACGGCAGCGTCTGGCCGCTCCTGGGCAGCGAGGACGAAAACAGCGACCTCGTCGGCGAAATCGAAAAGGCCCTGAACAACAGCGGAATCAAGGAAGTAGTGATTCTCGAACACGATTTCCCATTCGAATTCTGCGACGATTGCGGCGCCCCGCTCTATCCCAACATCAACGGCGAAACCGTTCACGCGGAAATGCAGGAGGAAACACATTCCTCGTTATCGCAGACCCTGCATTGAAAAACGTTTCATCCGGATTTTCATTCGCTTCCCTGCCAGGTGTGCCGATTCTCTGGCGTCGGCTCTCTGAAACATTTCCAGATAAAAAATAATTTATGCGAAAATATGGCTACAAACACGAATCCATATTTAACGTGATTTAAAAAATGATTTGTTTTTTATAAACGCGTTGTGGCAGCGAAGCGAATTGCCGGCCTGTTTCCCGAACAATGTGCCATTTTCCGCAACTAATCCCCCCGGCCACAGTCTGAGCCCTTGAGAAAGGCAATAACTGGTCGTAAATCAAATCATGGCGGTCATGTACCGTCGGGCTCCCGATCCGGGGGCTTGAAAAAAGCGGGAACAACCGCATTTTCGGTTCCATGTCCGAATTGAAAATGCATCTCTGCAGGAGAGCGATCATGAACCTCGTCTACAACAGCGCACACTATTCAATCCTGGCCTTTCCGGCACAGGAATTGTTCGAACTGGTAGATAAAATCGGGGTCCGTGCCCTTCTGGTACGTGGTTCCCGCGCCCGCGAACTGCGCGAAGCGATCGACAGCATTCCGATCGAAGAACGCAATGAAGAAACGATAGACGCGCTGCTCGACGATTGCTGCGCCGGCGCCGCCGAACCGATCCGATTCCACTGATTTCATGCGCAAGAGAAAGCTATAATCGCTTTTTTACTTTGCAAAGGAATCGCGAAATGGCGCTGTACGTTTCCGAACACACTCAATTCATGCGCGAGATGCTCGACCGGCACCCCGAATGGGTCGCGGAACAGAAAACCGGGCGGGCTCTCTGGTGGGACAAGCAATCCGACCAGGAACAAAAAAAGGCTTTCCGCGCCGCGCAGGTGGCTCCCAAAGCCTATCCTTACGACGTGAACTTCGATTTCTGAAGTCTCACGTCGTTTCATCTTTTTAGCCGCTTCCACGGCGGGAACCCATATTCAGGCAAGCGGGTTTTATTGTTCGTTTTTCCCGCTTTGCCCGGCCCGCTTTTCCCAGGTATTCCGCTGTATTCCGAAATCTCGCAGCGCGGCCCGGAGGATTTCCGCCGCGCCGTGTTTCCCGGCGACGAGGCCAAGCAGGATAACGCTGGAATAAAGCGGTACGATAGCGATCGGTACGATAGCGCGTCCGCTACGCTTTTCTCCGCCTCCTCAATAACCAGAACAGCAGCCCGGCCAACACTGCGCCGAGCAGATAGGGCGCGTTCTGTTTCAATTCCTGTTTCCAGAAAGCGTTCCTGACACTGGAAAAATCGGGCGGGGTGCAGCTTGCCGTTCCACCGGCAGGCGCCTCGTAAGTCCATGCCGCGGCGGCTCCCTGATTCAGATAACGGCGATAGATTGCCCGCGACCAGTTTTCCGCCTCCGCCGGATCACGCAATTGCGTCGCCCAGCCATGGGCAACGCATAAAACGGCACCAAAAGCCTGTGAGCGCGGCGGCAGCATGTCCGCCGTGTCGAGCGCCGTCTGCACGGCGATATTGCGATAGTGGAACCGGGTTTTGGCGCCTCCGCTCCATGCCGCCTCGTAACGCAACCACTCATCCTCGCTGGTATAACGATCCGCCCCCGAAACGGCCTGCAGGCTCGGCACCGGGCCGGCGGCGCCACGGTAATTGCCGCCCCAGATCGCATAATCCGGGAATCCCTCGTAGCCCATGATTTCCATGCCATGACGGCGCGTGATCGTCGCCACGGCAAACAGCGCCTCGGCGCGAAAAGCGTCGATCCAGCCGTTGTGGGCGCGGCGTTGCGCCAAGACATAGGAATGGGCATGTTCGCGAATGCGTTGTTCCCCGCCGTAGCGCATGTCATTGCCGGCGGGAAAATAAGGGAGCGCCTCATCGTAGCGCGCCTCGCGCATCAGCCTCCGCGCCAGGAGATAACGCAGACGGTCGGCGGCAAACAGCGGCTGATAACGCACTTCTCCGAACAGATTGCGCGTTTCGTGCCCGGCGTCATCGTCGCGTTCGTCGCCCTTGTTACTGTTTTCGCCGCCATTCTTTCCTTCTTCTTTTGCGTCGAACTGCGGCAATGCAAGCGGAACCGTACCTCTTGGCGCATGCCTGTCGACAAAAGCCTTGAGCTCGTCGCTGGAAAGAACGCGCTCGGCGATATAAAGAAGATCGGAAAAATAGGCGCGCCGATACTGATCCGCCCGGCCATAGTCGTAATCGCTTGTCAGATGCGGTGCAGCTTCCCGGAAACGCCGTTCGCGCTCTTCGGCGATTCCGAATAACAGGGAAAAGGCTTCGCCGTATTGCTGGCGCGACAGAGAAACCATGCTCTGCTCTGCTCGCAGGCGATGACAAAGCGCAGGATCAAGCGCGGCCGCGCTGAAGTCATTTTCGCCCCGTACACCCTGTGCGGACTCATTCATCCCGTTTTCCACGGACGGCACTTCTCCACTCCCCGCCGCTTCTTCCCGCTCGGCACGCAGCGACAGACGGACAGCTTCGGAATAAGCCGCAGCGGCACGGTCAAGATTTCCCGCATGCAATGCCAGTTTGGCACGCACCCAGAACGCAAGCGCGCTCTCCGTTTGAGATTTTTCGTGCTCGATGAGACGCGCGGCGAGATCAAAATCGCCGGCCCGGTACGCCAGCGCCGCCAGACGATCGGCACCGGCAACGGAATCAATGCCACGCTTTTCAATCGCTGCCAGAAGACGAGGAATGAACGGGTTGACGGCAATACCGGGCACGCCTTGCGCCGCATCGCGGGCGAGCAACGGCGGAACGAAGTCGCCAAGGCGGTTCTCGCTGCCGTAATCGTGGAACGGCTGGCCGGGAAACTGTCCGGAGGAAAGCATCTGAGACGGGGAAGCTCCCATATCTTTACCAGCCCCCTTCCCCGAATTCTTTCCGGCGCTCCGGTTACCGGGTCGGCTGCCATGATCGCCATGGCGTTCGCCGCTTTCATCGGCCACGCGCGCCAGCGTATAGGTTACGAGCAACCTCTGCGCCAGCGGGTCGGCGATGATCGCCTCCATCAGTTGCGGTTGATCGAGAGTGGTGGCCGCAACCAGCCGCAACGAGGCAAAAGCCCCTCCTTTGTCTCCGATGGGCAACGCGAGCGCCGTGGACACGCTTTCCGCAGAGGGCGCGCCATCGTCGATACGCTTACCGTCGTCCCCGCTGCCGTGTTGATTGTCACGCCAGTTGTTACGCCGATTGTTACGCCGATTGTTACGTTCATACGCCGCCTGCTCGGCATAGAGTTCGATAGCGCGCAGAAAGTCCGCTTCACATCCGTGCGCGAATCGATATTCGAGCACCGAACGATCGAACGGTGTCTCGGTCACCATGCCATCTTTGAGATACGTCCGCGGCGAAATGCGGCGCATTTTTTTGTCGGCACCGCATGCGTCGACCGCGCGCAAGCGCATCTGCGCTTCCGTGCCCAGGCTGGCCAGCGCCAGACCGAGCGGATCGGGCGCGCCGGCAGCGGCCAAAGTGCGCGCCCGGGCAAAAGACTGAGCGGCGGCAGACAGATGCTGTCCGCGTTTCTGCGACGAAACGGCAGTGAAAGCGCGTTCCGCCTCGCTGCGTCCCAGCATGAAGGCCGACCAGACGGCGCGCGGCCACTGTTCCTTCTCCGGCAATTCGGCAATCGATGCGAACCAGACACCGGCATGCTCCGCGCGCCCCATGCCGAAATCGACCGCGCCGGCGGCATAGCGGCGCGCCGCCTCGGGGACACCGGCACCGCGCGCATATGCCTCCTTGCCGTCCCCGAACTGGCGCATCGCCGCCAGCGCGTCGCGCTGTGACGGCGTCAATTCCATCGCTTCATGACGAAAACGGCAGGCGGCATAGGTTTCCCGCGCCTCGCACTGCGCCTGCGGCGCCCGTGCGGCAGGCGGTAACAACAGAAGATTTTCGGCTTCGAACAGAAAAGTATTGTGCGGCGTGGCACGCAAGGCGGCATCGCGGCCAGCGGTCAGGCTCAACGGAAATTCGGGGCCGCAGGCCGATGCCGGAAACGCCGCCAATCCGGTGTATAGCACGACGACCGATACCGCCATCGATATTGTGAAACGTGTCGAAAGGCATGCCGCCCGTGTTGCCGCCGGCTTCCATTCCGGGATCCCTGCCGTTCGATTTGAAATCCTGCCACTTTTCATTTCGTCACGTACCTGTAATTGCGCCCCCGATGATAACGGGGCAATGACGAATCAAAGCCTTCCACGCAGGATGCAAGGAAAGAATCCTTCCTTTTTCAGCCCTGATTCAATCATCTGTTTTCAAACAAAATTCCAATTTTATATGAATTTCATTCGTTATATGTAAGCACATTCAGCAAAGAATTATTTTTTAAATTTGGAACAGAAATCCGGATACGATCCGCACCGACAAAGCCCTTTGCCTTCTTTTGCCCGTAGCGACATGATCCGCACATTGTACTCATTGGAGTACCGCCATCCCTTTGAACGCATCGGTGTCCACGCCCGGTAGATAGAACGAAAAAGGATACGGCACGGCCATCTCCATGCACTACTGTGTACCAGGACGGAAACAATCCATGCATGAACGCCCTGGAACGAAATGGATGCCCGGATTCTATTCCCTTTACCCCGCATCGGGAACGGAATGAATACAATGACAAACATTGCAGTGTCCATGCGACACAAGCCATTTTCAAACTTCCGGCATTACATGGCGGAAAGACCGACCCCCATGACCAATGCCGCCACGAGTCCCAGCAAAACCACTGCACCCACCCGGTGCTGGCGGCGGTCGACACGCGCGAACGCCGGCCAGTTTCCCGCACGCGCCTCTTCCAGGCGCCGAAACACGAGGCGAACGCAGAAAATATTGGCAGCAACCGCCAGCGTCGCGCAAACAATCTTGACCCATAACAGTGCGGGAAAAGATGTGCCAGAAAGGAGCAGCCCGCCAGTGACGAAAACCCCTGCGAAAGCAGGAATCTCTACATACAGATCGACGTTCCGGTGAAGCCGGGCCAGCAACAAATCGCATTCCCGCCCCTGGCCGAGCAGGGTGCGTTCAAAGAAAATCTCGGTCAACACACAGCCCATCCACAACCCGGCAAAAACAAGATGCAATACGAGAAGCATTAATTTCACTTTTCCCCGCCCTCTTTTCCCTCTTCCTCATGACCGAACGAACTTCCAGCCCGGACCGTCCCCTGCTCTGGCTCGTCGCCCTGGGTTTTTTCATGCAGACGCTCGACGCCACCATCGTCAACACCGCCCTGCCGACGATGGCCGCGAGTCTGCACGAGCACCCGTTGCGCATGCATATGGTCATCATCGCCTATACCCTGAGCGTGGCCTTGCTGATGCCTGCTTCGGGCTGGCTGGCCGACCGCTTCGGCACACGCCGCGTTTTTGTCGCCGCCGTGGTTCTTTTCACCTTCGGCTCGCTTCTGTGCGCGCAGGCGCAGACATTGACGCAACTGATTCTGGCCCGCATCGTCCAGGGAGTCGGCGGCGCGATGCTGATGCCCGTGGGGCGGCTGTCCGTTCTGCGCGCATTTCCGCGTGAAAAATTCCTCCAGGCGATGAGTTTCATCACCATTCCCGGCCTCATCGGCCCGCTCGTCGGCCCCACGCTGGGCGGACTGCTGGTCGAAATTGCCTCCTGGCACTGGATTTTTCTGATCAACCTGCCGGTGGGGCTAATCGCGGGCTTGCTCGGCATGCGCCTGATGCCGGATTTTCGCGCGCCGGCCCTGTCGCCATTCGACCTCTCCGGTTATGCCTTGCTTGCCTTCAGCATGGTGGCGATCACCGTCGCGCTCGACGGTATTTCCGACCTCGGCCTGCAACGCGCGGAAGTGGTGGTTCTGATTTTTTCCGGTCTGGCCGCTCTGGCAGCCTATTGGCTGCATGCCGCACGGCGTGAATCGGCGCACCTCCCCGTTTCTTCGCCGCCGCTTTTTCCATTGAGTCTTTTTCACACGCCGACCTTTTCGGTCGGTATTCTCGGCAATCTCTTCGCCCGCATCGGCAACGGCGCAATGCCGTTCCTGCTGCCCTTGATGTTGCAAATCAAGCTTGATTACACCCCGTTCAAGGCCGGACTGATGATGATGCCGGTTGCGATTGCCGGAATGAGCGCCAAAGGCCTGGCCGGCCCGCTGGTGGCGCGATACGGCTACCGCTGGATACTGGCCGCCAATACATTTCTGCTCGGCCTCATGATCTGCGCTTTCTCGCTGATCTCGACCGCGACCCCTTCCTGGTGGCTGATCGTTCAGCTTCTGGTTTTCGGCGCCGTCAATTCGCTGCAATTCTCCGTGATGAACTCGATCACGCTCAAGGATCTTCAGACGCATCAGGCAAGCAGCGGCAACAGTCTGCTTTCGATGGTCATGCAGCTTTCGATGAGTTTGGGTGTCAGTACCGCGGGCGCCCTGCTCGCCGCTTTCAGTGCCTCCACCGACAGCAGCAACGATCGCGCCTTCACCATCACTTTCATCTGCATGGGCGCCATCACGCTGGCTTCGACCTGGATTTTCTTACAATTGAAAAAAGACGGCGCTACCGGCGAATCCCATCCCGAGTGACGACCGCTCGCCGTATACAAATCGTCCGGGCCACGGCAGGGGCAAACGAAAACCGGGCGAAATGCCCGGTTTTTGCAGCACTAATCAAGTAGACGGAAATTCCTCTAATTTTTCATTCTTACATTCTTACAACGCGACACCTTCCGGAAATTCTCTGGAAAACATCGCGATGCCGTTTGAGAGCCGCCGTTACTTCGCCATTTGCCGCTCGCGGATTTCCTCGAGTGTCTTGCAATCGATGCACAAGGTCGCGGTCGGACGCGCTTCCAGACGCTTGATGCCGATTTCGACACCGCATTTGTCGCAATAGCCGTAATCGCCGCTGTTGATCCGGTTGATCGTTTCCTCGATTTTCTTGATCAACTTGCGTTCGCGATCGCGGTTGCGCAACTCGATGGCGATATCGGTTTCCTGACTGGCACGGTCGTTGGGATCGGCGAACACCGTCGCCTCATCCTGCATCGTATGCACGGTGCGCTCGATATCGGAAATCAATTCCTCTTTCAATGACTCAAGCATTGTACGGAAGTGCACCAACTGCTTGTTGTTCATGTACGCCTCGCCCTTTTTAGGCGCATAAGGCGCAAAGTTTTTATTTACTCGATCTTCAGTCATATCGAAACTCTGCCGTTCAGCGAAAAGGCGACTTAATAACAGAAAGCATAAAGCGGGGCAAGCAAGCAAGCCAGTCATGGCTCTCAGCGCAGGCGAAAAAATCGAGAACGGTCATTTTGCAGTGCATTCGCTATAAAAACCGGCGTGCCTTTGGAAAATTCCCGGCATATCGATCTTTTTCCGCCCTATATTCCTATCGGTTTTAACACATTGGCGCAATCCTCGCCGGGGCAGGCGGCAATCGACCGTGATTTTTACGACAAAAGATACAAAAAAAAGAACAACGCCTCTATAATCGATCGCTTGATGTCTGCGGGCGCTTAAAGACCATAAGCATTACCCGGGGCACAACCATCAACCAAAGGACCATTTAACCAAAGGGAGAACTGTAGTGAGCTACCAAGCACAATATCAGGAAAAGCGCCGTTCTGCCGCAGACGCGGTACGTACAGTAAAGAATGGAGACTATATCGTCGTTCCCACCGGCGTGGGCGAACCACCCACCCTCCTGACCGCGCTCTCCGAACAGCGCCGTGATTTCAAGGATGTGAAGGTGAGCCAGATTCTGTCCCTGCGCAAGTTCGATTACCTCGACCCGCAGACCGTCGAAAACGTCCGCCACCTCACCTATTTTTATGGCGGCGCCACTCGTCCCGGCGGACAGGAAGGCTGGACCGATTTCATTCCCAATTATTTCTCCGAACTGCCGCGCATGATCGAGCGCGGCCTCATCCCGGCCGATGTCGTTTTCGCAATGGCCTCGCCGATGGACGAACATGGTTATTTTTCCGTCAGCCTCGGTACCGATTACACGATGGCGGCAATCGCCAAGGCGCGTGCCGTCGTTCTCGAGGTCAACCCGAACGTGCCGTTCACTTACGGAAATTGCTACGTCCATATTTCCCAGGTTACCGCGCTGGTCGAAACCAACGACCCGGTACTCGAAGTCGGCCTTCCGGCCATCGGCCCGGTACAGGAAGCGATCGGCAAATACGTCGCCGACCTGATCGATGACGGGTCGACGCTGCAGATCGGCTACGGCGGTATTCCCGATGCGGTGGTGATGCAGCTCACGCATAAAAAAGACCTGGGTATCCACACCGAAATGGTCGGCGACGGCATCCTGACGCTGCTTGAATGCGGCGCGGTCACCAACCGGAAAAAGAACTATCTGCCGGGCAAGATGGTCGCCACTTTCGCACTCGGATCGAAGAAGCTTTACAACTTCATGAACCGCAACCCGATGCTGGAGATGCATCCGGTCAACTTCACCAACGATCCATATCTGGCCGGCCAGAACGACAACCTGATTTCGATCAACGCCACCCTGCAGGTCGACTTCCTCGGCCAGTGCGGGTCGGAAAGCCTCGGTTCCAAACCTTATTCCGGTACCGGCGGCCAGGTCGATTTCGTTCGCGCGGCCAATATTTCCAAGGGCGGAAAATCCTTCATCGTGCTGCCTTCGACCGCGAAGAATGACACGATCTCGCGTATCGTCCCG
>JAVBTC010000018.1:0-44016 GCA_031556405.1 Rhodocyclaceae bacterium
ACAAGATCATCGCCGCCGCGCAAAAGACCGGCGCCCAGGCGATTCACCCCGGCTACGGATTTCTCTCCGAAAACGCCTCCTTCGCCGCCGCCTGCGAGCGCGCCGGCATCGTCTTCATCGGCCCTCCGGCATCGGCAATCGAGGCCATGGGCGCCAAGGCGGCGGCGAAAACGCTGATGGAACGCGCCGGCGTCCCGCTTCTGCCCGGCTACCACGGCGCGGCGCAACGGGAAGCCCTGCTCGAAGAAGAAGCGCAGCGCATCGGCTATCCGGTCATCATCAAGGCATCCGCCGGCGGCGGCGGCAAGGGAATGCGCATCGTCGAACACCCCGGCGAATTCGCCGCCGCCCTCGCCTCCTGCCGGCGCGAGGCCGCCGCCGGCTTCGGCGACGACGCGGTGCTGATCGAAAAATACCTGCGCCGCCCGCGCCACATCGAAATCCAGATCTTCACCGACGCGCACGGCAACGGCGTCTACCTCTTCGAGCGCGACTGCTCGGTGCAGCGGCGGCATCAGAAAGTGCTCGAAGAAGCCCCGGCCCCCGGCCTTTCCGCCCTGCGCCGCCGGGAAATGGGCGAGGCCGCGCTGAAGGCCGCGCGCGCCGTCGGCTATGTCGGCGCCGGCACCGTCGAATTCATCGTCGAGCAAGACGGACTTGGCGGACTTGGCGGACTTGGCGGACTTGGCGGACTTGGCGGACTTGGCGGACTTGGCGGACTTGGCGGACTTGGCGGACTTGGCGGACTCGGCGGACGCGGCGAAGACGCCTCGCATCCCGGCGCGTTCTATTTCATGGAAATGAACACGCGCCTGCAAGTCGAGCACCCCGTCACCGAAATGATCACCGGCCTCGACCTGGTCGAATGGCAACTGCGCGTCGCCGCCGGAGCGCCGCTGCCGCTCGCGCAGGACGACCTCGAAATGCACGGCCACGCGCTCGAAGCGCGCATCTACGCCGAAGACCCGGACAAGGGCTTCCTGCCTTCGACCGGACGCCTGCTGCACCTGGCGGCGCCGCCCGAATCGGTCTCGCTGCGCATCGACAGCGGCGTCGAACAGGGCGACGAAATCACCCCGCACTACGACCCGATGATCGCCAAGCTGATCGTCTGGGGCGCCTCCCGCGACGAAGCCGCGCACCGCATGCTCCAGGCGCTGGCGCAATACCGCGTCGTCGGTGTCGCCAGCAACGTCGAATTCCTCTCCCGGCTCGTCGCCTCCCCCGCGTTCATGCGCGCCGACCTCGACACCGGCCTGATCGAGCGCGAGCGCGCGCACCTCTTCCCCACGCCGGGGCCGCTGCCCGAACGCATCTGGCTGATCGCCGCGCTGGCGACGCTGCTGCGCGAGGAAGCCTGGGCGGCGGAAGAAGCCGCGAAAAGCCGCGACCCCGCCTCGCCCTGGCACCGCCGCGACGGCTGGCGCCTCAACGCCCGCGCCCGGCGCGTGCTGATTTTCCGCAACGCGGCCAATGCGAAAGACGACGAAGAAACAGACGGAAAAGCGGAGAGCCGGGAAGCTGGAATCGGGCACGGAACCGGACCCGAACCCGAACCCGAACCCAAATCCGAACCCGGAAAACACGAAATCGCGATCGAAGTCGCCTACGCCGAAAACGGCGCCTACCTGCTGCGCGTGAGCGGTGCCCCGGCGAGCGAAACCGGAGCGGTCTCTGGAGTTGAAACAGGAAGCGAAGCCGGACCCGGCGCGCTGGCGCGCGGACGGCTGCTCGGCCGCGCCGGGATGCGGCTTGAAATCGACGGCCTGCGCCTGGACGCAACCGTGGTCAACGCCGGCGAGCTTCTGCATCTCTTCGTCCATGGCCGGCATTACCGGCTGGCGCGCGTCGACCCGCTCTACCAGGGCGGCGAAGGCGGCGGCCCGGAAGGCGGCCTCGTCGCGCCGATGCCGGGCCGCGTCGTCGCGCATCTCGTCCGCCCCGGCGCGCATGTCAGGAAAGGCACCCCGCTCCTCGTGCTCGAAGCGATGAAAATGGAGCACACTATCAACGCCCCTGCGGACGGCGTCGTGGATGCCTTTCATTTCGCCATCGGCGAGCAGGCCGGAGAAGGTGCCGAACTCGTCGCCTTCACGCGTGCGGAAAGTGTGGAAGGCGTGGAGGAAAAAACGCCGGAACGCGAAGCGCTCCAGGAAACGGAGTAATGGAATAACGAAATAACGGAATCGCCATGACCCTGCCGAAAACCGTCAAGATCGTCGAAGTCGGCCCGCGCGACGGGCTGCAAAACGAAACCGTTTTCGTGCCCGCCGCGGTCAAGATCGCGCTGATCGAACGGCTGGCCGCCGCGGGCCTGAAGACCGTCGAGGCCGCCGCCTTCGTCTCGCCGCACTGGGTGCCGCAAATGGCCGACAGCCGCGAAGTCATGAGCGCCGTCATGGCCGGCGCCGCGCACCATCCCGGCGTCGCCTATCCCGCGCTCGTGCCCAACCTGAAAGGCTACGAAGACGCCATCGCCGCCGGGGCGCGCGAAGTCGCCGTTTTCACCGCCGCTTCCGAAGCCTTCACGCGGAAAAACACCAACTGCTCCATCGACGAAAGTTTCGCGCGCTTCCTGCCCGTCCTCGCGGCGGCGCAGCGGGACGGCATCCGCGTGCGCGGCTATGTCTCCTGCGCGCTCGGCTGCCCCTACCAGGGCGAGGTCGCGCCCGCCGCCGTCGCCGAGGTCGCCGCGCGCCTGCACGACATGGGCTGCTACGAAATCTCGCTCGGCGACACCATCGGCGTCGGCACGCCGGGCAAGACGCGGGCAATGCTCGAAGCCGCCGCCGCGCGCGTGCCGCTGGAGAAACTGGCCGGGCACTACCACGACACCTACGGCCAGGCCCTGGTCAACCTCTACGCCTCGCTGCACATGGGCGTCGCCGTCTTCGACGCCTCCGTCGCCGGCCTGGGCGGCTGCCCCTACGCCAAGGGCGCCAGCGGCAACGTCGCCACCGAGGACGTCGTCTACCTGCTGCACGGCCTCGGCATCGACACCGGCATCGACCTGGAACGCCTCGCCGCCGCCGGCGACTTCATCTGCGCCACCCTGCAACGCCCCTCGAACTCCAAGGTCGCGCGGGCATTGGCGGGGTGATGATGGCAGCGCGCCCGTAACCGGGCGAAACAATATCGCTGTAAGCACCGTAGCAATGGAGCTGATGCAGGATAGGCTCGCGCCGGTTATGTGTGCTACACCAATTCCCATGGGAGTTGCTACTGTCAAAGTTGACAGGTTTACATGTTGCGGACATGGCTGTATTTTCCCCTTTTTCATATGAAAGGAAGATAGATCATGGCGCAGGACATGTTTCTCAAGCTAAGCGGTATCGAGGGTGAATCTCAAGATGCGGCGCACAAGAACGAAATCGAAGTTCTGAACTGGAATTGGGGGGCAACCCAGCTATCCAACATGCACCTCGGATCGGGCGGCGGCGCGGGCAAGGCGACCGTACACGATTTAACTTTTGAACATTACGTTGACCGCGCTTCGCCCAACCTCATGAAGCACTGTTTCACCGGCAAACATCTTGCCGAAGCCGCATTGACTCTGCGCAAAGCAGGAGATAGTCCGCTCGAATATATGAAAATCAAAATGTTCGATGTCATTATTTCTGATGTTTCCGTATCGGGCTCCGACGAAAGCTCAATAGGTTGTGAGCGCGTGTCTTTGTCCTTCTCGAAGGTGACGTATGAATATGTCGTCCAGAACGCGCAGGGCGGTAGTGCCGGAACCGTGGCGGCTATCCTCAACATTAAAGAAAACGTGGCAGTATGAAATATTTAACAGACATCGCACAATGGTGGGATGAAGAAAAGGCGCGAGCGAAAACATCCCTAGAAAATTTTGTTGACGATCATCCAAACATGTTTGGAGTCGTTGTCGCGACAGCGGGACATACGTCAATGGAACTTGGTGCGGGATTAGTGGATTTATTACGATTGGGAGATGGCGTTTCTGAGGGTACCGCCAAAGGTATTGCCCAAGACGGCTTACGTCTTATCGGAGTTCTCGGGCCGCTCGGTAAAGGATTTCAGTTAATAAAATCAGCAAAGGGCACAAAATTGGCTCAGCTAATTATCGATCCGATGCCGAGAGAAGGTATATGCTCGTGGGTAGCCGCAACAAAGGCACTGGCGCACATAGGCCACCGCCATGGAGGTAAAATTTTTGCATCGGTATCTGATTTGGCGCGGGCAGTCGGCACTAAAAAAATCGGAGGGATTTCGCTAGCGGAAATGGCTGATAATTTTCGCAAAATTGGTGTATCGGTCGGGCCGGAATTTCCGGTTAGTAACATGCAACAAGTGAAAAATATGTTACGGCGTGATGGTAGCGTGGTTCAGGTGTCATTTCATGTAATTAAGAAAGGAAAAGCAACGGGGGAAGGACATTCAATGTATGTTTTTTATGATCACCTCGGAAAACTGCGCATAATGGATCGCACAAGTATAGATAAAAACACTATTTATAGCAGTTTAGAGGAGGTTGCAAAAATACACTACGGGGCAGAAACATTTATTCCTCGATACGCAGTAAGAATAAACAATATGTTTGCTAAATTCATAGGCCCTAAAGGTACTGCAACACTTGCAGTCCAAGTTAATGGAGTGGCTTTACATGAATAAAACTAATGCAATGATAGATGGTGGCTATTTCGGCACAAAACCCGCAGCAATTCCCACTTACACATGCCCAAAATGCCATGCTGCAAACAAACTATTTTGCACACAAATACCAGAGTTGGAAAAGACACGCAAATTATATCTATTCTTATCATTTTTCTTTCTTGCGGTAGCGATTACCAGTCTTTTCATGATTTATTTTTTTCAGGATTACACAATACTATTATTATTTATATCCACATTGGGCTTTCTGGAATTTCCATTTCTATTTTTTTTATTTGTAAAAACAAAATCGTCACTACTCATCTGTAAAGAGTGTGGCAATGTTGAAAGCCTTGGCTGACTGCATAAAACCCCTCCCTTCTCGCTTCGCGTATTATTCCTAGAGAAATGGCGACACTTGCCGTCCAAGCCCATATGGTAGCAATCCCCATGAGAAAAATTGATCTGCCTATAGATGGCCCCGAAAGTCATGGGCCATACTGTCTCAAGTGTGGAGCTGATAATAAATTCTGGAAGATTCAAATCCCCGGAACCAGACGATGGCAAATCATTTGCTTTCTATTTTTTCCGTTGTCGGCATTCATGGTAATAGAATGTTTTGCTCTTAGTTTGGAATACCCCAATTGCGCTTGGCCTATGGTCATTATCGGCATAATCTTTCTGCTGGAAGCGGCATCGTTCTTTTTTTTATTGGTAGCTACGCCGAAACTGCTGCTTATTTGCCGTGAGTGTGGAGATGTGGAACCTGATTCACAGTAGAGCAGCAGTGGGAGCCGAACCTTGATCCATAGAGGGGACCGCATATTCAAGCAAACGATCACAGGGAGTGTTCTCTTGATTCTTGAGACCGCCCCCCTGTCTTTGCAACGCTTTCTTTTTCAAGAGGAAACACGATAAAAAGCGCGGACCTTCCGGAATTCCTCGCGATTCATCCTTCTTCCACGTCCCCGAAAGAAAAAACGTTCGCAATCAATTCATTGCGTTTTCGCGAAACATCCCGCTTTTCACCTGCCGCTTGAGGTTCGCGCGGCTGCGAAACGGAGCAAAATCCTGCGCATTCCGCAAGCCGGCAGAGTCAGGCAGAAAATGTTTTCGTGGTATCGAAAACGTCAGGCCAGGTCCCCGCCCCGCGCCCGCGTATCGATCGTTTCTCCATCGGCATTCATCAGTTCGACTTGCAGCGGCATCTGCCCCAGCGCGTGCGTGGCGCAGGAGAGGCAGGGATCGTAGGCGCGGATCGCGACTTCGATGTGATTCAGCAGTCCCTCGGTGATGCGCTCGCCGTCGAGGTATTCGCGCGCGACGCTGCGGATGGCTTCGTTCATCGGCTGGTTGTTGCTGGTGGTCGAGACGATGAGGTTGCACATCGTCACGAGGTCGTCGTCGCCGACGCGGTAGTGGTGGAACAGCGTGCCGCGCGGCGCCTCGATGATGCCGATGCCTTCGGAGGCGCGTTCGCCCTGGCGGACGAGGTCGTCGCCCTGGAGGTCGGGATCGTCGAGCATCTGGCGGATTTTCTCGGCGCAGTGGACGACTTCGATCATCCGCGTCCAGTGGTAGGCGAGCGTGGCGTGGTTGACGGGCTTGGCCGTTTCCATGAATTCCTGGCGCATTTCCTCGGCGATCGGGGTATCGATGAAGTCGCAGTTCTGCACCCGCGCCAGCGGCCCGACCTTGTACCAGCCGGCTTCGCTGCCGAGCGCGGTGAGGTGCGGGAATTTCATGTAGCTCCAGGATTTGACTTCCTCGGTGATGACCTTGTGGTAGTCGCGATTGTCGACCTGGTCGAAGATGATCTTGCCCTTGGAATCGCGCGCGCGCAGGAGGCCGTCGTAGAGTTCGAGGGCGCCGTCGGGGCGCACCAGCGAGAGCATGTTGGATTCGCAGCGGGCGAAGTGTTCGTAGAGCGGCAGGTTGCTGTAGTAGAGGCGCTTGCACAGTTCGACGGCATCGATGGTCCAGTCGACGATCTGGTCGATGTCCTGCCTGAGGAAGGCGATTTCTTCGTTGTCGAGCGATTTGTGGATGCCGCCGGGCACGGAGCTGATGCCGTGGATTTTCTTGCCGGCGGTGAGGCGGATGACTTCCTGTCCGTATTTGCGGATCAGCACGCCCTGACGGGCGATGTCGGGATATTCGGCGGCGACGTTGAGGATGGTGCGTTTGTCCACTTCGGCATCGAAGCCGAACAGCAGATCGGGCGAGGCGAGGTGGAAGAAATGCACGGCGTTCGATTGCATGACCTGGCCGAAGTGCATCAGGCGGCGCATTTTCTCGGCGGTCGGCGAGATGTTCGGCGCGCCGACGATCCAGTCGAGCGCCTTCGATCCGGCCAGGTGATGGCTGACCGGGCAGATGCCGCACAGGCGCTGCACGACGACCGGGACTTCCCAGTACGGACGGCCCTGGATGAAGCGCTCGAAGCCGCGGAATTCGACGATGTGCAGGCGCACCTGGTGCACGCGGTTGTCGTCGTCGAGCAGGATGGTGACCTTGCCGTGGCCTTCGACGCGTGAGACGGGATCGATGGCGACCCGTTTCAGGTTTTCGGGATTGGCGGCGGTTTCAAGTGCGAAGCTCATGGCGGTTCCTTGGTGGGAAAACGGGGCGAAAATATCATCGATTTCAAATAAATTCTAAATTTGAATAAATTTTATTTTCGCTACTGTAGCCGTGTTCAGCAAATAATTAATTATTAAAAATGGAATTTGTTCCGCATTCAATCGTATTTCATCAACGCATAGGAGAGGCGCGGGATGCGCCGCGTGACGAGCGCGGTGACGAACTGCCAGATGGCGTCGCCCGAAGGCGGGCAGCCGGGCAGAAAGTAATCGATACGAACGACTTCGTTGACCGGCCGCACCTTGTCGAGCAGCAGCGGCAGTTCACGGTCGTTCGGAATGCCCGGGTTCGCGACGCCGAGCGGCGGCGTGGAATAGGCTTCGGCCAGGCACTCGCCGACGTCGATCATGTTGCGCGCGGCGGGCAGTCCGCCGTTGATCGCGCAGGCGCCGACGGCGACCAGCGTTTTGCAGTTGGCGCGGAATTCGCGCAGCACGTGGACGTTTTCCGCGTTGCAGACGCCGCCTTCGATCAGCCCGATATCGCAGGGGCCGCAGTGTTTGATGTCGGTGAGCGGCGAGCGGTCGAAATCGACGATCTCGGCCAGTTGCAGGATACGTTCGTCCATGTCGAGCAGCGACATGTGGCAGCCGAAACAGCCGCACAGGCTGGTGGTCGCCAGCCGCGGCTTGGCCGGTTTCGCTTCGGATTCGGATTTGTTTTTTTGCGAACTGGTTCTTGCATTCATTTTTGCGTCTCCAGAACCGCCAGGGAAACGGTGGCGATTGGCGTGGTGTCGTAAGTGCGCTTTCCGATCGGAGTGGAAAAGCCGACGCGTTTTTTCAGGATCGCGCCCACCGGGCAGATGTCGGCGGCACGGTCGGTGGCGGAGAAATCGGTGTCGCCGAGCTTGCCGGTCTTGGAGTTGACGCACAGGTGCTTGCCGATGCCGCGCCCGGTCAGCGCGAAGATGTGTTTGCCGTCCACGTCGCGGCTGGCACGTACGCAGAGTTCGCAGAAAATGCAGCGGTTGAAGTCGATGAAAACGTCCGGATGCGAGGCGTCGACGGGGCGATTGGGCCAGAAGTGCGTGAAGTGCGAGTTCTGCATTTCAAGCTGGTACGCGAGCGCCTGCAAATCGCAGAAACCGCTTTTCTCGCAGCCGGGGCAGAAGTGGTTGCCTTCGACGAAGATCATCTGCAACAGCGCGCGCCGCCGCCCGTTCAGTTCCGGCGTGTTGCTCTCGACTTCCAGGCCTTCCCGCGCCCGCGTGGAGCAGGCGGAAACGTAGCGGCCGTTGGCCTTGACGACGCACAACTTGCAACTGCTGTGCGGCGGGAAATCGGGATGCGCGCACAGGTGCGGGATGTAGCGGCCCGCGGCGGCGGCGGCTTCGAGAATGGTCTGTCCGGGACAGAACGTGACGGGCTTGCCGTCGAGGGAAAAGAGGCGGGTTTCCTTCGCCGGCGGCGTGGCGGATTTTGGTGTTTCCGCGGCAGAGCCTGCGGCGGCGGTTTTTTTCGTCATAACCAGATCTCCCGTTCATCCTGGAAGTGGGCCTCGGCATCGTCGCGGCGCGTGATTTGCCGCGCCCTTGCCAGCGCCTTGTCGAGGTCGAATTCGGGCTCGAATTCGAAAGGTTGCAGACGCTTGACGTAAGCATCGGTGAATTTCGCCATCGTCGCGACCACCGGGTTGCCGGCGGAAATCCCCAGCCCGCAGTGGCTCGACGTTTTCAGAATGTCGGTGAGGCGCTCGATTTCCGAAAGGTCGTAGTTCGCGCCCCGGTTGTTGTGCATCTTGTCCATCAGGTTCTTCAGGAGCGAGGTGCCGACGCGGCAGGGCGTGCAGAAGCCGCAGCTTTCATGCGCGAAGAAGTGCACGAAATTGCGCGCCACTTCGAACATGTCGCGGCTGATGTCGAAGATCATGAACGAACCGGCGGTGGAGACGTTCTCGAACGCGATGCGGCGGTGGAATTCGTAGGGCGCCAGGCAGGTACCCGCGGCGCCGCCGACCTGCACCGCCTGCACGTTGCTGGCGCCGCAGTCTTCGAGGATCTGCGCGATGCCGATCCCGAACGGATATTCATAGATGCCGGGCCGCGCGCAATCGCCGGAGATCGACAGCAGCTTGGTGCCGGAGGACTGCGGCGTGCCGGTGGCGGCGAATTCGTCCGCGCTTTCGGCCAGCACGAGGCAGGTCTTGGCCAGCGTTTCGACGTTGTTGACCACGGTGGGTTTGCCCATGTAGCCGGAGGTCACCGGGAACGGCGGGCGGATACGCGGCGTGCCGCGCTTGCCTTCGAGCGATTCGATCAGCGCCGTTTCCTCGCCGCAGATATAGGCGCCGGCCCCCAGGTGGATTTCGATGTCGAAATCGAAATCGGCCTGACGCAGGATGTTCTTGCCGAGCAGCCCGAGCGTGCGGCGGCGCTTGAGCACGGATTCGAGATGCGGCAGCAGGTAGCGGTATTCGTAGCGCAGGTAGATGAAGCCGCGCTGGGCGCCGATCGCGTAGGCGCACAGGGTCATGCCCTCGATCACGTGGTCGGCGTAGCTCGTCAGCAGCACGCGGTCCTTGAAGGTGCCCGGCTCGCCTTCGTCGGCGTTGCAGACGACGAAGCGCTCCGGCCCCGGCGCTTTTTTCGCCGCTTCCCACTTGGTGCCGGTGGTGAACCCGGCGCCGCCGCGTCCGCGCAGGTTGGAATGGTGAATTTCGGCAAGCAGTCCGTCGCGGCCCATGCCGACCGCGGTCTTCAGCGCCGCGCCAGGATCGAGGCGATAGCCGAGAAGCTGGTCGGCGCGGTGGATGTTGTCCTCGACGAGGAAAAATTCTTTCGGCCATTCCTTCACCGGCACGCGCGCGGCGACCAGATTGCAGATCTGGCGCACCCGTTCCTGCGTCAGCCGGGTAATGGGGAATCCGTTGACCAGCAGCGCCGGCCCCTGATCGCACATGCCGGTACAGGAGGTGGTGCCGACCGTGACGGCGCCGTCGGCGGAAAGATGCCCGGGTTCGACGTTGAGGATGCGGCACATCATCGCCATCAGTTTCGGCGCGCCGAGCATGCGGTCGGTGATGTTGTCGCTGAAGAAAATGCGGTACTGCCCCGCCGGTTCAAGCGTGAAAAAGCTGTAAAACCCGGCAACGCCCTCGACATGCGCGCGCGAAACGCCCAGGGTTTCGGCGATCGCGGTCAGTGCGCGTGGCGGCAGCCAGCCCAGAGCATCCTGAACGTCGTGCAGGATCTGCACCAGGTACGACGTATCGTGGCGATACCGTGTGACGGCATGCCGCGCCGCCTGCTCAGGGGACGGCGCGCGTTCTTTCTCGTGCATGGCTCCTCCTTTTGCCGTTGCAACCGATTGTGCGATCGAAAAGCATAGTCGCTCCCTTTTTTGTGTTTATTGACATGAATTAAGACATTACAAAATAGGCACTGCTTTCGTTCTTACTCATTGTTTTTACTTCTTTTTTCACTTCGACACACTTCCCTTCATCCATCCGGCCGTGTCCGCCGTTGCGGCATAAAATCCTATAGCATCAACCGTGGCGACTCTGTTAATCTGCGTGACGTATAATGTCGTCGTCCTCGCAATAACATTAGGGACATCAGGGATGGAAAAAACGGCATGGCAGGGAGGCCATGCCGTCAAATAAGGAATCTTCGGCGGGACATGCCCTGCAAGCCCGCCGATCGTCATAAAGGGAGCAGCATGTCGTTTTCCCCCGCACAGCCGCAATTTCGTACGTATTTCAGCGTTTTCCTGTTGCTGATCTTCATTGCCTCCGGCTTTGCCGGGCTGATCTATCAATCGATCTGGGCACAATATCTCGGCCTCATTCTCGGCCATTCCGCCTATGCGCAGACGCTGGTGCTGGCACTGTTCATGGGCGGCATGGCGCTCGGAGCGTGGCTGGTGAGCCGGAAAAGCGCGCTGCTGAAAAATCCGCTCAAAGCCTACGCCGCAGTCGAGCTGATCATCGGCTTTTTCGGCGTCGGGTTTCACGGCTACTACCTGGGAGTCAGCGGGTTTTCCTACGAAACCCTGTTCCCGGCGCTGGAAGTCGGGGCCACGCTGGAAGCAGGGCGCTGGGGTGTCGCCAGCCTGTTGATCCTGCCGCAATGCGTGCTGCTGGGGATGACGTTTCCGCTGATGAGCGCGGGTTACCTGCGCTGGCGGCCGGAAGCGGGCGGACGCGTGCTCGCCGGGCTATATTTCGCCAACAGCCTCGGGGCGGCGGTAGGCGTGCTGTGCGCCACCTACTGGCTGCTGCCCGCCATCGGGCTGCCCGGAACGGTACTTGCCGCCGGCATCATCAATGTGCTGGTTGCGCTGGCGGTCTGGCCGCTGGCCAAGCACGAACAGCAACAATCCGTAGCGGCGGACGAAACCGGATATGGAACGGTGGGAACGGCGAGAACGGCGGGAATCACGGGAACCGCGCGCGAGCAGCGTAGCGCTCCGGCGCTGATTCTGTGGGCGGCGGCGATTACCGGCGCGACCTCGTTCGTCTATGAAATTTCCTGGGTACGCATGCTGTCGATGACGCTCGGCAGCACGATTCACGCTTTCGAACTGATGCTTGCGGCATTCATCGCCGGTATCGCCTGCGGCGGCTGGTGGCTGCGCGGGCGGGCCGACCGTCTGAAATCGGCGCGCGCCGCGGCCGGATGGGCGCAGATCCTGATGGGAATCGCGGCGTTGTCCACGCTTTTCCTGTACAGCCATTCGTTCGAATGGGTCGTCTGGCTGATCACCACGCTGAACCGTACCTCGGAATCGGCCTATACCGCGTACAACCTCGCCAGCGCGGCGATTTCGATGGTGATCATGTTCCCGGCGGCATTCTTTGCCGGTATGACACTGCCGCTGTTCACGCTTACGCTGCTGCGCCAGGGCGCAGGCGAAGCGGCAATCGGCCGCGTATACGCCGCCAATACGCTGGGAGCTATCGTCGGCGTGGCGCTGGCCGTATATATCGGCCTGCCGGTGCTCGGACTGCGCGTTTCGCTGTGGGGCGCAGCGGCGGCGGACATCGTGCTTGGCCTGGTATTGTTGCTTGGCGTCTGGCGCTCCGCCAATTCCTCCACTATCGCCGGCAGTGCAGGAAGGCCGCGCTGGGCAACGCAGGCGCTGGTGGCCGCGATGTTCGTGGTGCTCGCGGTGCCGCTGCTATGGTCGCGCTTCGATCCGCTGCTGATGAGCTCCGGGGCGTTCCGCTATGGCCAACTGCCGGACCCGGCGAAGGACCATGTCCTTTTTTACCGCGACGGGCGCACCGCCTCGGTTGCATTGAGGGAAAACCTCGCTTCGACCGCGCGTTCGATCGTCACCAACGGCAAGCCGGATGCGAGCGTGATGATGGACAGCAAACAGCCCGGCGGCCCGGACGAAGTGACGATGGTTTCGCTCGGCGTGCTGCCGATGCTCTATCGGCCTGAAGCGAAAACTGTCGGCGTGATCGGTTTCGGTTCCGGCATGAGCACGCATTTCGTGCTCGGTAACCCGGCCATCGAGACAGTCGACACAATCGAGATCGAACCGGCGATGATCGAGGCGGCGCGCCTTTTCGCACCGCAGGTGACGCGCCCATTCAGCGACCCCCGTTCGCATATCGTCATCGACGATGCGAAATCGTATTTCAGCACCAGCCGCAAGAAATACGACATTATTATTTCCGAGCCTTCGAACCCCTGGGTCAACGGCGTCGCTTCGTTGTTCACCGAGGAGTTTTACCGCTTCGTGCCGCGCCACCTGACTTCCGACGGGATTTTCGTGCAGTGGCTGCACACCTATGAGATCAGCCCGGAACTGGTCGCGTCGGTGCTGAACGCGATGCTGCCTTATTTCGCCGATGTACAGGTCTTTCAGGGCTCGGTCGGCGACTGGGTGCTGGTCGCCAGTCCCCAGCGCCCTCTGCCCGCCGTCACCGAACTAGACATTCCCGCCGGCTGGCCGCAGGAACTGCGCGCGGAAATGGCACGGCGCGGGCTGCGCGACCGCGACGATTTCATCTTCGCCTATCTCGGCAACGCGACACTGTTGCATACGTTTGCCCGCGCCTACGGCAAAACCGCGCCGAATTCGGATTTTTACCCGGTATTGCAGCTCGAAGCGCCCAAGGCGCGTTTCCAGGGAAAAAGCGTCAATACGTTCACGGAGATGAAGGTATCGCCCTGGCCGATCCTGGAAACAGCAACCGCGTGGCGCCCGCCGTCTTCCTGGAACGATACTCCCCGTGCCGGCAACGAGCCTGCGGGCATCTATATCGGAGCGTTTGAGCAAGCGAAAAAACTCAAAACGAGGTTGACGCAAAATCCCCTGGACACGGTAGACGGCATCGATTTCATTACCGCTCTGACTGTCGAGCAAATCTGGCAAATGGGCAAGCGCTGCGATCGCGACACTTCGAGGGACTGGCTATCTTCACTGACCCAGCTTGCATCGCAGACCATCCCCTACATGCCGCCAGAATCGCTCAAGGAGATTTGGATTACGCCGCGCTGGCTGCGCTGCGCTCCGGCAGATGCACTCACCCATGATTACCTGCGTTTTCTCGCCGCTTCCGCCGCGCGCGATCACGACGCGATGCTGAAGATCGGCGAAACGCTGCTCGCGGCGCAGGACTCACCGCTCAAAAGCAGCCAAAGGGAAGTGGGAAACTACGTACTCGGCGCGATGGAACTGGCGGCGTATGCACGCGGTGAATTCGACCGCGCAAGCGCCCTGGAAGCGGCGTACGGCACCATGGTCGGACAGGAAAGCGCACGGACATTCATCGGCCAGCTGGTGCGGCTGGCGGAACAGGAGCGGGCACAGGCGGGAACTCCCGCCCCCGGCATGCCGGAAGAAAGGAAATGACACAGTAAAACCGAGCGGCAATAGGGTGCCGCGGACGGAGCGGCCGACGAAACGATAGGCAGCCTCTATAGTGAGGATGCTGAAAAACGATTGGAGGTAAACGCGGTTCCCGGGCACGATGCCCATGTTGTCCCATGTACTGACCGATAAGGAGGATTGATCATGGAGAAATACCCGACGCTCACGACTGCCGCCGGCGCACCGGTCGCCGACAATCAAAACACAATGACCGCGGGTCCGCGCGGGCCGGCACTGGTGCAGGATTTCTGGATGCTCGAAAAGCTGGCGCATTTCGACCGCGAACGCATCCCCGAGCGCGTGGTACACGCCAAGGGGTCCGGTGCTTTCGGCACCTTCACGGTGACGCAGGACATCAGCCGCTATTCGAAGGCCAGGCTCTTTTCCGCCGTCGGCAAGCAAACCCCGGTTTTCCTGCGCTTTTCCACCGTCGCCGGCGAGCGCGGCGCGGCGGATGCCGAGCGCGACGTGCGCGGCTTCGCGTTGAAGTTCTATACCGAGGAAGGCAACTGGGATCTGGTCGGCAACAACACCCCGGTCTTTTTCATCCGCGACCCGCTCAAATTCCCCGACTTCATTCACACGCAGAAACGCGACCCGCGCACCAATCTGCGCAGCCCCACGGCGGCCTGGGATTTCTGGTCGCGCCACCCCGAATCGCTGCACCAGGTCACGATCCTGATGAGCGACCGCGGCCTGCCGCGCAATTACCGCGAAATACACGGTTTCGGCAGCCATACCTTCAGCTTCATCAACGCGAAGAACGAACGGTTCTACGTCAAGTTCCACTTCAAGTCGAAGCAGGGAATCACGTGGTACACCGACGCCGAAGCCGAGGAAGTGGTGGGTCGCGACCGCGAAAGTGCCCAGCGCGACCTCTTCGAGTCGATCGAACAGGGCAACTACCCGCGCTGGCGCGTTTGCGTGCAGGTGATGCCCGAAGCCGAGGCGGAGAAATACCATATCAACCCCTTCGACCTGACCAAGGTCTGGCCGCACGCGGACTACCCGCTGATCGAAGTCGGCACGCTGGAACTGAACCGCAATCCGGAAAATTATTTCGCCGACGTCGAGCAGGCGGCCTTCACACCGGCCAACGTCGTGCCCGGAATCGGGTTCTCGCCCGACAAGATGCTGCAGGGCAGGCTCTTTTCCTACGGCGACACGCATCGCTACCGGCTCGGCATCAACCACCACCAGATTCCGGTCAACGCGCCGCGCTGCCCCTTCGCCAGCTTCCACCGCGACGGCGCCATGCGCACCGACGGCAACCAGGGCGGCACGATCAACTATGAACCGAACCGCCTCGGCGCCTGGCCGCAGGACCCGGCGGCGGCGGAACCGCCGCTGGAACTCTCCGGCGCCGCCGACCGCTGGAACCATCGCGAGGACGAGGACTACTACAGCCAGCCGGGGGCGCTGTTCCGGTTGATGTCGGCGGATGAAAAGGAACGGCTGTTCGGCAACATCGCACGCAACATGGCTTCGGTGCCGCTCGAAATCAAGGAAGCGCAGCTCAAGCACTTCCTGCGCGCCGATCCCGCCTACGGTGCCGGCGTCGCTCGTGCGCTTGGACTGCCGGTACCGAAACTTTGAAAAGGGAATTTTTCTAAATAAATGAAATTTACTTCGTTATCTGTATTCTGTTTTCAGACGAAATAATTTAAATTATTTAGAATATCATTGATGCCGCTCCCACTTCGGGAGCGGCATTTTTTACACGATGACAGTGCAATGGATCAGGTTCGCATTCGCGCGCAGACGGAAATCCAGAGGGGTCATCCGCACGTTTATTTATGGGAATAGCTATATTTTTTACGGGAATTGAACGCCGGAGAAATTCTTCCGGATTCCCATTCATTGCAGCCAAAAATAAACGGTAAACAGAATTTCCTGCTTTGCCAGCGCCGGATCGGCGAAATTGCCGGCGCTGGCGCGAACCGCGCGTTGCGCGGCGGAATCGAGGATTGCGTGGCCGCTGCTCGTGGCAAGCATGGTGTCGGAAAGACGCCCAGCGGCATCGAAACTCAAGATAAGCACCACGTCGCCTTCGAGGTTGCGCTCGATTGCCTCCGCCGGATAGAAATCCAGCGCATGCAGCTTGCGCCGCAACTGCTGCTCCACTTTTTTCTGGTGCCGCCGCAATTCCTGCGTTGCCGCCCGTTTTTCGGCAGGCGGTTTGACAACCGGCTTCGGCGGCTCGGGTGGAACCTGGGGAACGGGTTCTTCCCGCTGTTTTTCGGCCAGCGTGTCCTTGAGCACCGGCTCGGGGGGGGCCGGAATGTTCGGCATCGTCTCGACCGGCGGGCGCAGCGCCACCTGCAACGGCGGCGGCGTCTTTTTCACCGGCGGCAGAAAGACATGCAGCAGAGACGGCGCGGCCAGCACCACCGCATGCAGCAGCAACGACAGACCGAGCGCGAGATAAAACGGGCGGCGCGGAGGCACGAACCGGTAATCGAGCCCCCTTTCGAGTCCTCTCCCGTGACGCCGGGACCGCGAAGACGAGCCGCTGCCGGAATGGGCAGTGGAAGCAGTGGAAGCGTCTCGGGCAATATGGCGTGCGGGAGTCGGCGGCGGCATGTACGGTGCGGAATTATGTGGCTATGGAGCATCCGCGCCGGTCTCGAAATGGGACAGAGGCGGAAGTTGGCGTTATCATCGAAAGATTGAATTCAAGGACCAAAGATCGGACCAATGCGTGGACCGAAAAACGGGCCATTGTCGCAGAAAGCGTGGCGAACGAGGACAGGAAAACGGCAATGTCGAGAACGGCAGCAACAGTGCGGCGGGAAATACAAAGGAATTACGGCATGACGAACAGACACCGGCACAGTGGCTTTTTCACCGGCATTTTCCTTGCCGGTATCTTTTTCGCATTTGCGCTCTTTTCCTTCCCGGCGGCGGCGATTCAGCCCGACCCGGTCGATTTCGGCCTCACCGTCGAGCGCGGCGATACGCGCACCGTGAAAAAATGGTTCGAGGCCGGCCTGAATCCCGAATACCAGGCCGACCGCATCGGCACCGGGCTGATGATCGCCGCGTGGAACGGCGATATCGAAATGATGGAGATCTTCCTCGCGCACGGCGCCAACCCGCGCCGCGCCAACAAAATCGGCGAACAGCCGCTGCAACTGGCGGCATGGAACGGGCACCTGGAGGCGATCAAATGGCTGCTCGCCCACGGTGCCACGATCAACCGCAACGACGCGAGCTGGAGCGCGCTGCATTACGCGGTCTTCAACGGCCACGAAAACGTCGCCCGCTATCTCCTCGAACACGGCGCCGACATCAACGCCCGCTCGCCCAACGGCACCACGCCGCTGATGGTCGCCGCGCGCGAGGGACAGGAAACGCTGGCCAAGGCCCTGCTCGAAGCCGGCGCGGATACGAAGCTCAGAACCGACTGGAACGATACCGCGCTGAGTTTCGCAATGCGCTACCAGAATCTGCGCATCGGCAAAATGATTTCGACGCCGCAGGAATTCCAGATCGCCGTCACCGCCCCCCAGGAAGAACAGGCCCCGCGCTCCCGCTCCACCGCCGCGCCGACCGAAGTCGAACAGCTTCTGCGCCAGATCCGCGAGGCGGACGCCGCCGGCCAGCCAAGCGGCGAACTGAAGGAAAAACTGTTCGCCCTCCTGAGCGAGCAATCGCCTTCCACCACGGCCCAGGCGCCCGCGCGCCTGCCGGCGAAAGATCCGAAACGCGCCTATCCGAAACCGGTGCCGCCGAAATCGATGGTCGTTACCGCCAAGCGCCGCCAGCCCGGCAGCGAAAAGGTCGAAATCGATTACGGCACCCAGGTGCCGCATCTGCCGGGAAAAGGCGCCAAGGGGCCGACCAGGGGCAGCCGCGACACGGTGACGCCGACGCAGATCTCCGACCTGTTGCGTCAGATCCGCGTCGCCGAAGCGCAAGGAAAGCCGGCCGACGACCTGAGACGGCAATTGGATGAAGCGATGGAGAAAATGAAGAAATAGGCGCCGGAACGATACATGATTTCAATCAAGAAATAATTCGTTCCGCAATTCCGCTACAATAACCGAAACAAATTTAAGTTAAATATGGAAAATGGGCAGCCCGCGATATCATCCACGCCCGCCGCCGCGATCCGGCTTTCTTTTGATCGTCAGCATTTGCGCGATACCGGCGAGACGCCCGGTTCCATCGACATCGATCATGATCCATTTCCCATCGTGGTAGGTACGCGCACGATCGTACGAAAGGCAAATTTCCGCCGGGAAATCTTCTTCCCGCGCGTCTTTCCGCGCCTCGAATTCCTCCCTTTCGGCTTTTCCGTAGATCACCATGAAACCGAAAGCGCCCTCGCGCGGATACAGTGCACACAACGTCTTCCCGCCACGGCGGAACTTGAGTTCGTATTTCCCCGCTTTGCCGCCGGAATTCCACGAAGACGCCATTGACCGGTAATTGCCGTCAATGAATTCCAGCACGGCATTCCAGGCCGCGAAAGCGGCGTCTCCCATCAGCGCGCGCAGGGTTTCCGGTGTCGGTATGCTCTCCAGCGTCACGAGCCCTCTCCAAAAAACTCCCTTTCATTTCCCACGTCTACGCCGCGCGTATATCGATCGCTCCGACCGCGATCGCCCCGACCGGGCAGGGGGCGACGCAGGCGCCGCAGCCGTTGCAGCGTTCGAAATCGACCTCGGGAATTCCGGCGCCGCCGATGCGCGGGCGGATACGGATCGCGGCAACGCCGCATTGATCTTCGCAGACGCGGCATTCGACACGCTGATGCCCCAGGCAGGAGACACCGATGTCCGCGCGCAACGTCCAGGGAAGCGGCGCTCCATTACCGCCGGCATCCGCCGCCGGCTGCAGCGCGCCGCTGGGACAAACTCTACGGCAGTCGCCGCAAAAGGTGCACTCTCCACGGCTGAAATCCACCTTCGGCGAAGCGTCCGAAGCGTCCGCCGCGCCGACGATGATTCCCGTCGGGCAGGCGCGAACACAATCGCCGCAGCGGGTGCACAAGCGCAGAAACTCCGCTTCCGCCCGTGCCCATGGCGGCCGCAACGGAGGCACAGAAGGAACCTGCGGCGGCATGGAAAAGCGCCCGCGCAGGAAGTTGCGCCGCCGAGCGTTTACACCGCCCGCATCGCTTCCAGCCGCCATTTTTTCCGCTTTATCCGTCATTCAATCCCGCTTTGCGTTTCAATAAGACGGCAAATAAAGCGGATACAACGTTTCCTCCTCGCGCTTGATACGCTCGCTGAGGATACCGCCGACATTTTCCAGGTCCTTGCCGAACGAAACGGCAAGGTTGGGCTGGGTGTCGATATCCTTGTATTTGGTGAGAAACGCGAGCACCGCCTTGCCGATCGTATCCATTTCCTGGCGGAAGCCGTGCATCAGGTTGAAGCTTTCCAAATCCTGCGCAAATGCGTGTTCGAGATAGATGTAAAAGCGGATATTCTCGGTTAGGAGATGCGCCAGCACCCCTCCGCGGAAGTCTTCCAGGTACTTGGCCGTCGACACCAGATCGTTACGGGAAAACGCCGTATTGATCAGGCCGAACGTCTCGAGCAGACGCCGATGATCCTCCTTGAGTTGCGGAACCAGGTCGGAACTGTAGGCAATGCGCGTCCCCGGCGCCTGTACCGCATTCGCGTCGGAATCCTGGCTTGCCTGCGTTTCTCCCGAATGCTGCTTCTTGCCGAACAGAAAATCGATGAGCCACATACTTTTTCTCCTCTTTACCTGACGAATAAACCTCTTTCGATGGAACCGGTGAATCGGTAGATATATGCTGGCATATTCGATGCACGGAATCCAGAACATATGTCTAAAATACAGAAGAATAATGGCGGTTTGGACATTCCGGATGATATAAACCGCATGCGGTTTATCCAGTATGGAAGCGCTGGAGTAAAATGGACGGATGTCCGTTTCTTCCGTTGCCCATTCCAGCCATTCCGGCCACTCCAGTCGTCCCGACTGCTCTCCCTGTTCTGCGCAATCCGCCCCGCGATTCATCCATTTACGGCTGCACAGCGAATTTTCCGTCAGCGACGGCATCGTCCGCATCGATGACGCGATCGCCCGCGCCAAGGCGTGCGCGATGCCGGCGCTGGCGCTGACCGATCTCGGAAACCTGTTCGGCCTCGTCAAATTTTATGCCGCCGCGCGCAAGCAGGGGGTAAAGCCGATTCTCGGCGCCGACGTCTGGCTCGCCAACGAAGCCGACCCCGACCGGCCGCGCCGCCTGCTGCTGCTGATTCGCAACCGCCTGGGTTATCTGCAACTGTGCGAACTCCTTTCGCGCGCGCAACTGTCGCCGCGCCTGCGCGGCCGCGCCGAATTGCCGCCGCAGGTTCTGCGCGAGGTCGGCGTCGACGGACTGATCGCGCTCTCCGGCGCGGCGCAGGGTGACGTCGGCGAAGCGCTGCTGACGGGAAACCACGACCTGGCGGCGGACCGCGCGCGCGCCTGGGCGGAATTGTTCCCCGGCGCCTTCTATCTCGAAGTGCAGCGCTACGGCCAGCCGCAGCAGGAAGCGCTGGTCGCCGCCAGTGCCGATCTCGCCGCCGCGCTCGGAGTGCCGCTGGTGGCAACGCATCCGGTCCAGTTTCTCGCCTCCGACGACTTCAAGGCGCACGAGGCGCGCGTCTGCATCGCCGAAGGCTATGTCCTCGGCGACACGCGCCGGCCACGGCCGTTCACCGGGGAGCAGTACTTCAAGACGCCGGAGGAAATGGCCGTACTGTTCGCGGATCTGCCGCAGGCGCTGGAAAACACGGTCGAAATCGCGCGCCGCTGCAATCTCGAAATCACCCTCGGAAAGAACTATCTGCCGCTGTTTCCGACCCCCGAGGGCATCTCGCTCGAACAGCATCTGAAAAACGAGGCCGCCGCCGGCCTGGAACAGCGGCTGGAACGGCTCTTTCCCGACCCCGCCGAGCGCGGGCGCGAACGGCCGCGCTACGACGAACGGCTGGCGGTGGAAACCGAAACCATCGTCGCGATGGGCTTTGCCGGCTACTTCCTGATCGTTGCCGACTTCATCAACTGGGGCAAGCAGAACGGCGTTCCGGTCGGGCCGGGACGCGGCTCCGGCGCCGGCTCGCTCGTTGCCTACTCCCTCGGCATCACCGATCTCGATCCCCTGCGCTACGCCCTGCTGTTCGAGCGTTTTCTGAACCCCGAACGCGTCTCGATGCCCGACTTCGACATCGATTTCTGCCAGGACAAGCGCGGCGAGGTAATCGAATACGTGCGGCGCAAATACGGCATCGACGCGGTGTCGCAGATCGCCACCTTCGGCACGATGTCTTCCAAGGCGGTGATCCGCGACGTCGGCCGCGTGCTCGACCTGCCCTATCCGTTCTGCGATGCGCTCTCGAAGCTGATTCCGGTCGAGGCGAACAAACCGCTCTCGCTCGTCAAGGCGATTGCCGCCGAGCCGCAACTGAAGGAAAAGGTCGAACGCGAAGAAGAAGTGCGCGAACTCTTCGATCTCGCGGTCAGGCTCGAAGACCTGACGCGCAACATCGGCATGCACGCCGGCGGCGTGCTGATCGCGCCGGGCAAGCTGACCGATTTCTGTCCGCTCTACTCCGCCGACGGCGGCACCACCGTCGTTTCGCAGTACGACAAGGACGACGTCGAGAAGATCGGGCTGGTGAAATTCGACTTTCTCGGCCTGAGGAACCTCACCATCATCCAGATGGCGCTCGAATACGTGGAGCGCCTGACCGGAACGCGGATCGACCTCTCGGCGCTCTCCTTCGACGACCAGGCGGCCTACAGGATCCTGCGCGACGCCAACACCACGGCGATTTTCCAGGTCGAATCGGAAGGCATGAAAAAGCTGCTGAAAAAGCTGGCGCCGGACCGCTTCGAGGACATCATCGCCGTGCTCGCGCTGTACCGGCCCGGCCCGCTCGGCTCGGGCATGGTCGACGATTTCATCCTGCGCAAGAAAGGCAGACAGGAAATCGACTATTTCCACCCCGACCTGAAAGCCTGTCTGGAGCCGACCTACGGCGTCATCGTCTACCAGGAACAGGTGATGCAGATCGCGCAGATCATCGGCGGCTACACGCTCGGCGGCGCCGACCTGCTGCGGCGCGCGATGGGCAAGAAGAAGCCCGAGGAAATGGCCGTACACCGCGACCTGATGGGCGACGGCGCCGAAAAGAAGAGCTACAGCAAGGCGCTGGCGATGAAGCTCTTCGACCTGATGGAAAAATTCGCCGAATACGGCTTCAACAAATCGCACACCGCCGCCTACGCGGTCATCACCTATCACACCGCCTGGCTGAAGGCGCACCACTGCGCCGCGTTCATGGCAGCAACGCTGTCCTCGGAAATGGACGACACCGACACGGTGAAAATCTTTTACGAGGACACCGTCGCCAACGGCATTACCGTGTTGCCGCCCGACATCAACGCCTCCGAATACGCCTTCGTCCCGGTCGATACGAAATCGATCCGCTATGGACTCGGCGCGGTCAAGGGCACCGGCAGGCAGGCGGTGGAAAACATCGTCGCCGCGCGCGGCGAGGGCGGCCCCTTCGCCGATTTGTTCGATTTCTGCACCCGCATCGACAAGCGCCTGGTCAATCGCCGCTGTATCGAAGCCCTGATCCGCGCCGGCGCCTTCGACGCCCAGGATGCCAATCGCGCCCGCCTGCTGGCCTCGGTGGGCATCGCGATGGAAGCGGCGGAACAGGCCGAGCGCAACGCGTTGCAGACCAGCCTCTTCGACCTGATCCCGGAAGCCGCCGAAACGCCGCGCTACGTCGAAGCGCCGCCGTGGGACGACAAAACGCGGCTGCGCGAGGAAAAGCTCGCGCTCGGCTTCTTTTTCTCCGGCCACCCCTACGATACGGCGAAGGAAGAACTCTCCCGCTTCATCCGCCTGCCGCTGTCCCGGCTCGAAGCGCGGCGCGAACCGCAGACGATCGCCGGCCTCGTCACCGGCGCCCGCAGCAAGCTCACCGCGCGCGGCAAGATGCTCATCGTCACCCTCGACGACGGCAGCGCCGCGCTCGAAATCACCGTCTATAGCGAAATCGCCGAAAGGGACGGCGGCAAGGTGCGGGAAGACGAACTGCTGGTCGTCGAAGCCAAGGTGCAGCGGGACGACTACAACGACGGCCTGCGCGTCGTCGCCGAGCGACTGATGACGCTCCCCGAGGCGCGCGGACGCTTCGCGCGCCAGCTCAAGCTCTCGCTCAATGGACAACCCGGCGGACAAACCAGCGGCCAGCCCCGGCGCGCCGACGCGGCGGCAACCCTGCAACGGCTGCTGACGCCGTACATTCCCGGCGCCTGCCCGGTACGGATTCTCTACCGCAACGATCAGGCGCAGTGCGAATTGATGCTCGGCGAATCCAGCCGCGTCCGCCTCGAAGACGAACTGCTCGATTCGCTGCGCGAGTGGCTCGCGCCGGACAACGTCGCCATCGAATACTGATTCTGAAAAATGCACGAACTGAGCCTGGCCGCGAACATCCTCGACATCGTCGAGGCGGCGGCGCGGCGCGAGCGTTTTCCGGCGGTGCGCCGCCTGAAGCTGGTGGCGGGAAAGCTCTCCGGCATCGAAGTATCGGCGCTGACCTTCGCGCTCGAAGCCCTGGTGCCGGACACCGTGCTCGCCGGCGCGCAGATCGAAATCGACGAGCCGCCGGGCGAGGCGCTATGCCTGGAATGCGGCGGCGCGGCACGGATCGAGGCACGCGGCGACCCATGCCCGCATTGCGGCGGCTTCCGGCTGCGCATCACCGGCGGAGCCGAATTGCGCGTTGCGGAACTGATCGTCGTGGAAGAGGCTTCGCCGCCTCTTTTCTGACGGCCATCCGTTTTATGGCTATTCTCAAAAATGGACAAACGGACATGCGGGGGAATTCCTCTGGATTCCCGCCTGCGCGGGAATGACGGAATTTTTCCGCCTTTGCAAACAACGGCCATCCAAATCAAGGAAACGCTGCCGTTCATCACCAGAGATAATTTTTACGTCATTCCCGCGCAGGCGGGAATCCAGAGGAATGCCACCAGCGTTCAATTCCACATGTGATTTACCTCTCCCTGCCGCGTATCGCCGATGGCTTCCACCGCAGTTCGGGAAGCGACGTTCGCACGCTGCTCCACTTCACCCACTCCACCCATCCCCATTTCTTTCAGAATATTCGTACCATAATCATTTATCGGCAAAGTATCGTCCAGAAGGAGCAAAACCATGTGCATCGCCTGCGGCTGCGGCCTGCCCGAAGCAGGACCGGAAAGAAATCCGAATGAAAAACCGGGCGCGAGAGGAACGCTCGACGAAGGAACGCTTGACTACGGCGCCAACACCGCCGGCAGCAGCGTGCCGGGCATGAGTGCCGAACGCATCGTGCGCATCGAGGAAGACGTGCTCGCCGCCAATGCCCGTCATGCGGAGCAGAACCGTGCCCATTTCGCCGCGCACGGCGTGCTGGCGCTGAACCTCGTTTCCAGCCCCGGCTCGGGCAAGACGACGCTGCTCGTCGAAACCATCCGCCGCCTGCGCGAACGCATGCCGGAACTGGCGGTGGCGGTGATCGAGGGCGACCAGCAAACCGCCACGGATGCCGAGCGCATCCGCGCCGCCGGCGTTCCGGCGATCCAGATCAACACCGGCAAGGGGTGCCATCTCGACGCGCGCATGGTCGGCGAGGCATTCGCGCATCTGCCGCTGCACCGGCACGATCACGGACACGAACTCGATCACAGCCACGCCCCCCATGGAGACGACCACGAACATGGCCATGAGCACCAGCACCTTCACAGCCATGAGGCGCATCCGGAAGGCGGCCTGTTGCTGATTGAGAACGTCGGCAACCTCGTCTGCCCGGCGCTGTGGGATCTCGGCGAAGCGGCCAAGGTCGTCATGCTCTCGGTCACCGAGGGCGAGGACAAGGCGCTCAAATATCCCGACATGTTCGCCGCCGCGCGCCTGATGCTGCTCACCAAGACCGACCTCCTGCCGCATCTCGATTTCGATGTCGACGCCTGCGTCGGCAACGCGCTGCGGATCAATCCCGAACTCGAAGTACTGCACGTCTCGGCCCGCGACGGCAGCGGCATGGATGCCTGGCTGGACTGGCTAGAGGAGACACAGGCACGGATGCGCGACGGCGGCGAGGAAGAAATCGCAACGCTCGCGGCGCTGCAACGGCGCATCGCCGCGCTGGAAGAAGAACTGGCCGCGCTGCGGCGGGACACGCGCGCGGAGTGATGGCGGAGTGACGTTATTCCCTCCTCGCACGAAGAGGGAATACTGGATTAAATTCTATTTATAAAATTTAATTTACCCATATAACCAGCTACAATCATAGAAGCAAATTTTATTTTTATTTAGAATATTTCGCCCGGGGATGTCTCCGCGTGGGTGCGCTATGTTTAGCCTTCCACGCCTGCCCCGGCAGGGCCGACCGTTACAGGAACAGTTGCCCGCTGGCAACGACAGCCGCCTCGCCGGCGATACGTATACGCAACGCATCGCCATCGCGCTCCCATGAAGCATGGATTTCGCCGTCACGGCCGATCTCGATACCCTGTTCGGCGACGTAACTGCCCGACGCTTCTCCTGGATGCCTGTGGCGTGCGATGAAGGCAGTAACCGAACCATTGCCGGAGCCGCACACCGGGTCTTCGGAAATTCCTTCGCCGGGGGCAAAGGTGCGTACGCGGATACGCACCGGGCCGCCATCTCCGCGTTCCACGAATACCGTCAGGCCGGCAGCGCGCAGTTTCTTGCATTCGCGCGCGATGAGGCCCTGGTCGGGATCGAGGGCGGAAATCGCCTCGAATCGGGACAATTCCACGATGAGCCACGGCAATCCTGTCGAAACCACCTCGAAGGGGCTGTCGGCCAGATCGGACTCGAAGCAGCCGAGCATCTTCGCCACGATGTCACGGGACAGGCCCGCATCGCGGTAGACCGGCGCGCCTTGCGTCATGCGCAGCAGCCGGCCGGCGGCGGAAGGAACGACCTCCACCGGGACGATGCCAATGCCGCACTCCTGCCGAAGCAGCGTGGCATTGGCCTTGCCGGAATAGCGTGCCAGGACGGAATGCGCGGCAGCCACCGTCGGATGCCCGGCAAAAGGCACCTCGCTCATCGGAGTAAAAATACGGGCGCGGTAGTCGGCTTCCGGCACGGTCGGTTTGAGGATGAACACAGTCTCCGAAAGATTCATCTCACGCGCGATCTTCTGCATGGTCTCCGCCGAAATTTCGTCGGCGTCGAAAACCACGGCGGCGGGGTTGCCATAGAGAGAGCGATGGGTGAAGGCATCCACCTGGAAAAAATCTATCGGCATGAAAATGTCCTCATGAAACGAATTGGCAGCGAAGGCAGGAGGTAAAACGCAGCGGGTCACACGGAAGGTTTTTCTCGCCGGGATACCGGTATTTTTTCATTTCCGTTCCCCGCCTGTTTCCAGGAATGGAAAACGGAAATGCCGCGTTACAGCGGTCTTTCACGTTCCTGCTCGTCGATCAGCGCCCGTTCGGCATCCTGCATCATCCGCCGCCGCTCTTCGATCTTCTGCTGCTGGCGTCCGGTTTTTTCCTTGTCACCGAGCATCTGCACATCGAGCAGTTTCGCTTCTTCCTCGGCCAGCCGGTCCTTCTGGGTCGACACGTTCAACTGCGCCGCCTCGACACGGATTTTCTGTTCGCGCGCGAAAGTGCCATCGGCGCATTTCTGCTTCAGTTTTTCCTCTTGCAGTTCGAGGAACATTTTGTGCGCGAGCGCGCCGCTTTCCTCGGCGTAATCGATTTTCCACTGGATTTCCTCGAGCTTCTGCCGGCAACCGACCGTCTGCGCCGCTGCCGGCAGCGCCACGGAAAACGACAACGCCGATAACGCCGCTGTAACGACCAGACGCGGGAAGGTGGAAATGGAGGAAACAGCGGAGGGAACGCAGGACGAACGTGATTTCATGACGAAGAAAGACATTTTTGCTCCAGGTTCGTTATCTATGGCGATTCCCGAAAATCCTCAGGCGCGAAGACGAGCCGCAGACAGTACAAACAGTACGGCAAGGCGAAGTCGACAATGTATGAGGATTTTCGGGAATCGCCATAGCGGATGAAAACCGCGATTGTGCCTCAGGCGGCAGTTCTTGGGGAATGCAGCAGGCGCAGCCCATTGCCGATCACCAGCAGGCTCACCCCCATGTCGGCGAAGACGGCCATCCACATGCTGCCCAGGCCGGCGAACGTAAGCGCGAGAAAAACCGCCTTGATGCCGAGCGCGAGTGCGATGTTCTGCGCCACCAGGCGATGGGTCCGGCGCGCGAGCCGGACGAAGGTAGCGATTTTCCCGAGGTCGTCGTCCAGGAGCGCCACGTCGGCGCTCTCGATCGCGGTATCGCTGCCGGCGGCGCCGAGCGCGAAACCGATATCGGCGGCAGCCAGCGCCGGGGCATCGTTGATGCCGTCGCCGACCATGCCGACAGCCTTTTTTTCTTTGGCACACGCCAACTTCCGCGCCGCGATCATTGCCGCCTTGCCTTCGGGAAGCTGTTCGCCGTGCGCTTCGTCGATGCCGGCCTCGGCGGCGATGGCGGCAACCGTGCGCGCGTTGTCGCCGGAGAGTACCAGCGTCCCGACGCCAAGTTCGTGCAGACGGGCAACGGCGGAGCGGCTTTCTTCCCTGAGCGTGTCGGCGACGGCGAACAAGGCCAGCACGCGGGTGCCGTCGCTCAGCATGAGCGCGGTCTTTCCTTCGCGCTCGAATTTTTCCAGCAGCGTCTCGAGTTCCGGCGAGCACACCTTCCGCTCCTCGATCAGGCGATGGTTGCCGAGCGTGTATCGGACGCCTTCGATATCGCCTTCGACGCCGCGCCCGGGCAGTTCGGCGAAGGAGGAAACAGACAAATGAGGTAAATGGGAGAAATGGGAAAGATGGCCGCCCGCCCCGATGCCGCTTTCTTCCGCCGCGGCGGCAACGGCGTGTGAAACGGGATGCCCGGAACAGGCGGCAAGGCTGGCGGCGAGGCGGACCGCCCGCGCGCGGAAGGCGGCAACATCCTCCCCGGCGGCAAAGACGACGCAGTCGGTCTGGCGCGGCTTGCCTCGCGTCAGCGTGCCGGTCTTGTCGAAGGCGATCCAGGCCAGGCGCCGGCCCGCTTCAAGATAGGCGCCGCCCTTGACCAGGATGCCGTGGCGCGCGGCGGCGGTCAGCCCGGCGACGACGGTAACCGGCGTCGAAATCACCAATGCGCACGGACAGGCGATGACGAGCAGCACCAGCGCCTTGTAGATCCACTCCAACCAGGCCGCCTCGCCGCCGGCGACGAATTGCGTCCACAGCGGCGGCACCAGCGCCACCGCCACGGCGAACGCCAGCACGGCCGGGGTATAGACGCGTGCGAAGCGGTCGACGGCACGCTCGATCGGTGCGCGGCTTGTCCGCGCGGTCTCGACGGCGCGGACGATGCGCGCCAGCGCCGTATCGGCGGCCACGGCGCCGACACGATATTCGAAGACGCCGCCGCCGTTCATGCACCCGGCAAACACGGGATCGCCGACGCTTTTGTCGCGCGGCAGGCTCTCGCCGGTGATCGGCGCCTCGTCGACGACGGAAGCGCCATCGACAATGACGCCGTCGAGCGCGATCCGCTCGCCCGGCCTGACGCGCGCGACATCGCCGATGCCGGCCTGCGCCGCCGGGATTTCCCGCCAGGAACCGTCGGACTGCCGAATGCGGACGGTATCGGGCGCCAGCCGCAGCAGCGCGTCGATGGCGTGGCGCGCGCGGTCGAGCGAACGCGCCTCGATCCGTTCGGCCAGCACGAAGAGGAACATCACCATCGCCGCCTCGGGCCACTGGCCGATCGCCAGCGCGCCGGTGACGGCAATGCTCATCAGGGCGTTGATATTGAGAACACCGTTCCTGACCGCGACCCACCCCGCCCGGTACGTACCCAATCCACCGGCGGCAATCGCGGCCAGGGCCAGGAGGGCCGGCCAGAACGCCGCGAGCCCGATCCAATGCGCCGCTTCGGCGGCAAGCGCAAGAATGCCGGAACACAGGAGCGCCGGCGTCACCACGCGCGTATCGGCGGAATGACCGGAATCCGTGGAACCCATGGAATTGGCGCCATCGGTATGGGAACATCCGCAGCCGATGCGGGAATTTTCGGCAGGAAGAGAATCGGTGCCGGAACGGGATTGTGGCTGGGAATGTGGCTGGGAGTGGGAGTGGGAATGTGGATGGGCTGACATGGCTGAATTGAAAATTCGTGGAAACGGAAATTTGTTCCGGGGAGTTTGTTCCGGAAAATTTGCTCTGAAAAACTCGCTCTGGTTCATTTCAGACCCTGAAGCTACTATAGAGTCAACCCTTGTTGTTTCCACCGGAGACCCGACGATGAAAATCGGTGAATTGGCAAACGCCGCCGGTTGTACCGTGGCGACGATCCGCTACTACGAACGTGAAGGACTGCTGCCGCCGCCCGCCCGCAGCGCCGGAAATTACCGCCTCTACACGCGGGAGCATGCCGACCAGCTCGGTTTCATCCGCAATTGCCGCGCCTTCGACATGACGCACGCGGAAATCCGCGCTCTCCTGCGCTTCCGGAATGCACCGGACGAAGACTGCGAGGGCGTCAACACCCTGCTCGAAGAACATCTCCGGCACGTGGAGACACGCATCGACGAACTGCAGCGCCTGAAAACGCAATTGCAGGAACTGCGCGGTCATTGCCTGCGGGTACAGGCGACGCGCGATTGCGGCATCCTCAACGAACTGGCGCAAAACGTGCCGGAACCGAAGGAAAACGCCGCCGACGCAAACGTAAACGCACCACATTGCCACGTGCATGGAACCCACTGATCCCCACGCCGATTCACGACCCGCAGCGCCGCGGGCGGATGCCCTCCCGCATGGCTCCTATCGCGGGCGTTTCGCGCCTTCGCCGACCGGGCCGCTGCACTTCGGTTCGCTCGTGGCCGCTCTCGGCAGTTACCTCGACGCCCGCGCGGCGGGCGGTTCCTGGTTGCTGCGCATCGAGGACGTGGATACCCCGCGCGCCGTTCCCGGCGCGGCGGAGGCAATCCTGCGCGCGCTCGACCGGCTCGGTTTTACCTGGGACGCGCCGCCGGTCTGGCAAAGCCGGCCCGAGCGGCAGGCGGTCTATGCGGAAGCCCTCGAACGCCTGCGCGCGGCGGGAGTGGTCTATCCCTGCGCCTGCTCGCGGCGCGAAATCGCCGAGGCGACCAGAACCGTTTCCATCGACGGCGGCCTGCGCTATCCGGGCACCTGCCGCGCCGGCCTGCCGCCGGGCCGCGCCGCGCGGGCATGGCGAGCGTGGCGAGCGTGGCGATTGCGCGTTCCGGAAGAAACGATCGGTTTCGGCGACCGCATCCACGGCACCGTGACGCAGCGGCTGGCCGAGGATGTCGGCGATTTCGTGCTCTTTCGCGCCGATGGCCTCTATGCCTACCATCTGGCGGTCGTCGTGGACGACGCCGAGGCGGGAATCACCGACATCGTGCGCGGCGCCGACCTGATCGATTCGACGCCGCGCCAGATCTGGCTGCAACGCTGCCTCGGGGTGCCGGTTCCGCGCTACGCGCACTTACCGCTGGCAAGCAACGCCGCCGGCGAGAAACTCTCGAAACAGACGCTGGCCCCGGCGCTGGATGCCGAACGCGGCTCCGCGCTGCTGGCCGAAGCCCTGTGTTTTCTCGGCCACGAAGTTCCCGAAGATATTGCCGCCGCGCCGGTGGCGGAATTCTGGCCCTGGGCGATTGCGCGGTGGCGGATGGAACAAGTGCCACGGCGGCAAAGCATCGTGATCGATGCCTCTGCGGTTCCGGCGCGTGACGGAAAGAATTCCGGAGCGCCATCGCTCCGGCCGAAAGGGGCGCCGAAAAAATAGTGGCTCGAAACATCGCCGCGGTATCATGAAAATTGCGCCGCAATCGGTGGACCCAGTCGTTCGCGGCCTACAAAAATTTTGATCACGCCTTTTCTGGTAAAGAACACGCGCAATGGCGAAACAGAATTTTCATGCGCATTTTCCAGAAGCGTTTTTTCCGGAGACTGCCCGATGTCGGCCATTCACTGCTCGTATAAAAAGCTTCTCGTCTCTTTTCCGGCGATTTTCTGCATGCTGTCGCTTACCGCCGCGACCGCCGGCGCGGCGGAAAAAATCATTTCCGACTTCAGCCGGGAAACTTCGCCCTATATTCTGGACAACGGCGACCAATTGACGATTTCAGCGAAGGCCAGCCCCACTGCCTCCTTTGAAATCCGCATTCGCGGCAGCGTGGCCGGCATTGCCGGCACTGAAAACCTGGATACTTCCTACAGGCCGTTAAAAAATCTCTACATCACTTCTGAAGCCCCAACCACACTGACGCTAAAGAATTTTTCTTTCGAGAAACCTTGGGATAAATACGCCATTGAGCTTATCGGGGACAGCAGGCTGCTGCTCGATGGAGAAAACACCATTTTCGCGCCCTATATAACCCGGGGTTGGAGTCCGCTTGCTATCTATCTGCCTGCAGGACGTTCGCTGACGATCGACAGTGCGCGTCGCTCCGGCAGCACCGAGGGAACTCTGAACTTCAGCGGATATTCCAGTTACAGTACCCGTACTGCTTTTTCCATTGGCGGCAATTACGACGAAGATGGGCTACACGGGCCGGGTGGAAAACTGATCATCAACGGCGGAAAAGCCTTTATTGATGTCGTCACCGGAAGCGGAACCGCCGTAAAAATCAATGGCGGCAAACATAGCATCGGGTTCTTTATCGACAGGGAGAAAAGTTCTCTGACGATCAACGGCGGCGCCCTCTGCAACGATTATGTCTGGGACTGGAATTATCAAGAAAAAATTGATCGTCTTCCTCGTCCTCAAAGAGACGGACAAGATCTGATTTCGGTCGCTGTCGCCTTCTCCCGCAACGGAGAAAGAGTCACTGACGATGTCACGCTTTCCGTCGCCGGGCGGCCCGAATATACCGTTCCCGTGCGCCTGGGAGAAAATGAAATCGCCTGCTATTTCCTTCCTGTCGGCACGCACACCCTCAGCGCCACGGATGGAAAAACGGTCGTCTCGCAGCAGATCACACTTTCCGATGCAGATGTCCTCTCCACAAGAAAAAGCCAGATACTCGATTTCGCCGCCACGACGCAATATCCAACCCTCGATCAACTGAAATATGGATTCGACGTTCCGGTACCGCTTCCCGCTCCAGATGCTAATGGTGTCCCGAATACCGTCGGCTACCATTTCTATCCATTGAGGCCGGATTATTTTCTGCTCGGCGCCCGCGTGCCCGGAACGCGTCTCGTCGGCACCTTTACAAGCGCAGGAGCGATGATGCTCGAAAGCGGAATGCTCGACATTACGCATTTCACATCCAGCAACGAGCCATATGCCATGAACAGATTACTGCAGTTGCGCGACGGTTCCCAGATCAGGGTCGTGGAACCGGGAACCGTCGTTCGCGCCCGTTTCGATCCGCGCTGCACGAGTACGAGCATCGAACTGCTTTCCGGAACACTCGAAGCTTCCTCCCCGCAGCCTTCCGGCACCGATATCGGCGATGGTTGCCCCGCAAATGCGATTACTCCACCCGCAAGCCGCTATGCACTGCAAGACGGCACCTTGGCATGCAGCCCGCAGAAGCTTCGTCTCACCGGGTCTTACAACTCCTTCTTCGGTGCCTCTTTTCCGCTTTTTCTGAATGCCGGCCAGCATGCTTATGTTGTCGCGATGGTGCCGGGCAAAGTGCTTGGTGCTACGCACGATCTCTGGTTCCAGAATGCCGGTGAACTCGGCTGGATTCCGCTCAACGGGCCTTTGCTGCCGTTTTACACTGCCGCCGAGAACACTACTGTAAATCTCGAATTCATCAAATCCATCAGATCCTATGACAATCCTTTTGAATTCTATAGCATGGTGGTTTCCGGCCTCGAAGGCACGCAGATTTACCTCGGCTACGGCGACAGCGCCGAGGAAATGATCGAGCACAAACGCTACTGCGGCGTGATGCAAATCGCACCACAGAAAAATTGAAAAATGCGCTGATTGATCTTCTTCGCTTCGAAATGCGCCGCCGGTTCGTTCTTTCCCGGCGGCGCATTCATTTCATGCCTCTGCCGCGCGAAGAAAGCACTGCTTCCGCGCCAGACGAAATTACAAATCAATATAATAATTATCACCTGAATATCACTACATACAACGATGTTTATTTAATAAATCTGGAATATTCTTCGCCAAAAAAGCGCGTTGCCGTGAAGCAACGCGCCCGTATCGTTCCGGGGTTTCAGCCCATGTGCTCGGAATCCCGTTTTTCCTGGTTCTCCGCCGGTTTCGGATCGAGCTCCCTGGCTTTTTCCTCCGTGATGATTTCCATCACGCTCACCACGCCTTTCACTCCGGCCGTGGTGCGCGCGACCTGAATCGCGGCGTCGGCTTCCTTGCGCGTTACCAGGCCGAGCAGATAGACGGTTTCAGCCTCGGTCACCACCTTGACCAGCATCGGGCGGAATTTCCCGGAATCGACGAAACGCGCCTTCACCTTCGAAGTGATGTAGGCATCGCTGCTGCGCGCCCCGAGCGACGACAGCGGCGCGATGCGGATCTCGTTCCAGACGCCCTGCACATTCGGCACGCCGGCAGCGATCTGCTCGATTTCGCGCTTGGTTTCCTCGTTCGGCGCTTCGCCCGTGAGCAGCACGCGGCGATTGTACGAAGTCTGGTTGATATGCACCTTGTCGCCGAATTTTTCGATGATGCGGTTCGAAACCTTCCATTCCAGGCCCTCGTCCTCGGTCTGCGCGCCGACCGAACGCCGGTCGACCGCGGCGATCCCGCCGACTGCCGTCCCGGTGATCGCCAACGGCACGCAGGCCGACAGACCACCGGCCAGCAGCGCGGCCAGCGCCGCCGCGGTGGCAAGCCTGATCCGGAACGAGGAGGGGAAAGAGGAAGATGCGGAGGAAGACGGGGAGAAAGAGGATGAAACCGTGAAACCGTTGCTGTGGGGGGATGTGTCGTTCGATATGTTTTTCATTCTTCAACTCCAAGAAGGAGACGGTCGATACCGTCGCACAGACAATGAATACAGAGGAGATGCACCTCCTGGATACGCGCCGTGCGCTGCGCGGGGACACAGAGATGAACGTCGCCCTCGCGCAGCATGCGCCCGATTTCGCCGCCGTCCTTGCCGGTCAGCGCGATCACGCGCAGGTCGTATTCGTGCGCGACCTCGATCGCCTGGATGACATTGCGCGAATTGCCGCTGGTCGAAATCGCCAGCAGCACGTCACCCGGCTGGCCGAGCGCACGTACCTGTTTGGCGAACACGACATCGTAATGATAGTCGTTGGCGATGGCGGTGAGGATCGACGTATCGGTGGTCAGCGCGATCGCCGCGAGTTCCTGACGCTCCGCCTCGAAACGGCCGACCAGTTCGGCGGCGAAATGCTGCGCGTCGGCGGCCGAGCCGCCGTTGCCGCAGGCGAGGATTTTGCCGTTGGCGAGCAGGCATTGCACCATCGTTTCGACTGCCGTGGCCAAAGGCTCGGCAAGCCGTTCCCGGGCGTCCGCCTTGGCTTGCGCGCTTTCCTGAAACTGGCGGTTGATGTGAGCGATAAGGTCCATGGAAAAAATCGGTAGCGCGCAAAAACGCGCGGATAAAGGAAAAGAGGCGTTCGGAGAGGCGGGGAGAAATGATTCTATCAGAGGACGAGAAACACCTCGAATTCGACGCGCTGCCAGGGATTGCCGTTTTCGCGCAGGTTCGAGACGCGCGCTTCCAAGGTTTCGCCGCGGTCGAGCGCGGCGGCGAGCGGCTTGTTTTCCGCCCGCGGCACATAGCCGAGCTGGCGGCCTTTCCATTCGATGCGAATCGCGTTCGGATCGTGCCGGTTTTTCGGTTCGCGCACCAGCGTCAGCGCATCGCCGACATGGATTTCGTTCCACACCGTGGAAAGCGCGTAATACTGGCTCCCGGCCAGCGGCGAACTCTGCACCAGGATACGGACTGTCTCGGGGACCGTCCCGGCGGCAGCGGCGTGCCCCACGGCGCCGAAGCACACCGCCCAAAAAGCGAACGATATCGCCGCCATAAGCCACGAGCGTTTCCTTTGCCACAAGCGTTTCCTTTGCCACGAGCGTTTCATTTCAATTCCCTTCCGCCGTGAAGACGTCGCGCAGCCATTCGATGGCGCCGTCTTCGAGCCGCGACAACAACACACAGTCGAAACGGCAAACAACGCGGTTGGCTCGGGCACCGAGATATTGCCGCGCGGCGCGGATCAACCGTTGCCGCTTGGCGGCGGAAACGCTCGCCGCCGCACCGCCGAACACATCGTTGCGGCGCAGGCGCACTTCGACGAAGACCAGCGTTTTTCCATCGCGGCAAACGAGGTCGATTTCGCCGCCGCGCGCGCGGAAATTGCGCGCCTCGACGCGCAGTCCATGGCGTGCAAGATACGCGGCGGCGAGCGATTCGGCCCGTGCGCCATCCGTGCTATCGTCGGGTTTCACCTTTGTATTCGTATTTGTGCTCGCAGCCATATCCACAGGCACCGGACGCAACCATCCGCGCCTTCCATAACGTTCGTAAATGACATCGCAAACAAAACCACAGATGGCGCCAGGAGCAGCGCCGGAGGCCGCACTCTACGTCGTCGCGACGCCGATCGGCAACCTTGGCGACATCACGTTGCGCGCGTGCGAAGTGCTGCGCCGCGTTTCCTGGGTCGCCGCCGAGGATACCCGGCACACGGCGCCGCTGCTGCGCCACATCGGTTCCCCGGCGCGTCTCCTGGCGGCGCACGAACACAACGAGGAAGAAGCGGCGGAACGGATTATTGCGCATCTGCGGCAGAATGAGGCGGTGGCGCTGGTTTCCGATGCCGGAACGCCGGCGATTTCCGACCCCGGCGCGCGCATCGTCGCCCGCGTGCGTGCGGCGGGGCTTCGCATCATCCCGCTGCCGGGACCGTGCGCCGCCGCCGCCGCCCTCTCCGCCTCCGGTTTTTCCGCCCCGCACTGGCTGTTTTACGGCTTCCTGCCCACGCGGGAGAAGCAACTCGAAAAGGCGCTCGCGGAACTGCGCGCCCTGCCCTACGCGCTGGTTTTCTACGAAGCGCCGCACCGTATCGTCGCCACCGTGCGGGCGATGGAAAAAGTCTTCGGCGGCGTGCGGCGAATAGTGCTCGCGCGCGAAATCAGCAAACTGTTCGAGACGATTCATTCCGCACCGCTCGCCGAGGCCATCACCTGGCTCGAAGCGGAGGAAACGCGGCAGAAAGGCGAATTCGTGCTGCTGCTCGATACGCCGGGAGCGGAAGAAAAAGCTGAAGATGGTGCCGAAACCGAAAAAAACGAACGCGTGCTACGCCTTCTGGTTTCGTCCGGCCTGCCGCTCAAACAGGCCGTCGCGCTGACACAGGAAATCGCCGGCGGCAGCAGGAATGCCCTGTACGCCCGAGCACTGGAATTGAAGCCGTGAATGCGGGCACGCCTCCCACCTTTGCCTTCATTTGATCCCCATGGCCTTACCCTGCCCGAACTGCAAAACGCCCCTGCACTGGCATGAAATGAAGTTTGCAAGCGCCTTTCCTTGCGCCGGATGCGGCGCCATGCTTTCGGCGCGCATTATCGGACCATGGATCGCCACCATCGCGCTCTGGTCGCTGCTCGACATTCCACTTCTGACGATACGGGCCGATTCCCCGGTTTCATTTATCGTCTGCACCCTCGTCAGTTTCGGCATCGGCTGTGGTCTCCTTTCCGTTCTTGTCAGTACCTTCGGCTCGGTTTCGGTGGTCTCCGATGAGTCCGGTTCGATTCACGGCAAAAAATAGTCATCGCCCTCGGAATATTCGGCGACATCGTAAGTCTGTTTCCGGAATCCCCGCCGTAGGTATTTGGTGAGACACAAACCGCAAGCACTGGTTAAATAATTATTTAATGTATATCCCTACATGTATGAACACCATTTTTTCTATAATAGAAAAAACTTATTATCGTTTACCTGTTCCGGAACAATTCCCATAACCCGGAGGAGTGACTCATGCACGGCGAGCAACTGATCGAATACTGCCTGGACAAGCCGGGCGCGATACATGATTACCAGGCGGACTGGGAAGCCGACCGCGTCAGCGTCGCCGGCAAAATGTTCGCGCTGCTGGGCGAATTGGACGGCCGGCCGATCATTTCGCTGAAATGCGACCCGGCTCGCGCGGATCTGCTGCGTCAGGCCTTCTCCGACATCATTCCCGGCTATTACCTGAACAAAACGCACTGGAATACCCTGTTTCTGGATGGAACGCTGCCGGACGAACTGATCCATGAAAATATCGACCACTCCTACCAGTTGGTCGTACGAGGCTTGCCGAAGAAAATCCGGCTGGCGCTGGGCCTGTCGGCGGATTGACCGCGGGCGATATCCGCACTGATCACCGGAATCCCTTCCTCGCCCTACCCCGCCCATCCTGAAACGAAAACGGCCGCGAGGGACATATATCCCTCGCGGCCGTTCGGCCTTTCCAGACGATTTTCTATTCGAATTCGATAATCACCTGATCGACCGAGAGACTCTCGCCCGCCTTGGCGACGATCTTCTTGACCTTGCGTTCCTGCTCGGCCTTGATGATGTTTTCCATCTTCATCGCCTCGATCACCGCGATCTTCTCGCCGGCCTTCACTTCCATGCCTTCCTCGACGCAAATCTCGCGCAGCAGGCCGGGCATCGGGGAGAGCAGGAAACGGGAGAGATCGGGTTCCGGCTTCTCCGGCATCAGCGCCAGCATGCCCGCCGCGTGTGCGGTGACGACGGTGATGTTGGCCTGCGTGCCCCAGTGGAAGATCCGGTGCTTCATGTAATGGCGCTCGACCTGCAACGTGTATTCCTGGCCATTGTAGGTGCACTGGAAAATCGACTGGCCGAGACGCCAGTTGGAGCGGATGCTGTATTTCTTGCCCTTGTACTCGATCATGTAGCCGCCCTCGGCGGGACGGGCGATGACCGGGTGGTACTGGCCGTTCCACAGCGCGACCCATTCGTCGCCGACGCGCCGTTCGTGCCCCGGCAACTGGCCGGAAACGCGCGCGGCGCGGTCGATGTAGCGCCTATGTACGAAAGCGGCGACCGCGATCAGCAGGGCCGGATCGTCGTGCGGCGCCTGTTCCATGGAAAAGCCGTCCGGGTATTCCTCGGCGATGAAGCCGGTGTTGAAATTGCCGGAATGGAAGCGCGGATGCTGCATCAGCGCGGCCTGGAACGGGATGTTGCAGTTGATGCCGCGGATCACGAAGCTGTTCAGCGCGTCGCGCATGCGGATGATCGCTTCATCGCGGTTGGCGCCGTGGACGATCAGCTTGGCGATCATCGAATCGTAGAACATTGAAATCTCGCCGCCTTCATAGACGCCGGTGTCGACGCGCACCGAACCTTCCATCTCGTCCGGCGGGATGAATTTGACCAGCCGGCCGGTCGACGGCAGGAAGCCGCGGAACGGGTCTTCGGCGTTGATCCGGCATTCGATCGCCCAGCCTTCGCGCTTGATCTCGTCCTGGGTGAAGGAAAGCTTCTCGCCGGCGGCGACGCGGATCATCTGCTCGACCAGGTCGATGCCGGTGATCATCTCGGTGACCGGGTGCTCGACCTGGAGGCGGGTGTTCATTTCCAGGAAGTAGAACGAACGGTCGGCGCCGACGACGAATTCGACGGTGCCGGCGGACTGGTAATCGACCGCCTTGGCCAGCGCCACGGCCTGCTCGCCCATCGCCTTGCGGGTTGCATCGTCGAGGAACGGCGACGGTGCTTCTTCGATGACTTTCTGGTGCCGGCGCTGGATCGAGCATTCGCGTTCCCACAGGTAAACGCAGTTGCCGTGCGCGTCGCCGAGCACCTGGATTTCGATGTGGCGCGGTTCGGTGACGAATTTCTCGATGAAGACGCGGTCGTCGCCGAAGCTGTTCTTCGCCTCGTTGCGGCAGGAGGAAAAGCCCTCGAAGGCTTCCTGGTCGTTGTGCGCGACGCGCAGGCCCTTGCCGCCGCCGCCGGCGGAAGCCTTGATCATCACCGGGTAGCCGATGCTCTTGGCGATCTCCACCGCCTTTTCCGGCGTCTCTATTACATCGTTGTAGCCGGGGATGGTGTTGACCTTGGCCGCCTGCGCCAGCTTCTTGGAAGCGATCTTGTCGCCCATCGCCGCGATCGAGGCATGCTTGGGACCGATGAAGACGACTCCGTTCTCTTCCAGGCGGCGCGAGAATTCCTCGTTCTCCGACAGGAAGCCGTAGCCCGGATGTACCGCTTCGGCGCCGGTTTCCCTGCACGCGGCGATGATCTTGTCGATCATCAGATACGATTCCTTCGACGGCGCCGGGCCGATGCAGACCGCTTCGTCGGCCATGACGACGTGACGCGAATCCTTGTCCGCCTCGGAATACACGGCGACGGTGAGAATGCCCATGCTGCGGGCGGTTTTGATGACGCGGCAGGCAATTTCGCCGCGGTTGGCAATAAGAATTTTCTTGAACATATTCGTTTTTCCCATTCGATCAGTGTGTCCGGCGGGCGCTCAAAGCGGGATGTTGCCGTGCTTGCGCCACGGATTTTCCTGCTTCTTGTCGCGCAGCATCGCCAGCGAACGGCAGATCCGCTTCCGCGTTTCGTGCGGCATGATGACATCGTCGATGAAGCCGCGCGCGCCGGCGACAAAGGGGTTGGCAAACTTGCTCTTGTACTCGGCCTCGCGCTCGGCGAGCTTGGCGGGATCGCCCTTTTCCTCGCGGAAGATGATCTCGACCGCGCCTTTCGGCCCCATGACCGCAATTTCCGCCGAGGGCCAGGCGAAGTTGACGTCGCCGCGCAGGTGCTTGGAACTCATGACGTCATAGGCGCCGCCGTAGGCCTTGCGCGTGATCACGGTAACCTTCGGCACCGTACACTCGGCGAAGGCGTAGAGCAGCTTGGCGCCGTGCTTGATGATGCCGCCGTATTCCTGGGCAGTGCCGGGCATGAAGCCGGGAACGTCGACGAAGGTGACGACGGGAATGTTGAACGCGTCGCAGAAGCGCACGAAGCGCGCCGCCTTCAGCGAGGAGCGGATGTCGAGACAGCCGGCGAGCACCAGCGGCTGGTTGGCGACGATGCCGATGGTGCGCCCTTCCATGCGCGCGAAACCGATGATGATGTTCTTGGCGTTCTCGGACTGCAATTCGAAGAAGTCGCAATCGTCGACGATCTTGATGATCAGTTCCTTCATGTCGTACGGCTTGTTCGGATTGTCCGGAACCAGCGTATCGAGCGAGTAGTCGAGCCGCTCGGCGGGGTCCAGCGTCGGCTGGATCGGCGGCTTCTCGCGGTTGCTCGCGGGGATGAAGTTCATGAAGCGGCGCATCATGATCAGCGCTTCGACGTCGTTCTCGAACGCCAGGTCGGCGACCCCGGATTTGGTCGTATGCGTGATCGCACCGCCCAGTTCCTCGGCGGTGACGTCCTCGTGGGTCACGGTTTTGACGACATCCGGACCAGTGACGAACATGTACGAGGAATCCTTGACCATGAAAATGAAATCGGTCATCGCCGGGGAATACACGGCGCCGACGGCGCACGGCCCCATGATCATCGAAATCTGCGGCACGACGCCGGAGGCCATCACGTTGCGCTGGAATACGTCGGCGTAGCCGCCGAGCGAGGCGACCCCTTCCTGGATCCGCGCGCCGCCCGAGTCGTTGAGGCCGATAACCGGCGCGCCGACCTTCATCGCGTGGTCCATGATCTTGCAGATTTTTTCCGCGTGCGCCTCGGAGAGCGCGCCGCCGAAGACGGTGAAATCCTGCGAGAAGACGAAGACCAGGCGGCCGTTGATCGTGCCGTAGCCGATGACGACGCCGTCGCCCGGGATATGTGTCTTCGACATGCCGAAGTCGTTGCAGCGGTGTTCCTTGAACATGTCCCATTCCTCGAAGGAACCGGGATCGAGCAGGACGTCGATACGCTCGCGCGCGGTCAGTTTGCCCTTGTTGTGCTGTGCGTCGATTCGCTTGGCACCGCCGCCGAGCCGCGCCGCGTCGCGCTTTTCTTCAAGTTGCCGGATGATGTCATGCATCGTGGGGTCTCCTCCCGATAAACAAATCAAACAGAATCACAAAAACCATCGCCCGCTCCGGTTCGGAAAGCTTCGGGACGACACGCAAACGGACGCCGGCCTCTTACCGACAAGCCGGCGGAGTCAGTCTCCGCATCCCTGCCGCTTTCAGTTCAGATCGCGCAATAAACGGTAAGCGGCGGCAGTGGGCGTTATTTTCCCGTTGCGCACCGCTTCGGTACATTCGGGCAGATCGCGGCGAATCGCCGGATGCTCCCGGAAAAAATGCCGCAGCCCGGAATCGATCAGACTCCACATCCAGTCGACCGCTTGCCGCTGCCGCTTCGCGACGAACTCGCCGCTCGTCTCCATCAGTTCTCGATAGGTTTCGATTTCACGCCAGAATTCGGTCAGGCCCTGTTTTTTGGCGGAACTGACCGCCAGCACCGGCGGTTTCCATTGCGGATGCACCGGCCGCAGCAGCGCCAGCGCGTTTTTCCACTGCACCCGCGTAAACTCGGCCGCCTTCGGATCGATATCGGCCTTGTTGATCAGCACCACGTCGGCGATTTCGACGATTCCCTTTTTGATCGCCTGCAGATCGTCACCGGCATTGGGCAACTGCAACAGGCAAAAAATATCGACCATCCCCGCCACCGTCGTTTCCGACTGCCCGACGCCGACGGTTTCGACGATCACGACATCGAACCCCGCCGCTTCGCAGGCCAGCATCGCTTCGCGCGTTTTCGCGGCGACGCCGCCCAGCGAACCCGCCGAGGGGGAAGGACGGATGAAGGCTTCTTCCCGCTGGCAGAGCGATTCCATGCGCGTCTTGTCGCCCAGGATCGAACCGCCGGAGAGCGCCGACGAAGGATCGATCGCCAGCACCGCGAGGCGATGCCCGGTATCGATCAGGTGATTGCCGAGCGCTTCGATGAAGGTGGACTTCCCCGCGCCCGGCGCGCCGGAAATGCCGATGCGGATCGCCCCGCCGGTGTGCGGCAGCAGCGCGGCAAGCACGTCGCGCGCGCGTTCCTGATGATCGGAACGCGTGCTCTCGATCAGCGTGATCGTTTTCGCCAGCGCGCGCCGTTCATGCGCGAGCACACCTGCGACCAACGATGCATCCGGCGCCCCGAAATCGGGATGCCGGGCATTCCGGCCGTGACATTCGGCGGCGGAAATCGCGTTAGTGGTCGAGTTCAGGGTCACGTTCATGGTTACCCGCGTGCGGTGTAACGTGCGGTCGTGTCGCGAAGTCAGGCCGTCGCGGCCGCGCGCGCCTTGCGGATTTCTTCGAGCACCTTGCGCGCCGAATCCTCGATCCGCGTGCCCGGCCCGAAAATCGCCTTCGCGCCCGCCTGATACAGCGCTTCATAGTCCTGTGCCGGAATCACTCCGCCGGCGAAGACGATGATGTCGTCCGCGCCTTGCGCGCGCAGCGACTGCACCAGCGCCGGCAGCAGGGTCTTGTGCCCGGCGGCGAGCGAGGATACGCCGATGGCGTGGACGTCGTTTTCAATCGCCTGGCGCGCGGCTTCCTCCGGCGTCTGAAAGAGCGGACCGACGTCGATATCGAAGCCGAGGTCGGCAAATGCCGTGGCAACCACCTTGGCGCCACGGTCGTGTCCATCCTGGCCGAGCTTGGCGATCATCACGCGCGGGCGGCGGCCTTCTTCCTCGCTGAATTTCTCCACGTCTTTCTTCAGCGCCTGCCAGCTTCCATCCTCTTCGGCAACGGCGCCGTAAACGCCGGAGACCGTCTGTTGATTGGCGCGGAAACGGCCCCAGACCTTTTCCAGCGCATCGGAAATCTCGCCGACGGAAGCGCGCAGGCGCACTGCCTTCACCGTCAGGTCGAGCAGGTTGCCTTCTCTTGTTTCCGCACAGCGCGTCAGCGCGTCCAGCGCCGCGGTGACGGCGGCGGCATCGCGCGTGGCACGGATCTGCTTCAGCCGCGCAATCTGGTTTTCGCGCACGGCATTGTTGTCGATGTCGAGAATCTCGATCGGGTCTTCCTTGGCGAGCCGGTATTTATTGACGCCGACGATCACGTCGCGCCCCGTGTCGATCCGCGCCTGCTTTTCGGCGGCGCATTGTTCGACGCGCATTTTCGCCCAGCCGGATTCGACCGCGTGCGTCATACCGCCCATCGACTCGACTTCCTTGATGATCTTCTCGGCTTCGTCGGCCAGATCCTGCGTCAGCTTTTCCATCATGTAGGAACCGGCCCACGGATCGACGACGTTGCAGATATGCGTTTCTTCCTGAATGATCAGTTGCGTGTTGCGCGCGACCCGCGCCGAGAATTCGGTCGGCAGCGCGATCGCCTCGTCGAGCGCGTTGGTGTGCAGCGACTGCGTGCCGCCGAAGACCGCCGCCATCGCTTCGATCGCGGTGCGGACGACGTTGTTGTATGGATCCTGCTCGGTCAGCGACCAGCCCGAGGTCTGGCAGTGCGTGCGCAGCATCATCGACTTCTGCTGCTTCGGCTTGAATTCCTGCATGATCTTCCACCACAGCAGCCGCGCCGCGCGTAGCTTGGCGACTTCGAGATAGAAATTCATGCCGATGGCGAAGAAGAAGGAAAGGCGCCCGGCGAATTCGTCGACGTCCAGCCCGGAGGCGAGCGCGGTCTTCACGTATTCGCGTCCGTCGGCGAGCGTGAAGGCCAGTTCCAGCGCCTGCGTCGCGCCGGCTTCCTGGATGTGGTAGCCGGAAATCGAGATCGAATTGAATTTCGGCATGTGCTTCGCCGTGTAGCCGATGATGTCGGCCACGATCCGCATGCTGGGGGCTGGCGGGTAGATGTAGGTGTTGCGGACCATGAACTCCTTGAGGATGTCGTTCTGGATGGTCCCG
>JAVBTC010000049.1:0-18527 GCA_031556405.1 Rhodocyclaceae bacterium
GCCAAGACGTGATAACGCGAGACGGGAAAGACGAATGGAGATGAATTCTCAGAGTCGGAAAATCGCGCAAAAAGCCGTGTGATGGCTCCCGGAGAATTCACCGTAACCGCAGTAGCCGGAAATAAGACTTGCCGACGTTGCGGGAAACCCAAGGAACGATTCGTTTTATCGGGAAAGGAACCTTATGCAAGAACCTCTGGAATCATTGCTCTCACCGCAGGACGGCGGCTGGATGGCTTCACTCGATTGGGAAGCGCCTGCGGTATCGCCCCTGCCGGTCTTCGCCGCCGATCCGAAGGCCGAACAGATATCGCTGGTGCGCACCATCGGAGAGGCGCTTCAGCACGGCCCAGGTTCCGGGAGGAGGAGAACGATGAATGGCTTGGTATTGATTAGCGGCGAACCACGTTCGCAGACACCCCTCTTTAACTTTCGAAAAAGGAACACCATGGCAAACGATAAGGAAATGGCAGCAGGAAAGCGGAGAATGACATCCGGCGAGTGGGCGACGGTACGGGTGAAATGGGAAACGGACCCACGCACCGGCTATATCTGGGTCGTCACGGAGATGGGACTATCCATCACCAGCGTCGCCGTGTTGAAACGTGCGCGCAAAGAAGGATGGACGAAAAAAGTCATCCTGAAGAACATCGTCGACCGGGCCCAGGTGCGGGCGGATGAGAATGCCAGCGGCAAGAGCGGTTTTTCCGGCAACGCGGAAGCGATTGACTTGCGTGCCGGGGTAATCGAAAAACACCGCGCGGAATGGGATCGCCACCGCGAACTTTTCACGCTGGAAATGATCCTGGGTGATGAGGGAATCAATGCCGTCCGTGCCGCCAAGACTTCGGCGGAAATGATCAACATCCGCCAGGAAGGGGAACGTAAGGCGTGGGGACTGAATGCCACTGCCGAGGACACGTCGAGCGGGGTGTCGACGCTGGACGAACTGGAAACGATGTTCGAGCAGGCAGTGAAACAATCCGCGCAAATGCAGGAAGCCGTCAGAAAAGAACGCAGCAGGCTGGTGGATATGGATTTCTGACAATCCATGCCATGTGCTCATACGCGGTCCACAAGACCGCGTATTTTTTTACGATCCGGACAAATTCTCTCCCTACAGGTGGCGGCTCCGGCCAGGACGCGAACGGGTCGCGACGCTAGCATCGCCCTTTCTTTATTGATGTCATGGGCAATTCACGCGAAGCTCCTGTAGCTCTGAAAGTGTATCTTCAACTTCAAGAAAACCCAGCAGTCCCTTTGCCTTATGGCAGGGCCTCTTCGAGATGTCGCCTTTCAAGGTGTGGTATTCGATGGAGTATTCACTCCTCAGTTGCCTTCTTTCCTTCCAGGCGGGATGGTAATTCGTACAATCCCCGCACGCGATCGGAGTCCTTGCCCGCTCCTGCTGTGTTACTTGAAGCAGAGGAACATAAGGGAGCGTTCCGCCGTCGAGACTCAGCAGGGTATAGGTATACAGGTAATCCTGGTAAGGAAGTATTACAGGGGGGATGTTGAATTTGACTACGGATTTATCGATGGCCAGCCTGGCCGCTCTTTTTGCGAGAGGATTCCAGGGCGTTTTGTCGATCATGACGGTCGTTGCGCGCAGATAATTAACCCCGATATGGTTTTTTAGAGAACCGGAATAGCGCACCACATATTCTTTTCCAGGGATAAACCCATCCGTCGGAGAGATCCGGAACAGGCCGTATGCCTTGTTCACCTCCTGGGCAGCATCGTACAGTTCGTCTTTCGCAATGAGCTGATCCGACTGGGTTTCAATTTCCCCGCAGCCGTCCAGGCTGAAGAGATTCTCCGCGATACACCGGGCCAGGCCGGGCGTTTTTGCAGCGAAATAATTCGGTTGAGGCTGGCCTAATGATTTTTCCAACGGCAACCGGGTAACGGAGGCCTTCAGTTTTCTGCCGGTGTCTCGTTCTTCGATAAAAAAATCCTTGTCCGACAGAGCGGGGCCGACTTCGGGAAGAAATTGAACTCCCTTATGTTTTCCGCTACGCAGTTGATAGCCGGAAGGTGGCCCATCGATCAAAAACAGAACGCCTTTCGCATTGGACGGCAAATGCTGGCTGGTGTGAACAAATCCGTTTTCCATAACGGGAAATTGACATCTGGCCTGCGAGAAATCGGAAAGGCTCAATAATCCCGGCAACGAAATCAAAAGCAGGACGTGGAAACGGGAAGCGCCTGTGCAGCATCGTCCAGAACGGTTGCCGAGGCCAGGGACTTTTAAAAAGGAAGGAAGGGACGCAAACGGCAAAGCCGGGGTTGCTGTTTTTTTCATGAGAATGCCTCATCGATGAAGGAAAGAGCGTGTTGCTCCTCCGGTAGACGGATCGAAGAGGGAATGCGGGTTACACAGATGTCAATGAAGCTATGGCATCGGTGTAATCGAGCGCCGAATTGCCGCCAGGACGATGCTTAATGCCATATCGGCCACGGCACAGACCAAACATAGGCCGAACATAGACATCTGGCACCGCCGGTATTTTTTGCCGAAAACCCCTTTTGTGAACGTCCATTCACGCCTCGGAATTTGCACTCCTCCTCACTCCCGTTGTTTCATCACGCCAGCGTTGTTTGTACCCGCCGGATCGTAGCAGGATCGTTCTTGCACGATTCACCGGTAAGGCAATACCGCCGGACCGGATAGAAATCGATCTTTCCAGGGAGGCCAGGTCATGAAATTTTCAATTCGCCATCGAGTCCCGCTGTTCGCCATGATTTCCATATTGGCCGGCATAGCGTCGGCCAGCGACCGATCGGATCATGGATCACCCACCGTACCGCGATTCGTTCATGGATCGTGGGTCAATGTCCGGTCATTGCCGGCGATGGACGCCGACATCATCGACCACATCACCGCCAACACTCCGGTCCGGACAACCAAGGCTGTCGCAGATAAGGAATTCTGCGAAATTACCTATGGAAACGAAAAACACGGCTACATTTCCTGTCGCCTAATCGGAGACAACCCGCTCTCCATAGCGGATATCGGCATCCCCTATGATGCAAAAGGCAACAATAATCCCTCTTATTCCGCCACAAGGGTCTTCTGGATTCAACCAAGCGTCGATCACCTGCTCGAGGCGGGAAAACACTTTCAAAGCCTGATGCTGAAACCCGGGGAACGGGAGATTGAGCTGGAATCCGCAGCCAAAAACGGCCGGTTGACCAAGGTACGCCGCTTTCCGATTCCTGAATACGAGGCGATGAAAGCGCTCCTGAAAAACGGGGTAATGGGGTTTTCCGGGGCTAATCAGTCTGAAATGTATCGCCCCCCGCCGAAATGGAAAACCATCAAGGAAATTGCCGCACGCAATCCGACGGCAGACAGGTTTTCCGACGAAGAACGGTCAATTTACAATTTATTTCCACTCTGGGGGTATCGCGACGTACCTCTGGATTTGATCCACGCAGTAAAGCTACCCTCCGTCCGGGCATCGTACTTCAAGGATGGCGATAGGATTTTGCTCCAATCCGCAAGCACTGAAATGGCGAGTTTGTTATTCAATATCCCTTATCGTGCCGAAGTTAAGAGCGGCCCCAAATGGATTCCTCCCGGTCATTACAACGACGGATATCTCTTCGGCGCATGGGATGTCGGGGCGGTCGAGACGCGCCTGGTTTTGCCCGTTCATAAACACACCATTTTTCGTGACGGTGAAATAGTTTCGGAATTGAGCGACATTCCCGGTGGCCGGTTCCCGGACAAGGACGCCGATGGCAATGGCTGTGACCCAGGGTTCGCATGGGGAGACGCCGGGGCATCCATCCTGCGTGCCATCGGAGCATCCGGTCTGAAACCGGGCAAGCGCCTTTTTTATTTCTTCTCCGGAAATGCGCTGCCGGAACGTCAAGCCACCGTCGTCCATAACAAACAAAAGTTCACCGCCGCCGGATTTACCAAGGCGGAGACCTTCGAGATCGACATAGACAAGGATGGCATTGCCGATATTCTCGTCTGGGAAGGAACGGGCATTTCGAAACAGGAAATTCACGATCCCGGCAGTACACAGGCCAATTTCAGAATGGTCTTCTTCAATATTGAGGGAGAATGGCACCTGTTTCTTGTGGACGAATTCCTGTACGGCTGTGGATGTTAAAGAGTGCCGTACCTGAGAAATCTCGCTGTACAGAAAAATCGATATCCACAGACAGTCAAATCAAAAAGTCGATCAGAGGGAGATCAGAGGTTTGGACTTTCTACAGACACAAATCCCATTGCGAGGCAGAGCAAGTTACCTCCACTAAGTATCTTGCCGACCGTTATAGATAGCAGGCGGGCAGGGAGCTAAAAATATAGTTCCCAAAGAAATTCCCTACATTCACTGAAAGGGAAGACCATCAATCTTATTGAAAACAGGAATAACAAGAATGCAAACTTTTACCGAATCGACAGATTCTTCAACTGACGCGCCTAGCGCCTTTGGTCAGCGTGGCATTGCCGCCGGAATGCTCATAACGCTCGCAGGCAGTGGAAAGCAGAAAGCGGTCGAAAAAATGAGCGGCCGTTATTGCGTCACCAGCTTTGATTTCGATCGGGGCAGACGAACCGGGTACAAGATCAAACAGCGAATCGAGCACATCGGACAGAAAATTTTGTGCCTCGGATTCAAGCCGGATTGGCGTCAGGGTACTAAGGACGAAAACTTCATCTCTGCGCTTTTCCTTAGTGAATGGCAAGAAGTCTGGGCAGCGGACGGACGCGATTTTCCGGCGCGATGGATCAAAGCCAGGGATCTGGTGCCGGGTCGCCACGTATTGAAGCTAGCGCTGGTAAACGAAAAAGGTCCGTGGGCCGAACTGGTGATGGCAGGCCTCCCGGAGCAAGAGAAGAACCAAAATTTCCCAGTTTATGAACTCGTCCTGGTCGAAAGCGACTCGTATTCCGTCAATGACGTGCTGTGTCGCACGGCCTCCGTACTGCCCGTCAAGAAGCGCGTGGTTTACCCGCTGAAGGACTTTCCTCTCATCAATTTCGTGCCTCAGCCCGAGACCCTCAGAGTGGCCCATGCCGAAGTGTGGTATCGCAAGAGTGCCGCGTTGCTGCCCCGCTGCATAGGCGAATCGCTGGAGCCGATGGCCCGCGTGCATGCTATGTTGGAATTGAAGCGGCGTATGCGCGAAGTCGCGGCCAAGTCGTTGATAGAAACCAATCTGCGTGGTGAATTCATCGAACGGCACTCGTTGCCGGTGCCGGAGGAATTAATTCCGGATCATGAACAACTCACACCCGAAACATTAAAGCGCACTGCCGAAGCAGCAATCCAGATGCTCAGTGCGCCGGGTGTCCGCCATTACTCGGAGTTCGCTGGCGGTATGGAAATACACTATGTCTCATATGCCGAAAAAGTTACCACTGGCGCTGGTATTGGCGGTAATTTCTGGAGATTCAGTGGCAAATGGGAGCTTGTCAGCAGTGTCGACACGGGTTACGACCACTACTACTGGAAATTCGATGGCAATCAATGGGTGCAGACTACGGCTGAAGATTGCCCTCCTCCGGGATTTCATTCTCATTGTTAAACTCATGCAAGGTTAACTCTTGAGCGGATTTTGGCTAGAGCGTGTTATGAACTTTGATCTGTTTCGGTCATGCTGTGAGGATGGCATTTCGCCGACCGTATCCGACCGATATTTCCGATGAAGAGTGGGCCTTCGCGGCACCGCACCTGACCCTGATGACCGAGCAGGCGCCGAGTGGCCACGGATGTCTACGGGCTGAAGTATGGGGCTTTTATTTTCCAACGGTTGTATTTTTCGGCGGTGTGGTTGCCGGCTTTTCCAGCAGAAGCCGTGCCATCTGCGCCATGTCCTCGTGCAGCCAGAGCTTGTCCAGCCAGTCGCGGGGGATGCCATGTACGCCGTAAAACGCACCGGCGATCTGGCCGGCAATGGCAGCCGTGGTATCGGCATCGTCGCCCAGATTGGCGGCGGTCAACACTGTTTCCTCGAAACTGTTGCTGCGGGCAAAACACCACAGCGCCGCCTCTAGGCTTTGCACGCAATAGCCGTTACCGATGATCGCCGATCTGGGTTTGTCGAGGTACCGGCCTTCGGCGACGTGACATAGGCTGTCGGCTTCGGGCAGAGGACCGACTTCAGAAAGGACAGCTTGCTTGTCCTTGCCGTCCAGTGCATTGCACAGTTGCCGGGCAAACAAGCGGCAACAGGCGACAGCCTCCGGCGCGGCATGGGTAGTGCGTGAGGATTCGCCGGCAAAATGCATTGCCTGATCGGTATCTGGGTAAAAATACAGCACTACCGGTGCCAGCCGCATCAATGAGCCGTTGCCGGCGGTCGCCGGATCAGTGGCGCCAGCAAATGGGTTTCCGTCGACGGAAAATTTCTCCAGTGCACGGGCCGTGGTCATCCCGATATCGAAACATTGACCGGTTGAACTGAAATACCCCCATTTCCACCAGTTCAGGTAACGCGCCATCTGGTCGCGCGCATCAAAACCGTCGCAGGTAATCAGGCTTTCCGCCAAGCATAGCGCCATCGATGTGTCGTCAGTCCATTGGCCCGGCCGCAAACCGAACGGCCCACCGCCGCACATGGCGTCAACGGGGCTGAATGAATCCCTGGGGCTGAATTCGACAGTGGTGCCGACAGCGTCACCGCAGGCAAGGCCGAGCAGGCATCCAAGGTAACGGTCGATCAATTCGGGCATGGTTTTTTCAGAGACGGATAGAGGACAGTATTACTGCACACGGATATTGCTCATGGCTCGGGAACCCCAAAGGTTTCACCAGGCGAGTGTTTTGCCCTCCTCGTCGTGGACGGCAATTGTCGTTCTTTCCCGCAGCCAGGTAATCAGTTGCTTCAAATCACTGTCGATGCTGAGCATATAGGTACCCTCCTGCCTTGTAACCCACTACCTGCCACATCTGCAACAGCTCAAAGTTCATAACACGCTCTAGGCAACGGCGCTGTTTCCTACGCCGAATAACGTCTCATGAAAGAAACTCCCTACCCCAAGGGCAAAGCTTCTCCGGGAAAGTATCGTCACGCAGAGTCTCCCCGGAAAATCTCACCCCATGCCGCTGCACACTCCCGGTATCGTGATCCGTGCCGACAGCGTTCTCCCTTGCGAATGCTGATGGCCTTTATCACCGGCCAGTGGACAAAGAGCCTTATCTCCGTCCCTGCCGGTCATTTCAGAACTCGTCACGAAAGGAACCGGAAATGGAAGTCATGTCCCAGAACGACCTGAATACCCTGTCGAATTTCGACCGTCTCCCCGATGTTGCCCTGGTGCGCCTACCCGTAGTGGCGGCGTTGTATGCCTGCTCAAAACCTACGGTGTGGCGCAAGGTAAAAAAGGGTACGATTCCTTCTCCACACAGGAAAGAGGGAATCACGGCATGGAACGTCGGAGAGTTGCGGCAAGACCTCAACAGGAAGTAGCACGCGGTCGCATTCAAGTGCCTTCTTGTTGTGGGTTTTTATGTGGGGATAAAAAAGGAAACGGGCCGCAAAGGCCCGTACTTCCATTAGATTTGGCGGAGAGGGCGGGATTCGAACCCGCGTGCCGGTTTTACCCGACCATCCGATTTCGAGTCGGCGCCGTTATGGCCACTTCGGTACCTCTCCGGGAAGGGTGCGATTGTAGCATGATCGGCGCAAACTGAATACGAACGGATCGGTGAAACAATGCGCTGGTTTCTTCTCATGTGGGCTCTTTTGCTCACCGCCTGCGACACGGAACCGCCTCCGCTCAGCCCCCCCGAGGCAAAAAACGACGAGTTTGTGGTGTTCACGCGTGAGGGACCAACGATTTACGGTGCCGACGAGATCTCCACCGCCAATGGATTCGAACACGATCTGGTACAACTTTTCGCCGAGGAAATCAAAAAAACGCCCACCTTCGATATTGTCGCGCGCGGCGACGATGTCGCCGCCCGGCTCAAGGAGGAAAGAAGGCCGGGAGAAAAAATACTCGGTGCCGCCTGGCTCGCCCCAAGCAACGATCCGGCCCTGGTGAACGGGCCAGCCTACGCGCAGAGCGGCAATATTATCGCCCAGCATGAAATTTCGATCCCCATCGACGATGAAACGCAGCTTTCCGGTAAAACCGTGCATGTCGTCACGCGTTCGCGCCAGGCACAGGTATTGCGGGAAATGCAGAAACGGGTACCCGAAATGCAGATCGTCGAATGGGACAACGGCCTGGAACTCGATCTGCTCGAAGAAATCGCGGAACAGAAAATCGAGTTGGCGCTGGTAGACAGTGCCGTACTCGATATCGCCACCAATTTTTTCCCAAACCTGCAAGGCTCTTTGACCGTGGGCAAGGAGACGCCGATCGTCTGGCTTTTCCCTGCGGACGATACGGAACTGAGCACGCAGGTGCAGACGTTTTTTGCGCGCATTTCCTCGGATGGCACGCTGGCACGCCTGAAAGACCGATATTTCGGACATGTGCGCCGCCTGCGGTCGGTCGACGTGGCGGAAATGATCGAGCGCACGCGCACGGTATTGCCGCAATACCGTAATCTGTTCCGTGAGGCACAGACGAAAACGGGGATCGACTGGCGCCTTCTGGCGGCGCTCGCTTACCAGGAATCGCACTGGGATCCTCTGGCGACGAGCTATACCGGCGTACGCGGAATGATGATGCTGACCGGAGATACCGCCGACCATCTGGGCGTAACCAACCGTCTCGATCCGAAACAGAGCATTTACGCCGGAGCGGAATATTTCGTCAACCTGCGCCAGTCCCTGCCCGACACGGTGCAGGAACCCGACCGGACCTGGATGGCGGTCGCCGCCTACAATCTCGGGATGGGTCATATGAACGGTGCCCGCGCCATCGCCAAAAGCCTGAACAAGGATGCGGATTCCTGGTACGAAATGAAAACCGTGCTGCCGCTGCTTTCGCGCCCGCAGTACTACCAGCGTCTGAAAGCTGGCCGTGCGCGCGGCGGCGAGGCGGTGGTGATGGCGGAAAACGTGCGCGTTTATTACGACATCCTGCGCCGATATCAGGCGGAACACCGCGAGACCTTGCTGAAATAGCCGCAGGCGCTTCCCTTCGGCAGGAATGCCCACGCGGAGATCGGGAATCTTTTTCCGCCGCCGCCCGCCGTCGATGCCGAAACGAACGCTAGAAATCGGCGGTGTCGGGATCGGGGCCGATACGCCCTTTCGGATCGTCGAGATCGCCCAGCAGGCCGATATCCTCGGCGTCGAGCCGGAAATCGAAAATATTGAAATTTTCGCGGATACGCGCCGGATTGACCGATTTAGGAATCGTGACCAGGCCGCTGTCGAGATGCCAGCGCAACACGACCTGTGCCGCCGTTTTCTGGTGTTTTTCCGCGATTTGCAGAACCGTCGCGTCGCGCAGCAAAGCACCCTGCCCGAGCGGACTCCAGGATTCGGTGAGAATTCCATGCTGGGCATGGAACATGCGCAGGTTGCGTTGCTGAAAATACGGATGCAATTCAATCTGGTTTACCGACGGAATCACACCGGTTTCGTCCAGTAAGCGTTGCAGGTGCGGAACCTGGAAATTGGAAACACCAATCGAACGTGCACGCCCCTCTTTCTTCAGTGTGATCAACGCACGCCAACTGTCGAGATAACGATCCCGATGCGGCATCGGCCAATGGATCAGATACAGATCGACGTAATCGAGTTGCAGCCGCCGCAGGCTCTCGTCGAAAGCGCGCAACGCCTCATCGTAGCCCTGACGGTTATTCCATAGCTTGGTGGTAACGAAAATTTCTTCGCGCGGCACGCTGGATCTGAAAATTCCTTCGCCGACGCCCATTTCATTGCCGTAAATGGAAGCGGTATCGATCAAACGATAGCCCGTCGCCAGTGCGGTGGAAACGGCGGTGGCCGCTTCTTCTTCCGGGGTCTGCCAGGTGCCGAACCCAAGTTGTGGAATGTGTGATTCGTCGTTCAAGGGAAGGGAGGGTTGCATCATGGCCGTCTCCTTATTTTCATCGTAAAAATGAACATACCGCCTGTCGCGGTACTACCGTGATACCGATTGGCGCCCATACTGGTTCTGCGGCTCCGAGTCCTCGTCATGGCGGCCCACATAAAATTGGGATGCGAAAACGAGTTGCGGACAGTAGAAACGATGCTGCAAGGCGAAGCCGGAAAAGAATGAATTCTTATGCAAGCCGCCATACACGTTGGAACGATAACAAAATATTGGGAAGGATGGTTTTTCCGAATCGGAGAACCACCTTTCCAAATATTTATTCTAAAAATCTAAAAATAATTCAAAAATGGAACTATCTACAACAATGAAAACAAATTTAACTAAAATTTAGAATTTATTGGATTACCCGCATGGCAACATGCACTGGAAATGGGAAAAACTCAAGCGGCAGCGAAATGTCCGTCTCTGAAGTCGCGTAAGGTCGCCTCGATTTCCGCGCGCGTATTCATCACGAACGGTCCGTACTGAACAATTGCTTCCTTGAGCGGCTTGCCGGCGATCAGGAGGAACCGCGCCGCCCGCGTGGCGCTTACGATCACGCCGTCTGCCACGCCGTCGGTTTCCCCTGCCGATGCAAGAATCGCCATCCGCCGTTCCGCCACGGCATGCGCTACGCCCTTGCTGCTCCGGTCTCCGCCGTTATCCGCGACTACCTCGATTTCTCCACGATAAACATAGAGAAAGGCATTGCACTCCGCCGGAAGCGTCTGCGCGAATCCGGCCCCGGCGGGAAGCTCGACATCCAGGTACAACGGTTCGGTGATTTCACGCCGGACCGCACCGAAGACTCCATGGCTGGCGCCGGCAATCACACGTACCAGTGCTCCCTCGGCAGTGACGAACTGCGGAATCGCCTCGGCTGGAATATCCCGATACCATGGGTCGGACATCTTCGTCGCGGCCGGCAGATTGAGCCAGAGCTGGAATCCTTCCATCGTGCCGCCTTCCTGTTCCGGCAATTCGGAATGAATCACTCCGCGCCCGGCATTCATCCACTGCACGCCTCCGTTCTGCAACAAGCCTTCATGTCCGGCGCTGTCGCGGTGACGCATGCGTCCGGCGATCATGTAGGTAACCGTCTCGAATCCCCGGTGGGGATGGTCGGGAAAACCGGCCAGATAATCGTCGGGATCGTCGCTGCGGAAAGCGTCGAGCATCAGATATGGATCGAGCCGCCGTTGCAGCGCCCCCGAAAGTACCCGGTTAATCTTGACGCCGGCACCGTCCATCACCTGCTGTCCGGCAACGATGGATTCGACGCCGCGCGAACGGGAAACCCGTTCCGGAACGAGGTCGATGGGGTCACGTGCGTTCATGTGTGTTCTCCTTCCAAAACGATTTCTTCATGCCGTAATCGTGGCAATCGTGGCAATTTCGGCTTCGGCCTCCGCAAGGCCCTTTTGTTCCATTTCCGCGCCCATCGCCATTCCCTCGGCGTAAATGAAATGGACGTCGTCCATCCCGAGGAAGGAAAGTATGCGTTGCAGATAGGGCGTCTGAGGATCGGAACCATTGCCCCGGTGCAGCCCGCCGCGCGCCATGACGGCATATACCTTCTTCCCCTTCAGCAAACCTTCCGGGCCGTTTTCGGTATAGCGGAACGTCACCTGCGCCCGTGCAATCGCGTCGATCCAGTTCTTCAATTGCACTGGAATGCCGAAGTTGTACATCGGCACTCCCAGCACCAATACGTCGGCCGCCTGTACTTCGGCAATCAGTGCGTCGTCGAGTGCGACTCGTGCCGCCTGTTCCGGGGTACGCTGCTCCGCCGGTGTAAAAAGCGCCTGCAACGCGCTCTCGTCGAGTGCTGGATGCGGCGTCCGCATCAGGTCGCGCAGTACGAAACGAGCCTGCGGATGCGCCGCACGTAAACGTTTCGAAACCGCATCGGCAAGACGGGAAGAATGGGAAGCGTCGCCGCGGACACTGGAATTGATTTGAAGAATGTTCATTTTGCGTTTCCTTCAGGTTGAGAAGCGGGGTTGGATAAAACCCGGAATGAAGCAGTTTCCGGAAAATCTGTGTGCCCTCACTGTATTACCTGCAAAAAAGAAACGGAAGACGGAAAAATGGATTATATTGTTCCATCCAAGGAACAATACAGAAATACGGGCTATCGATTGCCTCGCCTCGTACGCTCACCGATAAAACACGCCATAAACGCAGTCAACCTATCGGCAGCCCTCTCGAAAGATCCATCCCATGGATATCGACGCCAACGATCTTCTTCTTTTCGCCCGCATCGTCGAAGCCGGCAGTTTCAGCCGTGCTGCGCAACGCGCCGGACTGCCCAAATCGACGCTCTCGCGCCGTCTCTCGCAACTGGAAGCCCGGCTCGGCGAGCGGCTGCTGTTGCGCACCACGCGACGGCTGGTGCTCACCGAATTCGGCACCGGACTGCTCGAACACGCGCGCCAGGTCGACACCGAAGTCGAAGCCGCAACGGCATTCGCACAGAACCGCCAGGCCTCGCCAAGCGGGCGGCTGCGCATTTCAGCCCCCGGCGATTTCGCCAACCTGATTCTGACGCACTTGATCGCGCAATTCGTCGCGCGGTATCCGGCGATCCGGCTTGAAATCGATCTCTCGCCGCGCCGCGTCGACCTCCTGGGGGAAAATTTCGATCTGGCGATCCGTGTCGGCGATCTGCCCGACGACGCGACGCTCGCCGCCCGCCGCATTGCCACCTTCAGTACCGGGCTTTATGCCGCCCCCGCCTATACCGCGCTGCGCGGCCTGCCCGACGATCCGGAGGCGCTGATGCGGCATGACGCGCTCTGCCTGCTCGGACGCGACGGGATGCCGAACCCGTGGTCGTTGACCCGGGGCAAGGCGCGCTGGGAAGGGCTGCCTCCCAGCCGCATCGCCGTCAACGCGCCGGAAATGCTGATCCGGCTCGCGTGCATCGGCGCCGGGATCACCGCCGTCTCCGATTTTTTCGCGATGGCGGCGCTGCGGCGCGGAGAATTGATCCGGCTTCTGCCGGAATGGAGTCTGCCCGAATTTTCCGCCTGGGCGGTTTTCCCCGGCCGGCGCCTGATGCCCGCCAAGACGCGGGTGTTCCTGGATATGCTGGAAGAAGCGTTTACCGCCGACCGGTGCGCCGATGTCCGGAAGCAATTGCACACGCGGTGACCGCAAGCGCGCGAACGAAGCGCTATCCGTGCAATGCCGCGCGTTCCCAGGATTCGATCCCGCCGTTGCAAAGACGGAACAGAGGATGAGCCTCCGGCACGGAGAGCGCCTGCCAACATTCATAAAATGCGGGACTGCGGGATGAAAGCTTATGCAGGAGATGTTGCCACTCATAGGCAACCTGCCCGCTCGTTGCCGGAATCAGCCCCACTTCGCAAACCGGCGTGATCTTGCCGCGATCGAAGCGATATCCTCGTTCCGCCGCTTCCACATAAACGATGGCGAGATAGGCATCAATGGCCAAAAGCGGCGCTACGTGGAATTTGAAACGCTCCAGTTGCGGATGATGCCGGTATCCACGCGTTTCACCGCGCAATACCTTCCGCGCCAGCAATCCCTCGCGCCACAGCGCTACCAGCCCCTGCGGGTCGAGGTACTTGGGATGCAGCGTCCATAACCGCACGATTGAAGATTTCCGCCGTATGAACCCGCGTTCACACAATGCTTCCGAGATGAAAGATCGGCAGGTACAGCGCCCGGATGACGTATACGAACAGGATGATATCGATCACGCACAGAGCAATGAACGCATTCCGGATGCTTCTCGCGGTTTTTCCTTGCGCCGGATTTCCCGTAATGGCCCGCAACAATGACAATCCCAGCGCAGCCACCGTTGGCAACCATGACCATTTTGCGCCGCGAAGCACGGCTGCCGTGGCAGACGGCAGATCGTTTCCAAAACTGGTAAAAACATTTTCGAAAGCCGGCACAACGAACGTTCCCACCAATCCCAACGCAATGGACAACATCGTTGCCATGACGGGAAGCGTCCAGGAGCGCCGCTGTGGAGGCGCAACTCTCCGCACGTTTTCCACCGCCGTCTGCGGCGGCGCATAAGGTGAACGCCGCGAACCGCTCATGGTGCGATAGTCACGGCGACAACGCAGGCAGAGCGCGATAAATCCATTAAACGTTTCCCCCTGAAATGGTACGTCCGGAAATTTTTTACCCACTACCAAGCACAAGAATGACCGGAAAAAACCGGATGCGTCGCCGCAACCAAAGGGCAACGCATCCGGAAATTCCGAGGAAATCCCGAACCGCAGGCAGATAACTTCTAGCCGTTGCGATAGAACTTGCCACCACTGTGGAAATAGGTGGCGAAGTCGTTTTCGGCGACCCTACCCTGACTGCTCGAGCAATGTTTGATCGTGATTTTTTTTGTTCCGTTCGTGTTTTCGATTTTCGAAACCAGTCCGCAATGATCAAGGTTGGCATTGGCCCAGATATCGTTGATCTGCAAATCGCTAAGTGCGACTTCGGATAACCCGTTGACTAGGTCGGGGACACGCACCGTATATTTTTTATGGCAACGGTAAGACCCACGGGTAATGCCAAGCTGGTGCGCCACCCAATGCGCACAACCTGTACCGTTGATCTTAACCCAACCGGCACTGCTACTTGCATAGTTGATGAAACAGGCTTTCGGATCGACATGCTGGTTGACTGAAGCCTGCGCGGTTTGAATCTCTCCTGCACACTTAGCACAAAAGGATTCGTTCAATGCAGCATTCAATGTATCTGCTCTTCTTGCTCCATGGATCGGGCATTGTGCCATCGTGATCTCCCTTCATTAATGAATGTTGGTTGTGACTGCCTGAATCTTTATTCTCCGGCGCCGTGGGGAATCGCTTCCTCGACTTCGGCGAGCCTGCGCTTCAGCACCTCTGTCGCCTCCGGTTTCTTGCTGTCCTCGTAGAATTTTTTCGACTCGGGATCCACCGGCTGCGTGCTCATGAAATAGGAACCGACCAGTTTCCCGAACGTCCAGCGATCAGGCGCCATCGTGTAATCCGCATAACGCCGCTTGCGCAATTCGGCGACAGGCAGCGTCAGCGCATCATTGAGCGCGCGCCGGATTTCGCGCAACTGCTGCCGCGTTTCCGCCTGCAGATCCGCATCGGAGAAATAACGCACGACGAGATTCGCCGGAGCGGCATTCCCTTTTTCCCCTTTTGCGGGGGCGGTTTGCGCCTGCGCGCAGGCGAACAGCAGACCTCCAAAAACAAAGACGGCGAAAATGCGCAGATACTGCAAGACAGATCGAAACATCCGTGCGGCTCCCGGTTGATGAAAGAGAAACACCGTCGAAACACTACCTATGCCCGGCGGCAAGCTATCCAAAAAGAATATTACGTAAAATTGCCGGCGACGACAAGAGACGCCTGCTCCATTTGAAAATTTCCACTGTTGCCGCCGCCGATGCAAGGCGGCAACGATCCGGAACGGCGGACATACTCATCAATCCACAAACGAAACACCGCGCAAAGGCATCCGAATAGACAAGATCAAGATGAGAACGGCAAGAAAAAAGAAGGCGCCGAGCAAGGCATAGGCCAGGGTAATTCCCGCGTTCGTTCCGGAGCGCTTACCCCGGAACGACGACTTCAGCCAGATGTATACAAGAAATGCCGCAAATGCCGCCGCCAGCCATGACATCCATGTGCTTTGCGAAATGAACAGCGCGATGATGTAAAGAAAAACAAGCCCGTCGACCAGGCAAAGCAGACGGAAAGCCGAGGCGATTTTCTCCGCGTTGCCGCCGGGACATCCCTCCCGGAAGAATGGCTTCAACCATGCATAGGAAAGGCACAATGCAACCACCGTCGGCAGCCATAACCAGTTCGCGTTACGCAGGATCAAAGCCAGCGAATCCGGAATTTCCGCGCCTACGTTCGCGAGCCTTTCCCCCGCCGGCAGAAGTAAAAACGACCCCAGCAGCCCCAGCGCGGCGGACCATATGACTGTGATCACCGGAAAAAGCCAGATGCGCCACCATGGAAATGGGACGCTATATTTGGAAGCCATTATCTCCACCTCCCTATATGGAGAAGATGGCAGGCAGACCTTTTCCCCATGCCATTTTTCTTTCATTCTTTATCTCTTCGGAATAGACCGTTCCGCGATTATCGCAGCAATGCACATTTTTTACCCGCTTCCTTCCTTTCCTCGAACAGCACGTTCCCCGCCGCGCTTTCCGGCACGGCGCAAGCTGGTTATGATTGAAAGGATTTACCGCGCCGCCCCCACACCGCCAAGAACAGGATCCCTCCATGACCAAGGACAAAAGCAAGGAACAACTGCGTAATGCCGCATTGCATTACCACCGCCAGCCCAGGCCGGGAAAGATCTCGGTCCAGCCGATCAAGCAACTCACCAACCAGTACGACCTCTCGATGGCCTACTCGCCGGGCGTCGCCGCCGCGTGTGAGGAAATCGTCCGCGACCCTGGCGAAGCCAGCACACTCACCTCGCGCGCCAACCTCGTCGGCGTCATCACCAACGGCACCGCCGTGCTCGGCCTGGGCAACATCGGCGCGCTGGCCGCGAAGCCGGTGATGGAAGGCAAGGGCGTGTTGTTCAAGAAATTCGCCAACATCGACGTCTTCGATCTTGAAATCAACGAGCACGACCCGGACAAACTGATCGAAACCATCGCCTCGCTGGAACCGACCTTCGGCGGCATCAACCTCGAGGACATCAAGGCACCGGAGTGCTTCCACATCGAGAAAAAGCTGCGTGAACGGATGAAGATCCCGGTCTTCCACGACGACCAGCACGGTACCGCGATCGTCGTCGGTGCCGCGTTCCTGAATGGTTTGCACCTGCAGGGCAAGGACCCGACCAAGGTCAAGGTGGTAACTTCCGGCGCCGGCGCCGCGGCGCTCGCCTGCCTCGACCTGCTGGTGATGCTCGGCGTACCGGTTTCGAACATCTGGGTCAGCGATATCAAGGGCGTGGTCTACAAAGGCCGTACCGAGGAGATGGACGAGATCAAGGCCCGTTATGAAAAGGACACTCCCGCGCGCACGCTGGGCGAGATCATCGACGGCGCCGACGTCTTTCTCGGCCTTTCCGCCGGCGGCGTGCTGAAACCGGATATGGTGGCGCGGATGGCGGAAAAACCGCTGATCCTCGCGCTCGCCAATCCGCACCCGGAAATCCTGCCCGAGGAAATCCAGTCCGTGCGCGACGACGCGATCATCGCCACCGGCCGCTCCGACTACCCGAACCAGGTCAACAACGTCCTCTGCTTCCCGTTCATTTTCCGCGGCGCGCTCGATGTCGGCGCAACGACGATCACCGAGGAAATGAAGCTCGCCTCCGTCCGGGCACTGGCCGACCTGGCGCGTGCGGAGCAGTCCGAAATCGTCACTGCCGCCTACGGCGGCGAGCCCTCCGGCTTCGGGCCGGAATACATCATCCCGCGCCCGTTCGATCCACGCCTGATCGTCAAGATCGCTCCGGCGGTCGCGCAGGCGGCAATGGAATCCGGCGTCGCGGCGCGCCCGATCGCCGACTGGCCCGCCTACCTGCAAAGCCTGGACGAATTCGTCTATCACTCCGGCCTGATCATGAAACCGGTGTTCACACAGGCCAAGAGCACGCCCAAGCGCATCGTCTTCGCCGAAGGCGAGGAAGAACGCGTGCTGCGCGCGGTGCAGATCATCCGCGACGAAGGCATCGCGCATCCGATCCTGATCGGGCGGCGCGAGGAAATGGCGCGCAAGATCAAGGAAGCGGGCCTGCGCATCCGTCCAGACGTCGACTTCGAAGTCATCCACGGCGACCGCTGCGAATTCTTCAACCGCCACTTCGATGAATTCTGGCGCGAATACCACCGCCTGATGGAAAGGAACGGCATCACCCCGGATTACGCGCAGCGCGAAGTCCGCCGCCGCGCCACGCTCTACAGTTCGCTGATGGTGCGGCTCGGCTACGCGGACGGCTTGATCTGCGGCGTTTTCGGCAAGCACGACCTGCACCGCTACTACGTACGTCAGGTGGTCGGCTGCGAACCCGGCGTCTCCGAATACGCGGCAATGAATGTGCTGATCCTGCCGGGACGCACCGTCTTCATCGCCGACACCTACGTCAGCTACGATCCCAGCCCGGAACAACTGGTACACACGACGCTGCTGGCCGCCGAGGAAGTGCGCCGCTTCGGCATGACACCGAAAGTGGCGCTCCTGTCGCATTCCTCCTTCGGCACCGCGAATACGCCTTCCGCGCTGAAAATGCGCGAAACGCTGCGGCTGTTGCACGAACGGGCGCCGGAACTCGAAGTGGAAGGCGAAATGCACGGCGACGCCGCGCTCGACGAAGCAATCCGCGCGCAGCAATTCCCCAATTCGCGGCTCAAGGGGCAGGCCAACCTGCTCATCATGCCGACGCTGGATGCCGCGAACATCGCTTTCAACCTTTTGAAGATCGCCGCCGGCGACAATCTCACCATCGGCCCGATCCTGCTCGGTACCGCTCGTGCCGCGCATGTGCTGACGCCCACCGCGACCGTGCGGCGGATCGTCAACATGACCGCGCTCACCGTGGTCGAGGCAGGCATCCG